>DATAUO010000081.1:0-27388 GCA_036268215.1 Steroidobacteraceae bacterium
CGTCGAGCGCGGACACGAAGTCCGGCTCGGTCTCCACGCGATGGATGTCCACGTCCAGGCCCGCCTTGGTCAGATTCCTTGCGACCAGGAGGGCGTCGGTGGGGTTGTCCTCGACCGAGATTACCCGTAGCTTTTGCGTCATGCGGCGGCTCCGGCCGATCGGCTCGGAGCCGCGCCCGGAGCCACGGCCGGGTCGGCCGGGATCGACGGCGCGGCCGCGGGCAGCGGCAGCGAAAACTCGAAACAGGCGCCGGCGTCCGGAACGCCGCTCGCCCAGATTCGCCCGCCATGGCGCTGGATGATCCTTTGTACGATTGCGAGGCCGACGCCGGTTCCCGCGAATTCTTGCGCGCTATGCAGCCGCTGGAACACGCCGAAGAGCTTGCTCGCGTAACGCATGTCGAAACCGGCGCCATTGTCCTTGACCTGGAAAACGACCTCCTTGTCGGTCGTGCTCCCGCTCACCGTCACCTCCGGGAGCGCGCGTTTCGAGCTGTACTTGAGCGCGTTGCCGATGAGATTGCACCACACCTGCCGGAGCACGGTCACATCGCCCGACACCTGCGGCAGCTCGCCGACCTCGATCTTGGGAGTGGGCCCCGCGTGGGCCGCCACGGCCTCCGCCGCCGCCGACTGCGCGAGCAGGGTCATGTCGATGAGCGCCATGTCGAACTGGTGACGGCCGGCACGAGAGAACTCCAGCAGCCCGACGATGAGCTGATCCATCTTCTTGCTGCCGCCGCGGATCGTATCGATGATCCGCCTGCCCTCCTCGCCCAGGCGCTCGCCGAAATCCTCCGCCAGGATCTGCGCGAAACTGTCGACGGTGCGGAGCGGGGCCCGCAGGTCGTGCGAAACCGAATAGGAGAACGACTCGAGACTCTGATAGGCCGCGGCCAGCTCTTCGGAGCGGCTCCGCTCGCGCTCCTGCAGCTCCGTGTTCTCGCGTCGCAGCCGCTGCACGTCGAGGGCCCGCGCCAGGATGGGCAGGACCACGTTGAGCTTGAACGGCTTCAGTATGTAGTCCAGCGCCCCGACCTGCATGGCCTGCACCGCGGTGTCGATGGTCCCGTGACCGGTCATCACGATGGCACCGAGCGTGGGGTCGATCCGCCGGACTGAATCGATCAGGGTGATCCCGTCCATCTCGGGCATCATGAGGTCCGTGAGCACGAGGTCATAGCTGCCGGGCTTCAGCGCTTGCAGCGCCTCGCGCGCCGACGAGTAGCCCTTGGTCGAATAACCCTCGAGGCTCAAGGTGTCGCACAGCGCGCGCATCTGCGCGGCCTCGTCGTCGACTATCAGCAACCGCGCGACGTGCGTCATGCGACCAGCTCCAGGAGCGCGGCGCGCAGCTCGTGCAGCCGCGGGGGCTTGGCCAGCACCTTGTCGACGTGCGGCGGAATCTCGTTCGCCGCCATCATGCGCTGGCCCCAACCGGTGAGCATGATCACCGGCGTGTTCGTCGAAGTGGTCTTGATCGACGCGGCGACCTTGCGTCCGTCGACCTGCGGCATGCCAAGATCGGTGATCACGATGTCCGGCACCTCGCCGCGCTGGTGGGCCGCCGCGAAGGCGTCGATCCCGGCCTGGCCGCCGTGGGTGGCGGTGATCAAATGACCGTCCTCCTGGAGCGTGTCCTGCAACGACTTGATCAACAGCGGATCGTCGTCGACCAGCAGGATGCGCAGCCGCCGCCCGATCGCCGCGACCGTCGAGGTCTTGGAGGTCGACACCGCCGACGAGGTGACCGCGGGGAAGCTCAGGGTGATGGTCGTGCCCTTACCCAGCGCGCTCGCGATCTCGAGCTCGGCGCTGTGACGCTGGATCATGCCGTAGACCATCGCGAGACCGAGGCCGGTGCCGCGCTCGCCCTTGGTGGTGAAGAACGGCTCGAGGCAGCGGCGGCGCGTGTCCTCGTCCATGCCGACGCCGCTGTCGCCGACATCGACGAGCACGCGCTCGCCGTCCGGTCCCGCGACCATGCGCGTGCGTACGGTGATGGTGCCGCCGCCCGGCATCGCGTCGACCGCATTGAAGATCAGATTGGTGAGCGCATCGCGGATCTCGTGCTCCGCCCCCATGATTTCGGGCAGCTCCTCGGCGAGCTCCGTCGCCAGCTCGACGTTGGCGCCAAGCTGCTGCGGCAGGTCGCCCCAGCGCGGCCGGGTAAGATCCACCACCTGCTTGACGGCGCGATTGAGGTCCACTCGCTCCAAGGTGAGCTGCGCCTCGCGCTCCCGATAGAACTCGCGCATGCGCGCCACGGTGCGTGCAACGTCGTCGATGGCGCGCTGGATGGTGACCAGATAGCCGCGTGCGCGCTCGCTCAAGCCCGGCTCGCGCTCGAGCAGCGATTCGGTGTAGAGCGAGACGGGCGAGATCGCATTGTTGATGTCGTGGGCGATGCCGCTCGCCATCTGCCCGAGCGCGCGCAAGCGCTCCTGCTGCATCACGGCGTGCTGGCTCTGACGAAGATCGTCGTACGCCTGCTGCAGGGCGCCGTAGAGACGCGCCTGATGACTGGCGAGGGCGACGTGCTCGCTCAGCTGCTTCAAGAATTCGCACTCGCCGCTGGAAAAGGCCTCTTTGGCGGTGCGCGCGCACACCAGCGCTCCGAACACCTGGTTCTCCAGGATCAACGGAGCGATCACCAGCGAGCGCAACCCCGCGCCGCCGAGGCGCTGCGGGAAGGGGAACGGCACGTCCAGAACGTCGGGCTCGTAGACCAGCTTGCCGGCGATGCAGGTGGACAGCCCGTTCGGATCTATCGGCACGTTGGTCTGCTCGGTGAGGCCGCTCTTGTCCGCGAAGCGGCGGCCCGCCGCGCCCACCGTGCCGACCGTCAGGGACTGCGCCGCCGGGTCATGCAGGAGCACGCAGCCGAAGTCGATGGGCATATTGTCCTCGAGGCTGCCGAGAACGACCTGGAAGGTGCTGGCGAGATCGAGCCGCTCGCCGGTGGCGTGCGTGATCTGTTGAAGCAGCGAGAGTCGCGCGAGCTGCGCATGCAGTTTGCCGTCCGACTCCTGGATCTCGGTCAACATCTCGTTGAACGTGGCGGCAAATTGATCGAGCTCCTTGGCGCCGGTCGGCTGCGCACGCACCGAGTAATCGCGACGCTCGGAGATTGCACGCGTCGTATCGGCGAGCGCGAGGATCGGATCGAGCATGCGCCGCTGCAGCAGCCGCGAGATCAGGTAAGCCACGGGCATGGAGACGACGCACACCAGGAACACGATCAGCGCGTACAGGCGCAGGCGCGCATACATGAGGCTCAGATCCGAGGAGACGAACAGGGTGCCGAGACGCTTGCCGTCCTCGATCACGGGCAGCACCGCCGCCAGCGCGTCGGCCGTGTACGTGTAGCCGGTCTTGCCGGGTCCCGCAGGGTAGCGCGAGGGATCGACTCCGCGGGGGTAGATCGCGAAGATCTTGCCGTGCGCGTCGTAGAGCACCGCGGCCGTGATGTGAGGGTCCGCCTTGTAGGCCGCCAGCACCCCCGCGGCGTCTTCCGCGTTGTCGAAGGCGAGCGCGGCCGTGCTGTTGGCCGCGATCGCCTGGCTCAATATCTGCAGCTGCTGGACGCTCGACTGGCGAAAGACCAGCAGCTCGTAGGTGCAGAATGCGAGCGCCGTCATGACCAGCACGGCGCCGCTCGACAGAATCAGCGAGCGCATGAGCAGGCGGCGAATGGGCACCGACTTGGCAGGCACGGCCAGGGCTTCGGTTCTCATGGCCCTAATCCCCCTTCCGGGTGGTGACGATCTCCGCGGGGCGCAGCAGCTTGGAGCTGATGATGAGCCCCGCCGCCCGCGCCGAGTCCACGTTGATGCGCAGGCGGATGCGGCTGTTCTCGGTGACGAACTGGATCATGACTCCGCGCTGGGACGAGTCGTCCAGCTCGGACACGGTCAGCGTGCTGTGATGATCCAGGACCGTAAGGATCTCCTTGAGCTGCGCGGCTTCGGCGCGGTCGATGTACAGGATGCGGCAGTCTCCGATCTGGTCGACGTTGTGGATGCGCCGGACCTCCAGCGGATGCTGCTCGATCTGCTCGCCGCGCACGGCCTCGTCGAGCCGCCCTCCGAACGGATCGTCGCCCAGGATGCCGATCACGAACGGCGCTTTGGGGTCCGGATACGCCTGCGCGGGCCACTCGACGAAATGCGAGAAGTTGTAAACGAACACGGCCTTCACCTGATACTCGGTGGGCGAATCGCCGCCGCCCGCCGCCCCGGCGAGCGCCGCCAGGAGCAGCGCGCCGCACGCCCAGGCCGTGAGCCGTCGGATCAGAAATGCCACGTCGCTTTTCCATAGACGCCGCGCTCGATCTCCACCCGGCTGGGACTCGGGAAGCCGTATTCGGTGTGGCGGTCATGCAGGAGATTCTGGCCGGTGAGCGACAGCTCGACCCGATCGCCCGCGTGCCATGCCAGGCGGGTGTCCAGCTCGAAATAGGCAGGCACCGTCTCGACCACCGCGGCGTTGTTGATCTGCAGGGTATCGACCCAGCGCAGGTCGGCATCCCAGCTCACGTTGCGCGGCAGGTCGAGCGACGAGCGCACCGAGAACTGATGCTCGGGATCCGCGGTCTCGTTGTGCGCGTCGGAAAGGTCGAACTGTCCGGACTTGACCCACAGGTGCTCCATCAAGAGCGTGTAGCCCGCGTGCAGGGACCAATCCTCGGAAACCCGATAGCTCCCGGCCAGCTCGATGCCGTGGGTATGCCCCTCGACGTTGTTCTGAAAGTAGAGCGGCAGGATGGTGACCGGCGTGTAGCTGGTGCTGCGAATGTCGTCGTAGCGGTTGTAGAACGCCGACGCCGACATCGATGCGTGGTCGCCGATCTGCGCCCGGTAGCCGAGCTCGTAGGCGATTTCGATTTCGGACTCGAAGTCGGAGCTTCCCTTGAGGAGCACGAGATAGGGAGGCGTGGCCTCGGTGAAGTCGCGGTCGATCCGCGAGGGTGTCCGGACCGCGCGCGATACGGCCCCCCAGAGCGCCTGGCTCGAGCTCGCCGCCCAGCTGAGCCTCACGTCCGGCTCGTACTCGAACCCGGTGTAGTCGTTGTGCTCCAGCTTGGAGCCGACCTTGAGCGACACGTCGCGGGTCAGCGTCAGCTCATCCTGGAGAAACACGCTGTACAAATTCTGGTCCAGCACCTCCGGAAGGAAGCCCGCGGCCGGCGCGTTGCCGACTCCGTCGCGCGTATGCCTGAAGCCGGCTCCCCAGACGATGCGGTTGAATCCGCCGAGAGTGAAGCGATGCTGGAAGTCGACATCGTAGGTGGTCAGATCCTCGTACAGCGTGCCGGGCGGCGCCACCAGCAGGGGCCCGAAATACGCCGCCGGGAATGGATCACTGAGGTGCGTGTCGTCGATATACGACTGCAGGCTCAGGTCGGATTGGTCGGAGAACGTCCGCGTCCAGCGGCCCAGGATGTTCTGCCCGCTGACTCCGCCGTGCCCTCCGCTCTGCTCGTTCTCCAGCCCATCGTACAGATCGCCCTGCAGGGTGAGCCGGTCCGCGGAATTGGGCGCCGAATCGATGCGGAAGCCGCCCCGGCTCTGCCGCCAAGCATCGGGCTCGGGGGCGCCGTCCGCGAGCACCTCGTCGCCGCGCGAGAAATACTTGCCGTAGACGCGAAACTGGGTGTCGCCGTTGACCGAGCCGCCGTAGCGCGCCCCGGCGAAGTCGCGCAGCTGGTTCCCGCCGCCGCCTTCCACATAGCCGCCTTGCGTGTCGGCGGCGCTCTTGGTGATGATGTTGATCACGCCGTTGACCGCATTGGCGCCCCAGAGGGTGCCGCCCGGGCCGCTGATCACCTCGATCCGATCGATGTCCTCGAGCAGCACGTCCTGCACGTCCCAGTAGACGCCGGAATAAAGAGGTGTGTACACCGTGCGGCCGTCGATCATGACCAGCAGCTTGTTGGCGAGGGCGGTGTTGAACCCGCGCGCGCTGATGGCCCAGTCGTGGGAGTTCTTCTGCGCCACCTGGAGGTTGGTCGCGAGCCGCAGGGCCTCCGGGATGCTGGTGGCCCCCGAGCGCAAGATGTCGTCGCGGGTGATGACTTGGATGGCGGAGGCCGCGTTGAGCAGCTTTTCCGCGTGGCGCGACACCGAGGTGACCTCGACGTTCATGAGGTCTTCCACGTTGAGGCGCTTCAGGTCCCCGATGGTCGAATCGCTCCCCGACTGCGCCTGCGCGCAAGTTGCCGCCAGGGTCAACGAGAGCGACACGATTTTCGGGATCGTCTTCCCTCGACGCGCATGCAGCATCGAGACCTCATGTCCAGAGAAGTGCTTGTTGGTCACGGCTTCCTTTCGTTAAATCAGCTGCACGCCTCGCGGAAACTAGGCCGCGATGCCCTGTTATCGGGTGATAGAGGCCTCAGTTGCAGTCTTTGTGACCGACGACGCAGTGGATTTGTGAGGCTGATCTCATACGTAAAATCCGCGTCGGAGATTTGTAGGAAACGGCCGACAGCCGATTCAGGCGATGACGACGTGCAATGCCATCCCTTGCTGAAATCACTGAACGGAAATGAGGGGTTTGCCGGCCGCTGCGACCCGGGCGCTTCCGCTATCCCGCCGTTCCGGGCTGGTCCATGGGGACGACCATGGCGCAGCGCGACAGCGCTTCAGGCCTGATGCCGAGGGCCGATACGTCGGGAACGGAAGCAAGATGCAAGATCAAGGCTTAATATTGGGCCATGGCGCGTCGACCGCCCAATCGAAGACCCATGCGGGAATGACCCCGGACCGCCGGCAGGGCACGCTTGCGTCCGTAGAAAACAAGGTGCTCGCCGGCTTCGCGCTCGCCCTGGCGCTGCTGCTGTTCGGCGCGCTCTACACGTATCGAACCGGCGTCAAGCTCACCGACTCGATCGAGTGGGTGGCGCACACCCAGGAGGTGCGTGCGACCCTCGCCGACCTCTACGGATCGCTCACCGGCGCCGACCTCGCGGAGCGCGAGTACTTCCGGTCGTCCGCCGTGGCGCGCCGCGACGAGTACACGAAACTGAACCAGCGGGTGCGCGGCCAGCTCAATGAGCTCTCGACGCTGACGCGCGACAATCGGCTGCAGGCCGACAACATCGCGGCGCTGCACACGGAGATCACCACACACCTCGATTACATGGCCGCGGCGCTCGTTGCCTTCGGGACCTATGGCGCGCCCGCCGCCCGCGCGGTGCTCACCCTCGGTCGGCGCAACGGCGACGACCAGGGGCTCCGCGCTCTCATCGAGCGGATGGATGCGATCGAGGCGCGATTGCTGTCGCAGCGCGAGCTCGACGCCGTAGCGGCGCGCGAGACCACCCTGGTCTCCCTGCTCGCCACCTTCGCGGTCGCCACCGGGTTGTTCATCGGGCTGTTCCGCGAGGTGCGCACCGAGATGCGCGGCCGACGCGAGGCCGATCGGTCCCTGTCGCGCGAGGTCGCCGAGGTCAAGGCCGCCGAGAGCCAGCTCCGGACCGCCAACAAGTTCCTCGACTCTCTGGTGGAAAGCCTGCCGGTCATGATATTTGTAAAGGACGCGGTTGACTTTAGATACGTGCGGCAGAACCGCGCCACTTTGGAGCTGCTCGGATTGCAGCCGGAGGATGTGCTCGGAAAGCGCGATCGGGACTTCCTTCCGGCGGAACAGGCGGACTTCATCGAGTCCAAGGATCGTGAAGTGCTGGCGACGGGCCAACCGGTGGACATCGCGGAGCAATCGATCAACACCCGGGTCGGGCTGCGCACGCTGCACACCGTGAAGATGCCGATTCTGGACGAGCAGGGAAAACCCCAATTCCTATTGGGGATTTCCGAGGACATCACGGAGCGCAAACTGTCTGAACATGCCATTCGCGAGCTCAACATGGTGCTCATGGACAAGGCCGAGCAACTCGAGGCGAGCAACAAGGAGCTCGAGAGCTTCAGCTATTCCGTATCGCACGACCTGCGCGCGCCCTTGCGCGCCATCGACGGATTCGCGCTCATGATGATCGAGGACTATGCGGAGAAGCTGGATTCCGAGGGAATGCGCTACCTGGACGTGATCCGGGAGAACAGCCGCAGGATGGGAGCGCTGATCGACGACCTGCTGGCGTTCTCCCGCCTCGGAAGGTTGCCGGTGACGCGCTCCGAGGTGAACGTCGACTCGCTGGTGCGCGAGGTGATCGAGGAGGTGGTCCACTCGACCCCGCGCGGCCAGCGCAAGCCCGGCACGCCGGTCCCGCATATCGAGCTCGGTCCGTTGCCCGCAGCCCATGCCGATCGCAGTTTGCTGCGCCAGGTGTGGACCAATCTCATCTCGAACGCCGTCAAGTACTCGAGCGGGGCGGCCCAGCCCCGGATCGAGGTGAGCGGCGTCAAGGTCGGTTCGGAATGCCGCTATTCGGTACGCGACAACGGCGTCGGCTTCAACATGCAGTACGTGGAGAAGCTGTTCCGCGTGTTCCAGCGGCTGCATCGCGCCGACGAATTCGCGGGAACCGGCGTCGGCCTCGCCATCGTCCATCGTGTCGTGACGCGGCACGGCGGGCGGGTGTGGGCGCAGGGCCAGGTCGATCAGGGCGCGGTATTCTCGTTCGCACTACCGATGGGAGATTCGAGTGAATGATTTCGAGGCGGTAGAGATCCTGCTGGTCGAGGACAGCGACGCCGATGCCGAGCTGGTGGTGCGCGCGCTGCGCAAGAGCAACGTGGTCAACAACATCGTACGGCTGCGAGACGGCGTCGAGGCTCTGGACTTCGTGTTTCGCGAAGGCTCGTTCAAGGAGCGGCGCGGCGCGCAGCCGCGCCTGATCCTGCTCGACCTGAAGATGCCCAGACTCGGCGGCATCGACGTGCTGCGGCGCCTGAAGAGCGCCGAGAAGGAGAAGGTCATTCCGGTGGTGGTGTTGACGTCATCCGCGGAGGAGCGCGACGTCGTGGAGAGCTATCAACTCGGCGTGAACAGCTATCTGGTCAAGCCGGTGGAGTTCACCCCGTTCACCGACGTGATCAGACAGACGGGCCTCTACTGGGCGGTGATGAACCGCTTGCCGACGGCGGGCGCGTAGAACGGTCTCGAGAGCGATGAGCGCACGCAAGATCAAAGTGCTGATGGTGGAGGATCGCGCCGAGGACGTGGACCTCCTGCTGCGCGAGATGCGCTCGCGCGGGCTCACCGTGGTCGAGCAGCGCGTGGACACCGGTGCCGACTTCGAGGCGGCGCTCGGCAGCTTCGAGCCCGACCTGATCCTGTCCGACTACACGCTGCCGGGCTTCGACGGGATCTCGGCGCTGGAAATAGCCCAGTCGAAGCGGCCCGACACGCCGTTCATCTTCGTATCCGGCACGATCGGCGAGGAGCGCGCCATCCAGGCGCTCAAGCAGGGCGCGGTCGACTACGTGCTCAAGGACAATCGCGGGCGCCTGGTGCCGGCGATCGAGCGCGCGCTTCGCGAGGCGGAGGATCGCGACGCGAGGCGCTGGGCGCAGCGCGAGCTCGAGGAAAGCGAGGAGCGCTTCCGCTTCGCGATGCATTTCTCCTCGATCGGCATGGCGCTGGTCGCGCCGGACGGTCGCTGGCTCGGGATCAATCCCGCGCTCTGCGACATCGTCGGCTACGTCGAGAGCGAGCTGCTCGCCACGGACGTGCGCTCGATCAGCCATCCCGAAGACCGCGACGTCGACGCGATCCAGGTTCGCGACATGCTCGACCGCAGGATCGAGTCCTACCAGACCAACAAGCGCTTGGTGCGCAAGGACGGCCGGGTGGTCTGGACGCAGATGAGCGGCTCCATGGTATGGCTGCAGTCCGGCGAGCCTCATTATTTCATCTATCAAATCCAGGACATCACCGACCGCGTGAATGCCGAGCGGGCCTTGCGCGACAGCGAGGAGCGCTTCCGCAGCATCGCCGAGGCGACGCAGGAATGGATCTGGGAGCTCGACTCGAAGGGTATCTATACCTTCTGCAGCCCCGCGGTGGAATCGATCCTCGGCTACAGCCCGGAGCAGCTCGTCGGCACGAGCTGCCTCGACATCGTGGCGCCGAACATTCGCAATACCTTGGCCGACCTCTTGAAGCGCGGCGTCGCGGAGAAGCGCGGCTGGCGCGACCTGGTGCTGCACATGCGGCACAGCAAGGGCGGCATACGCTGGGTCGACAGCAACGCGCTGCCGCTGGTCGACCCCTCGGGTCACGTGCACGGTTATCGCGGTGTCGCGCGCGACATCACCGATCACCGGCTGCAGCAGGAGAGGATCGCGCGCCTGAGCCGGATACAGGCGGTGCTGAGCGGCATCAACTCGACCATCGTGCGCGTGCGCGAGCGGCGCGAGCTGTTGAGCGAGACCTGCCGCATCGCCGTGCAGCAAGGCGGCTTCCGCATGGCGTGGATCGGCCTGGTGGAGCCCGATGCCCTGAAGGCCACGCCGCTGGTATGGGACGGCTTCGAGCAGGGCTATCTCGACGAGATCGGCCTGACCCTCGCCAACCGCGACGTCGACCCGGGTCCGGTGGGCGAGGCATTGCGCCAGAAGCGCATGGTGGTGATGAACGACATCGAGGCCTCGACCGAGCCGTTGCTCAAGCGCGAGGCGCTGGTGCGCGGTTTCCGCTCGCAGATGGCCATGCCGCTCATGGTCGACGAGCAGGCCGTCGGCATCCTGGTGCTGTACGCGGCGGAGACGGGCTTCTTCGACTACGAGGAGCTCAAGCTCCTCAAGGATCTGGCGGGCGACATCTCCTTCGCGCTCGACTACATCGGCAAGGAGGAAAAGCTCACGTACGTGTCGTACTACGACACGCTCACCGGCCTTGCCAATCGTCAGCTGTTCTTCGACCGGCTTGCCCAGGCGCTGCATGGCGCGCGCGCCGAGCGGCGCCAGCTCGCGGTCATCATCATCGACCTGCAGCGGTTCAAGCGTATCAACGACACGCTCGGGCGCTACGCGGGAGACCAGGTGCTGAAGGAGCTGGCGAACCGTCTGCAAAAGACCATCAGCGAATCCGCGACGCCGGCACGAATCGGCGGCGACCGCTTCGCGCTGGTCGTCCCCAATCTTCCCGGCACCTCGATGGCACGCTGGATCGAGGACTGGATCGTGAATTCGTTCGCCGAGCCCCTGATCATCGACGAGATCGAGCTGCGCACCTCGGTGAAGCTCGGCATTGCGATGTACCCGGCCGATGCGGACACCGCCGAGAGCTTGTTCGTGAATGCCGAGGCGGCCCTGAAGCGCGCCAAGGACGCAGCCGATTCGTATCTTTTCTATTCGCCGGAGATGAACGCCCGGGTCGCGCACCGGCTGCGCCTCGAGAGCCGGCTGCGCAAGGCGGTCGCGCAGAAGGAATTCCTCCTGCACTACCAGACCAAGGTGGACCTCGCCACCCGCCGCGTGCGCGGCCTGGAGGCGCTCATCCGCTGGAACGATCCGGACCAAGGCATGGTGTCGCCGCACGACTTCGTGCCGCTGCTGGAGGAATCGGGCCTCATCGTCGAGGTCGGGCTCTGGGTGATCCGTCAGGCCATGGCCGACCTGCAGATGTGGCGCGCGCAGGGCCTCGACGTGCCGCGCGTCGCCGTCAACGTCTCGGAGGTGCAGCTGCGCCAGCCCTCGTTCGTCGCGGCGGTGCTGGCCGCGCTCGGACCCGGCGCGAGTCACGCGACCGGCATCGATGTCGAGATCACGGAATCCATGATCGCGCAGAACACCGGCGCCAACGTGCAGAAGCTCCTGCGGCTGCGCGAGGCCGGGGTGCAGGTGTTCATGGACGACTTCGGCACCGGCTACTCGGGATTGAGCCAGATCGCGCACCTTCCGCTCGACGCGCTCAAGATCGACCGGGCGTTCGTCGCCGGCATGACCATCAGCGCCGAGCACATGGCCATCGTCTCCGCCATCATCAATCTGGCCAAGGCCCTCAAAATTTACGTCGTTGCCGAGGGCGTCGAGACCGAGGAGCAGGCCTCGAAGCTCTTCGAGCTCGGCTGCGACGAGGCGCAGGGCTACCTGTTCAGCCGCCCTGTCCCGGCCTCGGAAATCACCAGGCTCTTGACCGTCGGACATTGAGGACCCGCTGCTGCGTCGGCCCCCGGAGTGTGCGCGGGTCGATTGACCGCGCCACGGCCCGAGGCTAGGCTGCCCGTTCACCCGGAGCAAAGGTATCCCGTGCGCGCAAAGAGCTACGCAAGATCCACCCGTATTGCGCGTGTGCGGGCGTGGATCCGCCGGGCGTTGCCGCGATCCGAGCCCCTGCGCGCCTGGGCACGCGGTTGTGCGCTGCTCGGCGCGAGCGTCGCGGTGCTGATGATCTGGCACGCGGTCCGCGAGGAGCCGGGCCCATCGGGTCCCGCGGCGGCACAAGCCATGCGCTCGGGCGATGCGAAGGGTGGTGCGCCGGTCGTCCGCGCGGCCCCGTCCCCTCTTTCCGGTTCGGCACCGGCCGGCCCGCGACCCGCGCGCTCCCCGGCGCCCGAGCAGGCGGGCATCGGATCGACCATCGAGGTGATCGTCGCCCGCAACGACACCCTGGACGCGATCTTCCGCCGCATGGCCCTCGATCCAGCCGATCTCGCCGCCATCCGGCAGCTGCCCGGCATCCGTCAAAGCCTCGACTTCCTGAGGCCGGGCGACGCGATCAAGGTCACGCACAACGACCGTGAGGTGCGCCAGCTCGAGCGCAAGGTCAGCGAGACCCGGACGCTCGAGGTCATGCGCAAGGACGACGGCTTCGCCGCGAGGATGATCGACAACCCGGTCGAGACCAAGGTGCGTACCGCGACAGCCGCCATCGACTCCTCGGTGTTTCAGGCGGCGGAGGCGGCGGGCATCTCCGACAGCATCGCGACCAAGCTCGCCAATGTGTTCGCCTGGGACATCGACTTCGTGCTCGACATCCGCGACGGGGACCGCTTCACCGCCGTGTACGAGCAGATCTATCGGGACGGCAAGTACCTGCGCGACGGAGAGCTCTTGGCCGCCGAGTTCGTGAACGCCGGCAAGACCTACCGTGCGGTGCGGTTCACCTCCGAAGGCGGCGGCGTCGGCTACTACTCTCCCGAGGGTCAGCCGATGCGCAAGGCCTTCCTGCGGGCGCCCGTAGAATTCACGCGGGTCAGCTCCGCGTTCAATCCGCATCGCCGGCATCCCATCCTGAACCTCATTCGCGGCCACATGGGCACCGACTACGCCGCGCCCACGGGGACTCCGGTGCACGCCGCCGGCGACGGCCGCGTGGCCTTCGCAGGGCAGCGCGGCGGCTACGGCAACGCAATCGTCATTGCACACAGCGGCGAGGTCTCGACCCTCTACGGACACATGTCGCGCTTCGCCAAGAATCTTCACGCAGGCTCGCGGATTCAGCAGGGCCAGGTCATCGGCTACGTCGGCATGACGGGGCTCGCGACCGGGCCCCATCTGCACTATGAGTACCTCGTGAACGGGGTGCACAAGAATCCGCAGACGGTCCGGCTGGCGGGCGCCGAGCCGCTGCGCGCCGATGACCTGCGCACATTCAAGCAGGCCACGGCTCCGCTGCTCGCGGCCCTGACGGACAGCGGGACCGCGTCGGCCGCCGAGAGCGGCCCTGCCCTCGTGCAGGGCATGCCGCCTGCCGCGCCGCCGCTCGCGGTGATACCGGCATTCGCGGTGGCGGGACCCGCCGCCCCGGGGTCCGCGTGGAACACCGGCGTCGCCAGTCCCGCCACGCTCGATCGCCTGCAGAGCGTCAACAGACCCTAGCCTCCGGGCCCTCGCCATGGGTGTCTATCTCGGTCTCATCTCCGGAACCAGCATGGATGCAATCGACGCCGTGCTGGTGGATTTCGACTCCTTTCCTCTGCGCATGCTGGCCGCCAGCGCGACGCCGTTCGACCCCGCCCTGAAAGCCCGGGTCGCCGCAGTGGTCGATTCACCGGATCACGTGACGCTCGATGAGGTCGGCCGCATCGACGTGGAGATTGCGCAGAGCTTCGCCGCAGCGGCGCTCGCTCTCCTGCGCGAGGCCGGCGTCGGCGCGGATCGGATCGCCGCGATCGGCAGCCATGGGCAAACCGTGCGCCACCGGCCGGACCTCGATCCTCCGTTCACCTGGCAGATCGGCGATCCGAGCACCCTGGCGGAGCTCACCGGGATCACGGTGGTCGCGGACTTCCGCCGGCGCGACGTGGCCGCCGGGGGACAGGGGGCGCCGCTCCTGCCGGTGTTCCACGATCATTTGTTTCGCAGCGCCGACGAGGATCGGGTGATCCTGAATCTCGGGGGCATCGCCAACATCACCGTGCTGAAGCGCCGCGCGCCGGTGACGGGCTTCGACACCGGCCCGGCCAACCGCCTGCTCGATGCCTGGATTGCGCGGCACGGCGGCCGGGATTTCGACGCACACGGCGCCTGGGCGCGCACCGGCCGATGCGATCCCGCCCTGCTCGCGCGGCTGCTGGATGAGCCGTATTTTGCCCTGCCCGCGCCGAAGAGCACGGGACGTGAGCTCTTCAACATGAGCTGGCTGGAGCGCAAGCTCGAGGGAGCCCGCCTCGCGCCCGCGGACGTCCAAGCCACCTTGCTCCGCCTCACGGCCCGCACCGTCGCCGCCGAAGTCGCGAGGCACTCCGCGGGCGCCGCGATCTTTGCCTGCGGGGGCGGAGCGCACAATGGCGCTTTGCTCGAGGCGATCGCGCGCGCGGCCGCGCCGAGCCGCGTCGCGACCACGGCAGAGCTGGGGCTCGATCCGGACTACGTCGAGGCGGCGGCGTTCGCGTGGTTTGCGCAGCGCACCCTGGCGGGCCTTCCCTCGAGCGCCCCGAGCGTCACGGGCGCCGCCGGACCCCGGATCCTGGGAGGGGTTTATCGGTATGCCTGACCCCGAGGGTGCATACTCTCGTCATCATATTGTCATGCGCGCTCAACCAAACTAGGCGGATTGAGCACGGGTTCCACCAGCCTCCTGATCGCGATGAACGACACCGACCTGCAAACGCCCCAGCTCTACATCAATCGCGAGCTGTCCTTCCTCGAATTCAACCAGCGAGTCCTGGATCAGGCAAAGGATGAGCGCATCCCCCTGCTCGAGCGGGTCAAGTTCCTGTGCATTTCGTGCGCGAACCTCGATGAGTTCTTCGAGATCCGGGTCGCCGGCCTGAAGGAGCTGCTCGAGGCCGGCGCGGTCCAGGGTGGGCCGGACGGCCTGCCGGTGGCCGATCAATTGAAGGCAATCCGTACGCGGGCGATCCGCCTCGTGGACGAGCAATATCAGCTCCTCAACGACGTGCTCTTGCCCGCTCTCGCCAAGCAAGGCGTGGTGTTCGTGTCGCCGGAGATGTGGACCGACGCGCAGGCCGCGTGGCTCGGGGAGTATTTCGACCGCGAAGTGGTGCCGGTGCTGAGCCCGCTCGCGCTCGACCCCGCACGTCCCTTCCCGAAGATCCTCAACAAGAGCTTGAACTTCGCCGTGGTCATCGAAGGCGAGGACGGATTCGGGCGCAACAGCGGGCTTGCCGTGGTGCAGGCACCCCGCTCCCTGCCGCGCCTGATTCGCCTGCCCGACGAGCTTGGCAGCCGCAATTTCGTGTTCCTCGGCACCATCGTCGAGGCCTTCGTCTCCAAGCTGTTCATCGGCATGAACGTGCGCGGCTGCTATCAGTTCAGGGTGACGCGCAACAGCGACCTGTTCGTCGAGCAGGAGGAAGTCGACGACCTGTTGCGCGCAGTCGAGGGCGAGCTCGCGTCCCGCCGGTTCGGCGATGCCGTGCGTCTCGAGACCGCGCACGACTGTCCGGACGAGATCCTGACCTTCCTGTCGAGCCAGTTCCAGCTCACCGCCGATGACCTCTACAAGGTGTCGGGGCAGGTCAACCTGAATCGGCTCATGGCTCTCTACGACCTGGTGGACCGCCCCGAGCTCAAGTACACCCCGTTCGCGCCCAGCATTCCGGAGCGGCTGCGCATGGGCAGCGACGTGTTCGCGACGCTGCGCGGCGGCGATGTGCTGCTGCATCATCCTTATCAGGGCTTCGGTCCGGTGGCGGACTTCGTCAAGCAGGCGGCAAGCGATCCGCAGGTGCTCGCGATCAAGCAGACGCTGTACCGTACCGGCAGCGACTCGACCATCGTGAGCGCCCTGGCCGAGGCGGCCCAGGCGGACAAGGACGTGACGGTCATCATCGAGCTGCGCGCGCGCTTCGACGAGGAGGCCAACATCGAGCTTGCCACCAAGCTGCAGGAGGCCGGCGCGCACGTCATGTACGGCGTATTCGGCTACAAGACGCACGCCAAGCTGGTGATGGTGGTGCGGCGCGAGGACAAGGGCCTGAGGCGCTACTGCCATCTCGGCACCGGCAACTATCACGCCAAGACGGCACGCTTGTACACCGACTACGGATTGATCACGGCCGACGAGGCCATCGGCGAGGACATCCACGAGATCTTCCTGCAGCTCACCGGCCTGACGCGCGTGCCGCGCCTGCGCAAGCTGCTGCAGGCGCCCTTCAGCCTTCATCAGGGCATCATCGCCAAGATCGAGCGCGAGGCCTTGCACGCGCGCGAAGGCAAGCCCGCGCGCATCGTCGCGAAGCTCAATGCGCTGACCGAGCCCACGGTCATCCAGGCGCTCTACAAGGCCTCTCGGGCGGGCGTCAACATCGAGCTGATCGTGCGCGGCGTGTGCTGCCTGCGCCCCGGCGTGCCGGGTGTGTCGGACCGCATCAAGGTGCGGTCCATCGTCGGCCGGTTCCTGGAGCATTCACGCGTGTACTACTTCGAGAACGCCGGCGAGCGCGAGATCTACTGCGGCAGTGCCGACTGGATGGACCGGAATCTGTTCCGGCGCATCGAGGTCGGATTCCCGGTCGAGGCGCCGGAGCTCAAGGCGCGCGTCGCGGAGGACCTCAACCTGTACCTGTCCGACAGCACGCAGGCCTGGCTCATGGACAGCGAAGGCAAGTACACGCGCGCCGAGGGCAGCGACCAGATCGGCGCCCAGTCGCGACTGCTCATGCTCTACGACGAGCGCGTGCCCCTCACGGAGCCCGGCTAGGATTCGTCGGCGCCCGACCCTCGCGGGCCCTAGCCGATGTTGAGCCGGAAACCCGCGTCCTTGAGGTACTGCCGCTCCTGCTCGAGATCCTCGATGGTCAGCGGATGCTCCTTCATCCACCCCTGGGGCAGCTTCAGGTTGAGGGTTCGCCCCTTCACGCCCAGCTCGACCTCGGGAAGCGGCTGAGGGCTGCGACCGCGGTGCAGGAGCACCGCGAGCCGCAGGATGACGATCATGAATTCCGCCAGCCGATCCCACGGCGGCAGCAGATCTTCGAGCGATTCCACCGAAAGCTGCCGCCGCTGGCCGCCCACCAGCGCGGCAAGCAGCAATTGCTCCTCGCGCGGAAAACCCGGCATGTCGGCATGCTGCATGAGGTAGGCGCTGTGCCGGTGGTATTTCGAATGCGCGATATCGAGCCCGGTCTCGTGCATCCGCGCCCCCCATCGCAGCATGGACTCCGCCAGCGGATCCTCGAGTCCCCAATCGTTCTCGACCTGCTCGAGCAGCCCCACGGCGGTGGCCTCCACGCCATCCGCCTGCGCGGTGTCCACGTGGTAGCGCTGCTCCATGGCGCGAATGCTGCGCACGCGCGCATCCTCGTCGGTGAAGCGGCCCATCAGATCGTAGAGCAGACCCTCGCGCATGGCGCCTTCGGCCACGCGCAATCGGTCGATTCCGAGGTTCTCGACCAGCTCGAGCAGGATGGCAAGCCCCGCCGGGAACACGGGCGCGCGCTCGGAATCCACGTCCTTGAGATCCAGATCGTCGACGTGCCCGGCGGCAATGACCCGTTCGGCCAGCATGCGCAGATTGTCCGCGGTGATGCGCGGCGAGGCGGGATTGAGCGTGCGCACCACGTCGCCGATGACGCGCACGGTGCCCGAGCTGCCGAATGCCTGCAGCCAGCCGAGCTTGCGGTAGGCCTCCTGGATCGGCTCGAGCTCCATCCTCACGGCGGTGCGGGCGCGCTCGAACCGCTTCTCCGAGATCTTGCCGTCATCGAAGCAGATCGCCGTCAAGCCTACGCAGCCCACCGACAGGCTCTCGAGCAGCAGAGGATTGAATCCCTCGCCGATCACCACCTCGGTCGAGCCGCCGCCGATGTCGATGACCAGGCGCTTGTCCGGGCTCATGGGACTCGTATGAGCGACGCCCGAATAGATGAGACGCGCTTCTTCCTGGCCGGAGATGATCTCGATCGGGTGCCCGAGGGCGGCGCGGCCGCGCTCCAGGAACCAACGTTTGCGCTTGGCGCGGCGCAACGCGTTCGTCCCCACGACGCGCACGCTATCGGCATGCATGGCGCGCAGGCGCTGTCCGAAACGCTCCAGACAACGCAACGCGCGCTCCACAGCCGCGTCGTCCAGACGGCCGCTGTCGCCGAGACCGGCGGCGAGCCGCACCATCTCGCGCAGCCGATCGAGAATGAGGAGCTGGCCGTGCGAATAGCGCGCGACCACCATATGAAAGGAGTTCGACCCGAGATCGACGGCCGCGAGCACATCGGGCACGGTTTGTGCGCCGCTGCTCATCGAGAGCCTGCTAGCACGATGGATATCGCAGGCCGCAGCGGCCCGGCATTCTCAGGCGGAGAACGAAGACCCGCAACCGCAAGTCGTTTTCGCGTTGGGATTGCGAATGACGAACTGGGCGCCCTGGAGATCCTCCTTGTAGTCGATCTCCGCGCCCATGAGGTACTGTGCGCTCATCGGATCCACGAGGAGCTGCACTCCGTGGTTCTCGACGCAGAAGTCTCCCTCCTCGACGTTCTCGTCGAAGGTGAAGCCATACTGGAACCCCGAGCAGCCGCCCCCGGAGACGAATACGCGCAGCTTCAGGTTCGGGTTCGACTCCTCGCGGATCAGCTCGCCCACCTTGCCGGCGGCGGCGTCGGTGAACACCAGCACGCTCGGCGGCGGCGGCATCTCGGCGGAGGTCACTGGATTCGTTGTCGCGCTCATGATTGCATTCTACCCCGCCGGCCCTCCGCGGATCAAAGTACCGCCGTCGGGGCCGCTACGCCCTCCAGGAGGCCCGGCTCGTCGATTCCTTGCGCTGCGGGGGCGGCTCGATGGATCAACTTCCCGTTGATTTGGGCGCCCACGGCGCTTTCAATGACGGCGTATTGAACATTTCCCAGGACGCGCGCGCTCGAGCCGAGCTGGACCTTGCCGCTCGCCTCGATGTCGCCTTTGACCACGCCGTTCAGGATCACCTGCGGTGCGATGACCGAGCCCTCCACGCAGCCCTGCCGGCTCACCGACAGAAACCCCTCTAAGCCGCCCCGCGATCTGACGTTGCCGCTGATGTGGCCGTCGACGTGCAGGCCTCCGGTGAACTCGACGTCGCCGTCGATGCGCGTGCCGGGACCGATCAGGGTATCGATGGTCGCGCTGCTAGTCCGTTTCCGTTTGAACATCTGAATGACCTCTGGCTGAAGGATTTCCGGCCTCGGTCTCGACCGACATGCCCTGGGCCTTCCACACGAAGGCCTGCCGAAAGCTGTGGCTCGGGTCGCGGTCCTTGCTGTTGCGGATCTCGACCCCGACCCGCGTCGGCTCGAATGCGGGCGGCAGTTGCACGGTCTCGTCGTAGTCCTGGAAATAACGAAACGAATAGCCGAGCGTTGCGCGGCGGCTCGGGGCGACCTGGGCGAAGGCGAGGCTCACCGGGTGCCCGCGCTGCAAGCCGTCGACGGTCACGCCAACGTTGCCCGACACGGTGCTGTCAGGCTTGCCGGTCTGCATGAGCACGAACTTCAAGCGATATTGCCCCGCGCTCGCCTCGGGAACGATCTGCATCTGCTGGACCTTGACGTGCACCAGCGAGTCCGGCTGCACCAGGCCGCGATAGAAGGAGAGGTCCTGGTTGAGGCGCGCGATCTGGCTCTGCATGTCCCCCAGGCTGCGCTCCACCTGCTTGTAGCCCTCGCGATCCACGCGGCGCGCGACCTCTGCAGCCTCGAGCGCGCTCCTCTGCTTGGCGTTCTCGGCCTCCAGCGTGCGAATGCGCTCGCTCGCTGCGAGCGCGCCGCGCACGGAATCGATGACCCGGAAATGCGCGTCGTAACGGCCGAGCTCGAATACGGCATACAGGAGCAGCAAAGACCCGAACGCCGCGAGCCCCGTGAGCACGGCGCGCCGCCTCGGCATATGCGACTTGACGACCAGCTTGCCGAAATAGTCCGCCATCTTGCCTGGGTTCCGAGCCGCATTCGCAGGGGGAAACATTACACGAAGCCGGCCCCCCGGAGACAGCGGTTTGACACCGGGCTCGCGACTGCCGGGCCGAAGGGCGACCTGCGTCACATCACGGTATCATCCGCGGGGCTCCTGGGGGTACGCATGCTCTGGCTCAAGTCCTTTCACGTCGTCGCGGTGGTCGCCTGGTTCGCGGGGCTGCTCTACCTGCCCCGGCTCTTCGTCTATCACGCGGATGCGACCGACGCCGTGGGCATCGAGCGGTTCGAGATCATGGAAAGAAGGCTGTTCGCCATCACCAGCATCGGGGCGCTCGGCGCCGTCGGGCTCGGGCTCGCCATGCTCGCGGCCGCGCCCGCCTATCTCGCGATGGGATGGCTGCACGTAAAAATGGCGCTCGTCATTCTCGCGATCGGCTACCACGCGTGGTGCTTCAAGCTGATGCGGGACTTCGCGCGCCGCCGCAACACGCACACGGCGCGCTGGTTCCGGGCATTCAACGAGATTCCCTCGCTATTGCTGATCGCCATCGTGGTGCTGGCCGTGGTCAAGCCCTTTTGAGCGTCCCGGGCAGGGTTCGCTGGGGCATCCTCAGCACCGCCAACATCGGCATCAAGCGCGTCATCCCGGCGATCCAATCCGGTCGGCGCGGCATGGTCACGGCCATCGCTTCGCGCGACGCGGCGCGTGGGGCCGAAATCGCGGCACGTTTCGGCATCGGGCGCAGCTACGGCGACTACCAGTCGCTGCTGGACGACCCCGAGATAGACGCGATCTACAACCCGCTCCCCAACCACCTGCACGTGGCCTGGACCGTGAAGGCGCTCCGAGCGGGCAAGCACGTGCTCTGCGAGAAGCCGATCGGACTTTGCGCGCGCGAGGCGCAGGCGCTGATCGCCGAGCGCGATGCCTGCGGCCGATGCGTGATCGAGGCCTTCATGGTTCGCCACCATCCTCAATGGCGGCGCATCCGCGAGCTCGTGCGCGCCGGGCGAATCGGCGGGGTGCGCGCCATCCAGTCGGCCTTCGTTTTCCCGGTGCTCGATCCGATGAACGTGCGCAATCGCGCCGACATCGGCGGCGGCTCGCTCTACGACGTGGGGTGCTATCCCATCGTCACCGCGCGATATGTCTTCGGCGCGGAGCCCGAGCGCGTGATCGCGCTCATCGACCGCGATCCGGTCATGCGCATCGACCGGCTGACCGGGGGTCTGCTGGCCTTTCCAGGCGGCGCGCAGCTGGCGTTCCAGAGCGCGACGCAGCTCGCCTTGTATCAACGCGTGACCATCCTCGGCTCGGCGGGGCGCATCGAGGTTGCGGTGCCGTTCACTCCGCCCAAGGATCATGCCTGCCGCATCGTGATCGACGACGGCAGCAGCCTCGACGGCAGCTCGGCCGTGCACGAGGACTTTGCCGCCGTCGACCAATACGCGCTCCAGTGCGACACGGCGGCGGCGGTGTTCGCCGGCGAGGCCGAGCAGGAGTTCCCCATCGAGGACGCCATCGCGAACATGCGGGCGATCGATGCGTTGTACCGGTCCGGCGTCTCGGGCACCTGGGAGGCGCCCTGACCGTGCGGCGGGCGACCCCTTGATCGCGCGAAGGAGGGGTGTTTGACCGCGCGGCGCCGCGGCGCGCCGCTGTGGCTGATGGGCATGGCAAATGGCCTGTTCGGCATGTACGGCGGCATCCTCGTGATCACCGTGCCGCAGCTCTTGAACGGGCGGCGCGTGCCCGAGGCGATCATCGCCTCCATGACGGCGGCGGTCATCTCACCGGGATTCTGGACCTTCATCGCGAGCCCGATCCTCGACGTGAGGTTCAGCCGGCGCTGGTACTGCGTGGCGACGGCCCTGGTGTCCGCCGGACTGCTGTGCGCCGCGCTGCTCAGCCTCGACCATCTCGCCTGGGTCGAGGGGCTGCTCGTCGTCGGCTTTTTCTTCGCCAATCTGTACCAGAGCGCGCTCGGCGGCTGGCTAGCGAGCATCACGTCGGCAGAGGAGAAGGGCCCGCTCAGCGTCTGGGTGACCATCGCCAACATCAGCGGCGGCGGCGTCATGGCCATCGTCGCCGGCGAGCTGGTGCGGCACTTCTCCGCGGCTGCGGCTGCGCTGGTTCTCGGGGTGGCGGTGCTGATCCCCATCGCCATCTTTCCCTGGATGCAGGCGCCGGGCCCGGACCGGAGGCTCGCGCGCGAGTCTTTCAGCCGGTTCTTCGGCGAGGTGCTGAACACGGTCCGCCGCCGGGAGGTGTTGATCGCGATCATGCTGTTCATTGCGCCGGCCGCGACCTTCTCGCTGGTGAACATCCTCGGCGGCCTCGGCAGCGACTTTGCCGCCTCGCCGCATTTCGTCGGTCTCGTGGGCGGAGCGGGCGTTCTGATCGCGGGCATCGCCGGCGCGGCGCTGTTCCCGCTGATCAAGAGCCTCCTGCCGCTGCGATTCTTGTATCTCGCCATCGGCGTGGCGGGCTCGGCATTCACGCTGTCGCTGTTGCTGCTGCCGCGGACGCCCATCGCCTTCGCCGCGGCGTTGATCGGCGGCAACGTGTTTCAATCGGTCTCGATCACCGTCTCGACCGCCATCTCGTTCCAGACGGTCGGCCGCGACAATCCGCTGGCGGCGACCACCTACTGCTTGATGGTCTCCGCATTCAACATCGCGAACACGTACATGCTGGTGCTGGACGGCTGGGGCTACGATTGGCGCGGGGTCGCGGGCAGCTACATCATCGATGCGTCGGCGAGCCTGGTCGCTTGCGTGGTGCTCGCGGTGCTGCTTGGCGCGCTGTCGAGGCGGCCAAGAGCCCGATGACCGGACCGGAAGGATTTCGCTGATCTCGCGAGGCGCGGCCAGCGCGGCCAGCGCAACCTCAGCCCGCGGCGGTCTTCTGAATCTCCGGCCACCAGTCCGGATAAGGCGGCAGGCCCTGCGGAAACAGCGTCGCGCCGAGATCGTGCAGCGCGCGCACGTAAACCTTGCGCTTGAAGTAGACCACCTCGCGCACCGGGGTCCAGTAGTCGGTCCAGCGCCAGCGGTCGAATTCAGGAGTATCCGTCAGATCGAACCGAAGCTTCGACTCGTCGCCGCCCTTGAGCTCGAGCAGGAACCAGCGCTGCTTCTGGCCGATGCAGCGATCGCGCACATACTGGCGCGGCAGCCGGTAGCGCAGCCAACCTTGGGTCGATCCCAGCACGGCCACGTCAGCGGGCTCGAGACCGATCTCTTCCCTGAGCTCCCGGAACAGCGCGTCCTCCACCTGCTCGCCGCGGTTGACCCCCCCTTGCGGGAACTGCCACCCGCGGCCGCCGACGCGCCCGCCGAGGAATACTTCACCCGACCCTCGCGTCAAAATGATCCCTACATTGGCGCGGAAACCGTCTTTATCGATGTAGTCGGTGGCGGACTGAATCCCCATCAGCCGTCATTGTTTCACATCGGGGGGCGAATGTGGTCGTGAGAGGGCATTGGACGCGGGCCGAGAGGCCCGCCGGCGCTCGGGGGCGGGGGACCGGGGACAAGGCTAGTCGCGCTTCGACGCGCCCGCGAACAGCTCGACCAGCGAGGTGTTGAGCTTGACCGCAATGGCATAGAGAACCATCACGCTCGGGTTGTAGATACCGCGCTCGAGACGCCCGACGACATTGGGGTGGATCCCGGCTTGGAGAGCCAAGGCTTCCTGACTCAGGTTGCGTTGTTTACGGCGCTCCCGAACTTCTTCGCCGAGGCCGCGCAGGATCGATCTTGAGCGCACGCCCAAAGATCGAGCTTCGGGCGAAAAGCTGTCTAGACATTATAATGTCGAACGGCCTCCCCAAGCTGCAAATCTAGATTTATTGGGCAGATATGCCTTGGACACGATAGTGTTTCAACACTATAATGTGCATGCAGCGGCGGGGAAGCCACGCATCGGCACGAGGCAAGGGATCATGCTCATTCTCACGCGGCGACTCACGGAAACCCTCACCATCGGAGATGACATCACGATCACGGTGATGGCAATCAAGGGCAGCCGCGTGCGCATCGGCATCCATGCGCCCGGGATGGCCGTGCGGCGCGCGGAAGCCAAGCACCGGGCTGCCATCCTGCCGCCCTTGATCCCCCAGCCGCGCGCCCGGGTGACGCTTTTGCCGCCACGCCGCCCGCGAGAATCCCGCCCTTGACGTCCCGCCGCGCGCCCGGCGGGTTGCATACCCGCCATGCCCTTACGTCCGCGATATTTTGAGCGCCTGCTGAAATTCTTGCGCCGCAAGGGACGCTCGCAAGAAGACGCCGAGGATCTGATTCAGGAGGCCATGCTGCGCCTGCACGTCTACGGGCGCGCGGCGCAAGTGGCGAACGAGGAGGCGTTCCTGCGGCAGGCGGTGAGCAATCTGTCCATCGACCAGCACCGACGCGATCGCTCCGGCCTCGCGCGCGAGATCCCCATCGAGGAGCTCGACCCCAGACATCCTCTGGTTGCGGCGCACCCCAACCCGGAAGACATGCTCGAGACGCATCAGCGGCTCGCGCGCATACGAGCCATCCTCGACGCCGTCAGTCCGCGCACGCGGGAAATCTACTTTGCGCACCGGGCGGGCTATAGCCACGCCGAAATTGCCGCCCACATGAACTTGTCCCACATTACCATCAAAAGACACATTGCCCGCGGGCTGCTCGCCATCATGGAACACGGTGACGACGAACATGGAATCCCGGACCGCTCGTCTCGATAGGATCGCGCCACGCCGCGTCCGCGCTCGGGCCGCGCTCTGGGTGACCGAGCTGCACGGCCCGGATCGCAACGCGGAGCTGGAAGCCCGCGTGCGGCGCTGGATCGCAGAGGATCCGACCCACGCAGCGGCATTCGAGCTCGCGACCGAAGCGTGGCAGCGCAGCGGCGACCTGCCCGCCAGGCTGCCTTCCCCGCCGGCGGCGGGACGCCGTACTGCACGTACGAGGCTTGCGGTGGCGGGAATGATCGCGGTCTGCGCAATCGCCGCCGGCTCGCTCTACTGGCTTCGCGATCCAACGCTCTCGACCGGGCCTCGGGAACAGCGAACGGTGGAGCTCGCCGACGGTTCCGAGGTCTCGCTGAACGCCAACACTCACCTCACCGTCGAATTCGATGCGCGCGAGCGCCGGGTGCGCCTCGACGCGGGCGAAGCCTTGTTCAACGTTGCCAAGAGCCGGCCGCGCCCCTTCGCGGTGGTGGTGGGCGATCGCAAGGTCGTGGCCACGGGGACCTCCTTCCTGGTGCGCGTGCGTGACGCCCAGGACTCCCAGTTCGACGTGACGCTGGTCGAGGGTCATGTGTCGATCGAGCCGCTCAGGCCCGCGCCTCGATCCGCGCCAAGCACGCCGGAGCCGAGAGTAACAGCGTTGAGTGCGGGGCAACGGCTCAGATTCTCGCGGCCCAGCGGAGTTTCACCCGCCGCGTCGCAGGACATGATCGACACGCCTTCCATCGACCGGGTCACCGCATGGCGTCGCGGCCAGCTGATCTTCGACGACACCTCTCTGGCGGAGGCGGCTGCGGAATTCAATCGCTACGATGCCGACCGCATCGTCATTGAAAGCGCGCCCGCACGGAGCTTGCGCGTCGGCGGTGTGTTCCTCATCGGCGATGCTGAAAGTTTCGCGGTCTCCATGGCGAGCGCCCATCACCTGCGCCTGATCCGTCGCGGATCCGCTCTCGTGCTCGCCGATCCGATCGAGTCGAATTAAAAAACCTTCCCCCGAGTGATCCCTCCGCTTCGCCGATTTACGTCTTAAGCGTGCGAGGCCGACCGCGGCCGAACCAAAACTCAGCACGCACGCGCAAGGGACCTGCCGGGGAGATCAATCATGTGTTCACGCGCAGGCTTTCTCTTGCTCGTCTTTCTTGCAGCTCACTGGGGGGCCGCCGGGATCGCCGGCGCCGAGGCCGCTTCGACCGGCACGTCATCGCAACGCGGCGCGAAAACGCGCTTCGACATCGCCGCGGAGCCGCTCGGTGACGCGTTACGAGACCTGGCGAAGCAGGCCAACATCAACATTTCGTACGAGCCCTCCGCTGTTGCCGGCCTGACGGCCCCGGCCGTGAAGGGCATCATCAGTGTCGATCGCGCGCTGGCGCTCATGCTGGGCGGAACGGGCCTGCGCGCGGTGAGCATCGACGAGAGCACCATTCAGATCGTGGCGGCCAACGATGTCGGGCATGCAGCGCCATATGATACACACGAGCCGACTCAGCCGCCCACGCCGGGTTACGACGATTCCGACCTGGAGGAGATAACGGTCACGGGCACGCACATTCGGGGCACGGTCGACACGCCGTCTCCGACGCTGGTGTTCACGCGCGAGGACATCGACGCGACGGGCGCAAACACGATCCAGCAGTTCCTGCAGAACCTACCTCAGAACGTCGGCGGCGTATCGGAGAACACCATCGCCGCCGTCACGACGGGCGGCAAGACCGGCAACACCGTCAACGCCAGCTCCCCGAATCTTCGCGGTCTCGGCGCCGAGGCGACGTTGGTGCTGGTCAACGGTCATCGTGTGGCTTCCGGAAACACCGACGCGAGCTTCGTCGACATTTCCATGATTCCTCTCAGCGCCGTGGAGCGTGTCGAGATCGTGACCGACGGCGCGTCTGCCATCTATGGATCGGATGCCGTGGGAGGCGTGGTCAACATCATTCTGCGCAAACATTTTGACGGCGAGGAGACGCGCGCGCAGATCGGGTCCGTCACCAAAGGGGCCATGCACGATGTGCAGATCGGGCAGACGGCCGGACGCGACTGGGGCAGCGGATCCGGCCTGCTCACGTACCAATACTCGGACCAGACGTCCCTGTCCGCATCGAGCCGGGATTACCTGAAGAACATCACCGCTCCATTCTCGCTGCTGCCCGAGCAGATACAGCACGCGGCATTCGCGAATCTCGATCAGCACGTCACGCCGGACTTCGACATCCATGCGGACGCCGCCTACTCACACCGCTCCACGTACCTGCAGTTCAGCGAGGCAACCTCCTACGGTTACCAGTCCAGCTCGGAGCCGTCCAGCATCGACGGGTACGGCGTCTCCGTCGGGGCAACGGCCAAGCTGCCGCGCGACAGCGTGCTCAACGTCGAGAGCACGTATTCGGAGAGCGACACCCGGTTTGGAGCCATCTATTCGCCATCGCCCGCATTGGCCTATCTCGAG
>DATAUO010000082.1:0-11483 GCA_036268215.1 Steroidobacteraceae bacterium
TCGCCCTCGTCATGATGGTGTTCGCGGGGACGATGCTGGCGCCCCTGGTGATGGCGATCTGGGGGCTCGATCCCGCTCTATGGTCCTTCGTGCTGTCGGCGCTCGCGACGTTCCTGCTCGGGGCCGTCCTCTGGCTCGCGACGCGGCGCTTCAAGCGCGAGCTCAAGACCCGCGACGGGTTGATGCTGGTGGCGCTCACCTGGGTGGCCTTGCCCGCGGTCGCCGGATTTCCCATGTGGGATTACCTGCCGATCAATTTCACCGACGCCTACTTCGAGGCCGCGTCCGGCCTGACGACGACGGGCGGCACGGTGCTCTCGGGACTCGAATACCTGCCGCGGTCGATCAACCTGTGGCGGCATCTGCTCAGCTGGCTCGGCGGGATGGGCATCATCGTGCTGGCCGTCGCCATCCTGCCCATGCTGGGTGTCGGCGGCATGCAGATCTACCGCGCCGAAATGCCGGGACCGATGAAGGACACCAAGCTCACGCCGCGCATCGGCCAGACCGCCAAGCTCCTCTGGGCGGTGTACGCCGGGCTCACGCTCGCCTGCATCGGCGCGCTGAAGCTCGCCGGAATGAACTGGTTCGACGCCGTGTGCCACGGCTTCTCGGCGCTGGCCCTCGGCGGGTTCTCGACCTATGACGCGAGCATCGGGCACTTCAACTCGCTGCCCATTGAGATGGTGCTGACCGTCTTCCAGATCCTCGCCGCGCTGAACTTCGCCACGCACGTTCTCGCCTGGAGCCAGCGCGGCGTGCTCGCCTATTTTCGCGACGCCGAGGCCAAGGCCATCCTCACCGTGCTGGTCGCGAGCTGCATCGGCATCTCGATATTCCTGTACGCGAAGGGCAGCTACGCCGATTACCCGACGGCGCTTCGCCACGCCACCTTCAACGTCGTGTCGATCGCCACGGACTCGGGCCTGCACACGCAGGACTACTCCCGCTGGCCGGTGTTCGCGCCGATGTGGATGATGTTCCTGTCGTGCATCGTCGCGAGCTCCGGCTCGACCGGCGGGGGGATCAAGATGATCCGCACGCTGGTGCTCGCCAAGCAGGCGCACCGCGAGCTCAATCAGCTGGTGCATCCCAACATGGTGCGGCCTCTCAAGGTGGGCGGGACCGTGATCGCCAACCGCGTGGTGTTCGCGGTGCTCGCCTTCGTATTCCTCTACTTCATGAGCACCGTGACGCTGATTTTCGTGCAGCTCGCGAGCGGCCTCGACTTCATGACCTCGCTCTCGTCCATCATCGCCTGCATCAACAACGCGGGACCGGGCCTGGGCCTGGTGGGTCCGGGGAGCAATTACGGAGTGCTGACCGACTTCCAGACCTGGGTGTGCTCGGCGGCGATGCTGTTCGGACGCTTGGAGATATTCACGCTTTTAGTGCTGTTCACCCCCACTCTGTGGAGGAAATAGGCCGGCTGCAAATATTATTATCCACTTTCTGACTATTTATGTGGAAGTGGATTCTTGAGTTTTAAATCCGGGGCAAAGCTCCCGGAAGTGGATTATAAGGCGTGTGATTGCCCTTCTTCAGCGCGTTCTAGGGGCCAAAGTGGTGGCGGACGCCCAAACCGTGGGACAGATCGGCCCAGGCCTCCTGGTGTTGATCGGCGTGCGGCCGGCGGACGACGAAGCGGCGGGGCTCCGGCTGCTGGATCGGCTGCTCAAGTACCGCGTGTTCTCGGACCCTGCCGGCAAGATGAACCTGAGCCTCACGGACACCCGGGGCGGGCTCCTCCTGGTGCCTCAGTTCACCCTGGCGGCCGAGACCCACAAGGGCCTGCGGCCCGGATTCTCGACCGCGGCGCCGCCCCAGCAGGGGCGGCGGCTGTTCGACGCGTTGGTCACGGCGGCCCGGGCGGCGCGCCGCGAGCCGGTGGCGACGGGCGTCTTCGGCGCGCACATGCAGGTGTCGCTGACCAACGACGGCCCGGTAACATTCTGGCTGGAAAGCTGATTTCTTCGAGAAATACCAACTGGCACCGAACACGCGCGCTGCGGTTACGGTCAAATAAGAGCGTGCCTTTGGCGTATCATGGGCGCTGCGACCGGTCGCCCCGGATGGGCGCTCGACGGAAGTGAAGGAATCGGAGAAGCGATATGTTCGACACTAAGATGCTGCTGATCATTCTGGCCGTTGCCCTTGTGGTGTTCGGCACCAAGCGGCTCCGTTCCATCGGCTCGGACCTGGGCGCCGCGGTCAAGGGCTTCAAGCAAGCCATGAACGACGGTGAGAAAGACGAAGCGATGAAACAGATCCCTCACGACAAGGATGCGGATTTCCAGGGCGGCACCGCCGGCTCGCAGCCGGAGGTCAAGGCGCCTCCCAAGACCAACGCCTGATGCCGCATGTTGGATTTCGGCTTTTCGGAGATCGTCCTTACCTCGTTCATTGCGCTGATCGTGCTGGGCCCGGAGAAGCTGCCCAAGGTTGCGCGTCAGGTCGGCAACTGGATGGGGCGCGCGCGCGTGATGGCGCGGCAGCTCACCGAGCAGCTCGAGCGCGAGGTCACCGCTGAAGAGCTCCTGAAGGCGACCGAAGGCCCGAAGTCTCGCCGCGAGGCGCTGGCCGCCATCGAAAGCGGCTCCGTACATCCGGATCGCGCCGAAGATCCCCTGATTGCGCCCGCGACCGCACCCGTGCCGCCGCCGAGCGCCGCGACATCGCCGCTGGTCGGCACGATGCCGGCGCCGCCAACGTCACCCGGCACGCCGGAAGCACCGCCGTCTTGGGCCAACGATGCCGAGGCGGGCCCGTCGGCTTCCGGCGATGCTCCTGAAGCGCCGCCGGCTTCGGACAGTCCGCGCGCTGCAGATCCGTCGGCGCCTGAGGTGGTCTCCGGCCTTCCCGCCTCGCAGACGACCGCCGCGGCGATGCACGCCAACGATACCCCGTCCCCCGCCGCGAATCCCGCGCATCACGACACGCCGACGGCATGAGCGAGTCCGGTGACCCCGGCGGGCTCGCCGAAGGCACATTGATCTCGCATCTGCTCGAGCTGCGCGACCGCCTGCTCAAGGCCATGCTCGCGGTCGGCATTTGCTTCATCCCCTGCGCCTATTACATGAAGGACTTATTCGCCTTCATCGCCGCGCCGTTGAAGCAGAGGCTGCCGCCCGGCGCGAGCCTCATCGCCACGAGCGTCGTGGGCACGTTCACGGTGCCGTTCAAGATGGCTCTGTTTCTCGCCATCGGCATCGCGATGCCCTATGTGCTCTATCAGGCATGGGCCTTCGTCGCGCCCGGCCTGTACCGCCACGAGAAAAAGCTCGCGATCCCGCTGCTCATCTCGAGCATCATCCTCTTCTACGCCGGCGCTGCGTTCGCCTACTTCGTCGTCTTTCCCTTCATGGTGAGCTTCTTCATCTCGACCACCCCGCAAGGTGTGCAGATGATGACGGAGATGGGCAATTACCTGGATTTCGTGTCGCTTCTGCTGCTCGCCTTCGGGCTGGCCTTCGAGGTGCCGGTGGCCACGGTACTGTTGGTATGGACGGGATTCGTCAAGATCGCGACGCTCAAGAAGAATCGCGGCTTCGTGATACTCGGGATATTCATCTTTGCCGCCTTCGTGACGCCGCCGGACGCGGTGTCGCAGAGCGCTCTGGCCATTCCGATGTGTCTTTTGTACGAGATCGGGATCATCATGGCGAAGGTGCTGCTCAAGGACAAATTGGCGGCGCGCGCCAGAGAAGAAGCAGAACAAGCGGGGCGGGAATCCGGAGCCTGAATTGACCGCGACTTTCTTCGGACACCCGCGGGGCCTCGCCACCCTGTTCTTCACCGAGATGTGGGAGCGCTTCACCTACTACGGGATGCGCGCCATCCTGGTGCTGTTCCTGGTCGCCGCGGTCTCGAGCGGCGGATTCGGCATCGATGACCGAACGGCGACCGCGATCTACGGGCTCTACACCGCGGCCGCGTACCTCGCCGCGTTGCCGGGCGGCTGGATTGCCGACCGGCTGATCGGCGCACAGCGTGCCGTGCTCGCGGGCGGTTGCCTGATCGCGGTCGGCAATACGCTGCTCGCGATCGCGGGCAGCCCGCGAGCTTTCTATCTCGGCCTCGTCGTGGTGGTGCTCGGCGTCGGCTTGTTGAAGCCGAACGCCAGCGCCGTCGTGGCCGACCTCTATCCCGAGAAGGGCGCGCGGCTCGACGCCGGCTTCACCGTCTTCTACATGGGCATCAATGTCGGCGGATTCCTGGGCCCGCTGGTCACCGGCTGGGCGCAGGTGCAGTACGGCGCGCGCGCGGGATTCGCCGCGGCCGGATTCTTCATGGCCGTCGGCGTGGTGCAGTTCCTGTTGACGCGCAAGCATCTCGGCAGCGCCGGCCTCAACGTGGCTTCGAAGGGCGAAGCCGGAGCGGGCCCGGCCGCGACGCGCGACTGGCGGTATTTCTGGCTCGCGACGGCACTTGCCGCCGCCGTCGTGGCCGCCGTGAGCTGCGGCTGGATCAGGGTGAATGCGGTGTCGCTGGCTCAGGGGGCGGCTTACGCCATCCTGGGAATGGCGGCGCTGTTCTTTCTGTACTACTTCACCGCGGCGCGTCTCGACCGCGAAGAGCGCCGCCACGGGGTCGTGCTGGTGGTCCTGTTCGTCGGCTGCACGCTGTTCTTTTCGGGATACGAGCAGGCCGGCTCATCCATGAACCTGTTCGCGGAGCGCTACACCGATCGCGTCGTGACCTGGGCGCACTTCGTGATTCCGACCGGGTGGTTCCAGTCGCTGAACTCGGCCTTCATCTTCATCTTCGCGCCGTTTTTCGCATGGCTCTGGGTATGGCTCGCCAAGCGCAATCTGAACCCCTCCGCCCCCGCGAAGTTCGCGCTCGGCGTGATCCAGATGGGTCTGGGCTTTCTGGTGCTGGCGGCGGGTTCCACGTTCGTCGCCAAAGGAGCGAAGGTCGGGCCCTCATGGCTTACCTGGACCTATCTGCTGCACACCTTCGGAGAGCTGTGCCTGAGCCCGGTGGGCTTGAGCTACACCACCAAGCTCAGTCCCAAGCGCTTCGTCGGGCAGATGATGGGCATGTGGTTCCTGTTCATGTCGCTCGGCAATCTGGTTGCCGGGCTGATCGCCGGTGAATTCGATGCCAACAACGTCGCGGCCATGCCGGGCCAATACATGCATATCGTGTATTTCTCGGTGGGCCTCGGCACGCTACTGCTCGTCTTGAGCCGCCCGGTAAAAAAACTGATGGGGAACGTGCAATGAGTACAACGCCGCAAGCCCAGCCTGCGCCGCAAGCAACCCCGGCGCCGCAGCTCACGATCAAGGCCGTGCTGCTCTCGATCATCCTGACCGTCATCCTCGCTTCGGCGAACGCTTATGTCGGCCTGTTCGCCGGCCTCACGGTCGCCACCGCGATTCCGGCGGCCGTCATCTCCATGGCGGTGCTGCCCCTGTTCGGACGCCCCAACATCCTCGAGAACAACATCGTGGCGACCGGCGCGTCCGCCGGCACCTCGATATCGGCCGGCGCGATCTTCACGCTCCCGGCGCTGATCCTGCTGCATCACTGGAAGACCTTCGACTACTTCTGGACCCTTGCGATCGTCGGCCTCGGCGGCCTGCTCGGCGTGCTCTTCTCGGTGCCGCTGCGCCGCACGCTCATCATCGAGCAGAATCTGCGCTTTCCGGAGGGTATCGCGGCAGCCGAGGTGCTCAAGGTCGCCGCCAACCCGGGGCGCGGCGCGCGCTACCTCGCGATCGCCAGCGTCGGCGGCGGCGCCTTCAAGTTCATCACGTCCGGGCTCGGCCTGATGCCGGAGAGCTTCACGGTCAAGAGCTTCGTCGGACAGCGCGGCATCGCCTTCTTCGGCTACAGCTTCTCGCCCGCGCTGCTCGGCGTGGGCTATATCGTCGGCCTGAATGTCGCCATCCTGATCGCGGCCGGCGGCCTGTTCGCGTGGTGGCTGGCCATCCCGCTCTACAACGTGCTCTTCATCCAGCACAACCCCGCGCTGCTGCAAGCGGTCGCGGGCCTCGATCCGGAGGCCACGGCGTTCGCGATCTGGCGAGCCGAGGTGCGCTACATCGGCGTCGGCTGCATGCTGACCGGCGCGCTCTGGGCGCTCTGGTCGCTGCGCAAGTCGCTCTGGTCGGCGGTGCGGAGCGGCCTGAAGGTGAGCGGCCGCGGCCGCGCGGACATACCGCATACCGAGCGCGACCTTCCCATGGGCGGCGTGCTGGTCGCCATCGCGCTGTTCGTGCTGCCGCTGTTCGCGCTCTACACCCTGGTGGTCGGCAGCCTCGGCGTCGCGTTTGCCATGGCGGTGATCATGGTCGTCGCGGGCTTCCTGTTCTCCTCGGTCAGCGGATATATGGCAGGGCTGGTCGGCTCGTCCAACAATCCGGTCTCCGGCATCACCATCTGCACCATGCTGTTCGCGTCGTTGATCCTGCTCTTGATCGTCGGCGACAAATCCACCGTCGGTGCGGTGGCCGTGGTGTTCATCGGCGCGGTCGTCTGCAACGCCGCTGCGGTGGCGGGAGACAACCTGCAGGACCTCAAGGCCGGTCAGCTCGTCGGCGCCACGCCATGGCGCCAGCAGATCATGCTCTGCGTCGGCGTGATCGCGAGCGCGGCCGTCATGGCCCCCGTGCTCAACGTGCTGCAGTTCGCCTATGGAATCGGTGAGCCGGCGCATCCCGGCGTCAAGGCGCTCCCCGCTCCCCAGGCGAACCTGGTCAAATCCGTGGCCGAGGGCATGTTCGGCGGCACCCTGCCGGTGACGATGATCGCGATCGGCGCCGTCATCGGCGTTGCCATCGTCATCCTGGATCTGTACCTCAAGTCACGGAACTCGCGCTGGAGCGCGCCGGTGCTCGCGGTGGCCGTCGGCGTCTATCTGCCGCTCGACGTGTCGACGCCCATCCTCGCCGGCGGGATCGTGTCCGAGCTCGCCTCGCGCTGGCATGCGCGGCACAGCGCCGGGCAGGACCACGAGAAGCTCAAGCAGAACGGCATGCTGTTCGCCGCGGGCCTCATCACCGGCGAGGCGCTGGTCGGCATTTTCATCGCCATCTGCATCTGGATCTCCAAGAATCCGGACGTGCTTTCGATCGGCCGCGAGTTGCCCGGCGGGCAGTGGTGGGCGGCCGCGTTGCTGGTCGCGATCTGCTGGTGGATCTATCGCGCAGGTACCCCGCGCCGAACCTGAGAACCGCCGCGATTTGAGCGACCGACGACATTCCGGACGAGTGGTGCTCGCCCTATGCGCCATCTACATGGTGTGGGGCTCCAGCTTCGTGTTCACCAAGATTGCCGTGACCCGGCTGCCGCCCGTGCTCTTCTCCGGCATCCGCTTCACCAGCGCGGGCGTGTTGCTCGCGGTGCTCGCGCGCTTCTGGAAAAAGAGCCCCTGGCCGCGCCGCGCGGTCGAATGGCGCCACGTCATCGTCGCCGGCTTCTTCATGGTGTTCGTCAGCAACGGCCTCAACACCTGGTGCATGCAATACCTGCCGTCCAACCAGTCGGCCCTGCTGAATGGGACCTCGGCGCTCTGGATCGCCGGCCTCGGCGTCTTCGGCAAGCGCGGACACCCGCTCACGCGGTGGGCGGTCGCGGGCATCGCGTTCGGCAGCCTCGGCGCCGCATTGACCTTGATTCCCAAGGGGCAGCTTCAGGCCGCGAGCCTGCTCGCACAGCTCGGGATCGTCTTCGGGTGCCTCGGATGGTCGCTCGGCACACTCTACTACCGCAGCATCGACACCGCGCTGAGCTCGCTCATGTTCATGGCGCTGCAGATGTGCATGGGCGGCACGATGCTGCTCGCGGTCGGCGTGATCCATGGCGATCTCGCCCACTGGTCGCCCGGGCCCTCGGGCCTGATGGCGCTCTTCTATCTGACATTCTTCAGCTCGTGCATCGCCTACACGGCGTACGGGTGGCTGAGCCTGAACGCGGCGCCCGTGCTGATCGGCTCGTACGGCTACGTGAATCCCGCGATCGCGGCGTTCCTTGGCTGGCAGTTCCTCGATGAGCACCTCTCGGCGCTGCAGCTCGTGGGAATGGTGATCATCATCATGGGCGTCGGCATGTTGACTCTGCCGGGCGGCAGCCTCACCGATCCGAAAACGCTCGCCGAGCCCAAAACCCAGTGAGGACGCGGCGCCCCGGGTGCTGCGAAGCGGCCGCGAAAACTACTCGGCGCCGCCGGTGATTCGACGCTCAGCGGCGCTTCAGAATCACCTCGACGCGGCCGCGCCCGCCGACGAACCAGGAACCGATGAAGCTCACCACGCTCACCACCACCGAGCACCAGAATGCGGCCCGGAACCCCGACAGGGTCATGCCGGGCAGTATCCACGCGACCAATCCCATCATGGCGGCATTGATGACCAGCAAGAACAGGCCGAGCGTGAAGATGGTCATCGGCAGGGTCAGTAAAATGGCGATGGGCCGGATGACCGAATTCACGACCCCGAGCAGGAGGCCTGCAAGCACCAGGGTGGCCGGTCCGTCGATATAGACCCCGTTGACCCACATGGTCGCGAGCCAGAGGCCGAGCGCGACGATGGCCGCGCGAATCAGAAAGCCGATCATGGCGACTCCTGCGTGGAACCGTCAGAGAGGAGCATATCAAGAAGCGGCCTCGCCATTGATCCGTCGAATTCGGGCTCGCGCGGACGAGCGATGGTCAATAGTCGAGACCCGGAAGCGGGGGGTCCTTCGGCACCTCGACCTTGGGCTTCTTCGGCGCCGGCGGGCTCTCCAGAATCACCTTGATGCGCGCCAGATGGCGCTCCCAGCCGATCCGGATGCGCATGTAGCTCTTGTCCCACTCGGAGGCTTCGGGAACTCCCGAGCCCAGCAACCTCAGCGAGGTCTTGCCCTCGCCCTTGCGGGGATCCAAGAGGAAATCGTCTATCACGGCGCTCTCGCCGGGCGGCCAATCGCCGCCTTTGAGATAGATCAGGCGCAGCCGCCGATTCGGCTCGAAGATGTCGATGTGGGCCTCGCGCCCGCTCTCGTTCGGATTCCCCAGACGGTACCAGCCGCCTTGGCGCGGATCGATTTCGGCCTTCTGGCCCGCCCAGAGGCGGATGAGACCCGGATCCGTGAGCGCGCGCCAGACCCGTACGATGGGGACATCGATTTCGACCAGGTGGGCGTAACCTCGCGTTCCTCGGCGCACGGCTTTATTCGGCAGGCTCATGAGGGGCTAGAATCCACCAACGGGGGAGGAACATCCATGGCATATGACGACATTGTGACTGCACTCGCAATTCTGCAGTTCATCATTTTCGGATACAAGGTGGGCCGTGCGCGAGTTCGCTTCGGGGTCAAGGCGCCCGCCACCGGCGGAAACGAGGTCTTCGAGCGCCATTTCCGCGTCCAACAGAACACCCTCGAGCAGCTGGTCGTGTTCCTGCCGAGCTTGTACCTCTTCAGCCATACCTTGAGTCCCCTTTGGGGTGCCGCGCTCGGCGTCGTGTACCTCGTCGGCCGGGAGATTTTCGCCTTTACTTATGTCAGGGAGCCGGCCAAGCGCGAGGTGGGCTTCATGCTCTCCTTCCTACCGAGCGTCATTCTGTTGCTCGGCGGCCTCTATGGCGCGGTGCGCGGCGTTCTCGCCGGCTAGACGTTCCGAATCCACGGAGAATCGCTTACAGTAGTGCCATAGCTGGGGTGGCCTCGAGGGCCTGAGATGCCGGCGGCTTTCCGCGCACCGGCAAACCCATTGAACCTGATCCGGTTAGTACCGGCGGAGGGAGCGTGCTTCGACATCTCAGCCTATCCTTGTTCCTATCCCCCTGGGCCCTGGGCGCTTTGTCGCCCTGCGCTTCGGAGGCTGCTCGCGCGGCCGAGACCGCCCTCGGTTCAGCGGCGAGCGGGGACGAGCTGGACGAAATCGTCGTCACCGCGAGCTTTCGCCCGGCCGACGAGACCGAGCTGCCCGGCAGCATCTCGGTGCTGACCCAACAAGCGCTTCACGACGGCGGGGGGCAGCATCTCGAGGATGTGCTCGCGCTCGTGCCGAACCTCAATTGGGCCGGCGACACGTCGCGGCCGCGGTACTTTCAGATCCGGGGCATCGGTGAGCTGCAGCAATATCAGGGGGCACCCAACCCGTCGGTCGGATTCCTGATCGACGACATCGACTTCAGCGGCCTGGGCTCGGCGGCGACGCTGTTCGACGTCGATCACGTCGAGGTGCTGCACGGCCCGCAAGGCACGTTGTACGGCGCGAACGCGCTTGCCGGCCTGATCTACGTCAAGACCGCCGAGCCCTCGGCTACGTTCGGCGCCCGCGCCGAGCTCGATGCGGGCGACTACGGCGAGCGCTCCTACGGCGCGGTCCTGACGGGACCGGTCGAGACGCTCGACTCGGCGTTCCGCCTCGCCGTCCAGCAGTACGACAGCAACGGCTTCTATCACAACGCATATCTCGCCCGCAGCAACACCAACGACCGCGACGAGCTGACGATCCGCGGGCGCTGGCGCTACGATCCAAGCGATGCCTGGCGCATCGATGTGACCCTGCTTCGGGCCGCGATCGACAACGGCTATGACGCCTGGGCCATCGACAACTCGCGCACCACCGAATCCGACCACCCGAGCGTCGACCGGCAGTTCTCCACCGGCATCGCGGCGCATGCGACCTATACGGGCCCGCTCACGCTTCAGCTCATCGGGACCTACGCCGACACCACCGTGAATTACGGCTTCGACGGCGACTGGGGCAATCCGGTCCTGTGGGCGCCCTACACCGACGACTTCACCGAGTATCAGGTGCGCCATCGCGCCACGCAGAGCTTCGAGACGCGTCTCGGGGCATCGCGCGAGCATGGGTTTTCCTGGGTCATCGGCGTCTATGCCTTCGAGCTGCGCGAGGGACTGAACGACACCAGCGCCGGTGTCTATGCCGATCCCTTCGCTCCCTCGCAGGACTACAGCGTGCTCACCGTGGTGCAGAGCCAGTACCGCTCCCGCAGCGGTGCCCTCTACGGCCAGCTCGACGGCGATTGGGGAGCGCGGGCGCGCTGGTCGCTGGGCGTGCGAGGCGAGCGCCACACGACGCACTACGACGATTCGACCACGAACCTCGATGCCCCGACCACGGCCGACCATTTCGGCCCGGCCGACGACCTCTGGGGCGGGCAGGCGTCTGTCGAGTACTCGCTGGCAGCCGGCCAGAACGTGTATGCGCTCGTCTCGCGCGGCTACAAGGCGAGCGGCTTCAACTTGAGCCCCGGATTGCCCGTGGACCAATTGCTGTTCAAGCCGGAATGGGACGTGAACTTCGAGGTCGGTCACAAGGCGGCCTGGAGCGCGCCGCGGCTGCGCCTCGACACCTCGCTCTTCTACACGGAGCGCCATTCGGAGCAGCTCATCACGGGCGAGCAGCTCGTCGCGGACGACCCCGACACCTTCATCTTTTACACCGGCAATGCGCGCTCGGGCTACAACTACGGCCTCGAGTCGACGCTTAAGTGGCAGGCCTCGCGCGCCGTAAAGGTCGG
>DATAUO010000083.1:0-2296 GCA_036268215.1 Steroidobacteraceae bacterium
GTCGGGGGCGGCCGCCGCGCGCATGAGGGATCTCGACGTGAAGCACGTGGTGCTGGGCTGTCGCGACAAGGTGGCCGCGCTCGGCGATCTGACGCGGCGCCTCGGCGTCGAGCCGCTCGACTGCGCCTGCATGGTGGACGACACGCCGGATCTGCCGCTGATGGCGGCCGTCGGCCTCGCATGCGCGGTGGCGGATGCGCATCCGCTGGTGCGCTCCGCTGCGCACTGGGTGTCCAAGGCTCCCGGCGGCCGGGGAGCGGTACGCGAGCTGTGCGATGCCTTGCTGCGCGGGCGCGCGACGGCGCGCCGCGGCGTCCCACGCGCGATGGCGCGCCGCGGCGTTCACGGATTCCCCAATCGCTGATGCTGTTTCGCGTCTTCACCGTTCTTGCCGTCATCGCGCTCGCGGTTAGCACGTGGATCCTGAGCTCGCCGGCGCGCCGGCCGCTGCACGAGGCGGTCGCGCAGCGCTCGGAGCTGCCGGGCTACTATCTCAAGAATGCGGTGCTCACCGACTACGATCTCGCCGGCAATCCCGGCGTCCGCATCGAGGCCGAGCGCATCGACCAGATCGACCACGGCAACGAGGTCGAGCTGCATAACGTCCGCGTCGCGTATCAGGCGCCCAACGGTCAGACCTGGACCATGGTCGGCGACACCGCGCACGTCGAGGCCGGCGCCAAGGACGTCGACGTGTCCGGCAACGTGCGCTTGCAGGGCGAGCCCACGGGCAGCGGAATGAGCGCGGTCATACACACGGACACTCTGAGATACGATGTCGCCGACGCGATCGCGAGCACCAAGAGCGACGTGCGCATCGATTTCGGCGCGCAGACGCTGTCCGGGCGTGGCCTGCTCGCCGATTTGAAAGACCGCACGATACGCCTAGAATCCAGAGTCAATGGCCGTTTCCATCCCTGACCTCTCGCGCGACTATGGTTCGCACCGGCTTGCGGGCCGCGGCTTCGCGTGCGCCCCACTCGCACGCGCCCTCGGGGCCGCGGCGCTGGCGCTCGCGTCCCTGCCGGCGGCGGCCGCCGCTCCGACATTGGGCGCGCACCTCCAGCATCAGGCGATCTCTCTCGATGCGGACTCGTTCGAGCTGGATTACAAGAACGGCATCATGATCTATCACAAGGTGCATATTGCGCAGGGCAATATGTCCATCACGGCAGATCAGTCGCAGACCGCGTCCACCGGCGGCAACGGCTTGAACTTCGACGACAACCGCTGGAAATTCCACGGCGACGTCAAAATCGCGATGAATCAAGGGCTGCTCACCTCGGACGACGCGGAGATCACCTTCGCCAACAAGCAACTGGTCAAGGCCGTCGCCAACGGCAAGCCGGCGGCGTTCGAGCAGCGAATCGAGAAGACCGGCAAGCTCGCGCAGGGGCACGCCGACTCGATCGACTACGACGTTGCCCAGGGAGTGGTACGTCTGACCAGGAATGCCTGGCTGTCGGACGGCGAGAAGGAGATCAGCGGCGAGTCGCTCAAATACAACGTGGTGTCGCAGAACATCATCGCGGAGGGCGCCGAGCAGGGCTCCCAGCGGGTGCACATCATCATCACGCCGCCGGCCAACCCGAAACCATGAGTGTGCTGCGTGCGCTGAACCTCGCCAAGAGCTACAAATCTCGGCAGGTGCTCAGGGATCTGTCGCTGGAGGTGGACAGCGGCGAGGTGGTCGGCCTGCTGGGTCCGAACGGCGCCGGCAAGACCACCGCATTTTACATGATCGTGGGACTCACCCGCTGCGAGCAGGGCGAAATCTATCTCGACAACCGCGATATCACGCGCCAGCCGATGCACCGGCGGGCGCAGCTGGGCCTGGGCTACCTCCCCCAGGAGCCCTCGGTGTTCCGCCGGATGTCCGTGGCCGACAACATCATGGCCATCCTCGAGACGCGGCCGGGGCTCGATGAGCGCGCGCGCACCGCGCGCCTCAAGGAGCTGCTCGGGGAATTGCACATCGGCCACGTGAGGGACAGCCTGGGAATGAGCTTGTCCGGCGGCGAGCGCCGCCGGGTGGAGATCGCGCGAGCCCTGGCCGCCGATCCGCGCTTCATCCTGCTCGACGAGCCGTTTGCCGGGGTCGACCCCCTGTCCGTCGCGGATATCCAGCGGATAATCAAACACTTGTCGGACAAGGGGATCGGCGTGCTGATCACCGATCATAACGTGCGGGAAACGTTAGGCATTTGCGGCCGTGCGTATATAGTCAGCCAGGGTACCGTGCTGGCGTCGGGATCTGCGGATCAGATTCTTGCCAACCCGCAGGTCCGTGAGGTGT
>DATAUO010000084.1:0-3445 GCA_036268215.1 Steroidobacteraceae bacterium
GACACCGCCGAGAACGGCGAGGTCGTGGTGGCGCTGGTGGGCGAGGACGCCACCGTCAAGCGGTTCTTCCAGGAGTCGGATCACGTCCGCCTGCAGCCCGAGAACGATGAGATGGAGCCGATCCGCAGCCGCGAGGTGCGGGTGCTCGGCAAGGTCGTCGGGCTGATGCGTTCGATGTAGTCCGGCGGGTGCATGCACCCGCCGGCCGGGCGGCGCATGCGCCGCCCGGCGACCCGGTGCATGCACCGGGTCGAACAGCGCCAGCGCTTCTCATCGGCGTCGCGGCGCGCTACCTTCTGTGAGCAGGCCAAGCAGCCGCGGAGGTTCGCCTTCGAGGAAAGTCCGGACATCACAGGGCAGGGTGGTCGCTCGTAACGACCCGGGGAAACCCGCGGGAAAGTGCCACAGAAACAAACCGCCCAAGCGCGCGACCACACGTGAGTTGCGCGACGGCAAGGGTGAAAAGGTGCGGTAAGAGCGCACCGGCGCCGCGGCGACGCGGCGGCCAGGCAAACCCCACCCGATGCAAGGCCAAGCAGGACCGTTTGCAGGCTGCCCGCCAAGGTCCAGGTAGGCCGCTCAGATAGATGGCTGCTCGCGACAGAATCCGGCTTACCGGCTTGCTAAGGAGAGGGCCCCGAGCGATCGGGGCCCTTTCTATGTGCCCGTGGCGACGGTGGCGACCGCGCTCGCGGCCCCCCGGATGGGCGCGAGCGATCGGCGCCATCGGATATGTTGCGCCGCGTGCTGTACGTAGCGCTTGCGTTCTGGATCGTGATCGGCGGCGGCGTCTTCCTGGTCGCGTTGAACGGCGGACCTGGGGGGGCTCGGGCGCGACTGCACTCCGAGAGCGCGTTCGCCACCCGCGCGCGCCTGCTCGGTTTCGTGCTCGCCTTCGCCTTCGGGCTCGCGGTCCCGATTGCCGTCGCGATCGCCAACGGGCAGGACAAGGCCAGTCAGGGCCCCGCCGGCATCAAGCTGACCAAGAGCGAGACCGAGGGCCGGCTGCTGTTTGCGCGCTCCTGCGCCACCTGTCACACGCTGGCGGCGGCGGCCGCCGTCGGCCATGTCGGCCCCGACCTCGATCTTGATTCCGAGGGCGTCGTGGGCGGCAACGCCTCGTTCGTGCTCAACGCGATCCTCCAGGGCCGCGCGCGCGGCAACGGCGACATGCCGGCCGGGATCTACAGCGGCCAGCAGGCGCAGGACGTCGCCAAGTTCGTGATCGCCGTCGCCGGTCGCCAGTAGCGGCGCGCCAAGCGGCGGCCCGCAGCGCCTCCCGCGCAACTCTGCCCGCTGCCCTGCGTTGGCGCTGTGGAGCCTCCACGCAGGGGCGCTCCGATGCTTGTCGAACCTCTAGTGCGGGTAGTGAGTTCGCGGGAGCCGCCGCTGGTTGTTCCTGCGCGCGGGGGTTCGGTTCGGACGGATATTCGATGAGAACGCGATAAGGACCGATGAAGAAGCTCTTGCGAAATCGCGCCAGAGGAGTATCCTTACCAATCGTAAGTTGTTAGCAGAAGGTAAAGCGACACAGAAGATGAAAGCCGTGATGCGATGAAGACGACGATGAGCAGATTCCAGATCCACGACGACCTGACCGCCCCTGACGGGTCGCTCCCCGTGCTGCGCGGCGCGCTCGCGAGCGGTGGTCAGCTGCCCAACTTCCTAGGCGTGCTCGCCGGCTCGCCGGCGGCGCTGCGCGGCTATGCGCGCTTCCGCGCGGAGCTCAAGCGCGGCTCACTGGGCCGGGGCACGCTGGAGCGGATCTCGCTGGCCGTCGCCGAGCAGTACGGGTCGGCACCCGGCCTCGCGCTGCACAGCCGCACCGCTCGCACCGCCGGGCTTGGCCTCGACGAGGTCGCCAAGGCGCGCGAGTTCGACTCCGGTGACCCCAAGCAGGCGGCGCTGTTGCGCTACCTCAAGGCGGCGCTCGAAGCCGACGGGAATACCCCGATGTACCTCCACGAGGAGGCTCGCGAGCTGGGCTGGGACGACGAGCAGCTGCTCGAAGCGATCGCCTTCGCCTCGCTCGAGGTGTTCACCGCCATGGTCAACGTGGCCGGTGAGGTCCCGATCGATGGCTCCGTTGAGGATTCGAGGACGCTCCGCGCGGCGTAGGATGCGCCGACGCGATGCTGCCGGCAGCTAGTACAGCGCAGAGCGGAGTCCCCGCGCCGATCCCGGCGGGCGTCCGCCCGCGGGCGGTGGAGGTGGAACAGCCGGTCTGCTGTCCCTTCTTCCACCAGGCGATCGAGCTCGTCGGTCGCCGTTGGACGGGAGCCATCCTCGAGATCCTCATGCAGGGGGGCTCGCTGCGCTTCTCGACGATCGCCGCCGCCGTGCCGGACCTCTCCGACCGGATGCTCTCCGATCGCCTCAAGGAGCTCGAGTCCCACCGGCTCGTCGACCGCACCGTCTTTCCCGGACCGCCGGTGCGCGTGCAGTACGCGCTGACGCTGAAGGGTCAGGACCTCGCCCCCGCGCTGGATGAGCTCAAGCGCTGGGCGCGCAACTGGCTCGAAGCATCGGCATAGTTCCCCTCGGGTGCCGGCCGCTCCGATCACAGCACAGGACGTCCGCGCAATCGTCGCCGAGCGCGAGATCCGCTTCATCCGGCTGTGGTTCACCGACGTCATCGGGCAGCTCAAGTCGTTCTCGATCAACGCCTCCGAGCTCGACGGCGCGCTCGAGTCCGGGATGGGCTTCGACGGCTCCTCGATCACCGGCTTCAACGCGATCGAGGAGTCCGACATGGTCGCCATGCCGGACCCCTCGACCTTCGCGGTGCTGCCGTGGCGGCCCGAGGAGCAGGGTGTGGGGCGGATGTTCTGCGACGTGCTGACGCCCGAGCGCACGCCCTATGAGGGCGATCCGCGCTACATCCTGCGCCGCGCGATCAAGCGCGCCGCCGAGATGGGCTTTGACACCTTCAACGTCGGCCCCGAGCTCGAGTACTTCCTCTTTCGCGACAGCTCGGGCACCGTGCCGCTCGACAGCGGCGGCTATTTCGACCTGACCACGCTCGACGCCGGCTCCGACGTGCGCCGCGAGACCTCGATCGCGCTCGAGGCGCTCGGCATCCACGTCGAGTATTCACACCACGAGGGCGGCCCCTCCCAGCACGAGATCGACATGCGCTACGCCGACGCGCTGAAGATGGCCGATGACTGCATGACCTACCGGATCACCGTCAAGGAGGTCGCGCTCAAGTACGGCTGGCACGCGACCTTCATGCCCAAGCCGATCTTCGGCCAGAACGGCTCCGGCATGCACACCAACCAGTCGCTGTTCAAGGACGGGCGCAACGCCTTCTTCGACCCCGACGACCACAACTTCCTCTCCGCCGTCGGCAAGGCCTTCATCGCCGGACAGCTGCATCACGCGCGCGAGATCTGCTCGATCTTCGCCCAGTGGGTCAACTCCTACAAGCGTCTGGTGCCCGGCT
>DATAUO010000085.1:0-21755 GCA_036268215.1 Steroidobacteraceae bacterium
TGCCCGGCGCCGCGTCGACTCTGTGGTAGGAGACGCCCGCCTTCGCAAGGTAGCTCTTGGCGATGTCGCAGGAGGTGGAGTCGAATTTGTTCCTGCCGATGGGATCGAACTGGAACGAGCACTCGCGCGGATCGGCGATCACCGTGACCGGCGCGGCCGACTGTGCCGCGTAGAGCGCCGGATTCGCGTAGCGCGTCAGCGCCTCGAACAACGGGAAATACGTCAGCATGGCGATCAGGCATCCCGCCAGGATGATGCGCTTGCGGCCGATCCGGTCGGACAGCCAGCCGAAGAACACGAAGCCCGGGGTCGCGAGCACGAGCGCGATGGCGGTGAGGATGTTGGTGGTGGCGCCGTCGACGCGCAGCATTCGCTCGAGGAAGAACAGGGCGTAGAACTGACCCGTGTACCAGACCACCGCCTGCCCCATCACCGCGCCGACCAGCGCGAGCAGCACGATCTTGAGATTGCTCCACTGACCGAAGGCCTCGGAGAGCGGGGCCTTGGAGGTGGTGCCGTGGCTCTTCATCTTCAGGAACACCGGGCTCTCGGCCAGCTGCATGCGGATCCAGAGCGACACACCGAGCAGCACGATGGACACGAGGAAGGGGATTCGCCAGCCCCAGGCCTTGAACGCGTCCTCACCCAGTGCGGTGCGCGTTCCGATGACCACGAGCAGCGCCGCGAACAGCCCGAGCGTCGCCGTGGTCTGAATCCAGCTGGTGAACTGGCCGCGTTTGCCCGGCGGAGAGTACTCGGCCACGTAGGTCGCGGCGCCGCCGTACTCGCCGCCCAGCGCCAGACCCTGCAGCAAGCGCAGCGTGATCAGGAGGACGGGGGCGGCCACGCCGGCCGAAGCGTAGCTCGGCAACAAGCCGACCAGGAAGGTGGCGAGGCCCATGATGGTCATGGTGATCAGGAAGGTGTGCTTGCGGCCGACCAGATCGCCCAGGCGGCCGAACACGAGCGCCCCGAACGGACGCACCGCGAATCCTGCCGCGAACGCCGCGAGCGCGAAGATGAAACCGGTGACCTCGTTCACGCCCGAGAAGAATTGCGCGCTGATGATGGTCGCGAGCAATCCGTACAGATAGAAGTCGTACCATTCGAAAATGGTGCCGAGCGAGGACGCACCGATCACCAACCATTCACTCGAGCCCTGACTGCGAGTCTTCGCCGCGCCGGCGGCATCTCCACTGATGGCCATAAGTTTCCTTTTGGATCTGCGTCCAATACCCCGGCGATGAGTATACACGGGCTCGAAATAGGGCATCTCGGGCACCGGCAGGGCGCTGTCACAAAAGTGTCACATAGGCTGCCGACAATCGCGTCACCGGTTGCAAACGGCCGTCAGGCCTTCACCTTTATAATGGAGACAGCATGAAAAAGAGCATTGCGAGGAGTCTGCTGATCGCTGGGGCTGCCGCCTGCGGGCTCGGCTTGACAGCCGCCGCGGCCGACATCTCGGGCGCCGGAGCGACATTTCCCTATCCCGTCTATTCCAAATGGGCGGACGCCTATAAAAAGCTGACCGGGATCGGGCTCAACTATCAGTCCATCGGCTCGGGCGGCGGCATCAAGCAGATCAAGGCCAGGACGGTCACTTTCGGCGCGTCGGACATGCCCTTGAAGCCCGATGACCTGAATTCCTCGGGATTGCTCCAGTTCCCCGTGATCATCGGCGGCGTGGTGCCCGTGGTCAACGTCAAGGGCGTCCAGGGGGGTCAGCTCAAGCTCGACGGGGCGACCGTCGCCAGCATCTACCTGGGCGAGATCACCGAGTGGAACGATCCGAGGATCAAGAAGCTGAATCCAACCGTTGCGCTGCCCGCCACCGCGATCGCGCCGGTGTACCGTTCCGACGGCTCCGGCACGAATTTCCTGTTCACGGATTACCTGTCCAAATCCAGCCCGAAATTCGCCTCGAGCATCGGCGCCAACACCTCGGTGCAATGGCCGGCCGGGATCGGCGCCAAGGGCAACGAGGGCGTCGCGAACATGACCGCCCAGACGGACGGCGCAATCGGCTACGTGGAGTACGCGTACGCCAAGCAGAACAAGATGGCCTACACGCAGCTCATCAACAAGTCGGGTGCCGCGGTGAGCCCGAGCGCCGACAGCTTCCAGGCGGCGGCTGCGAACGCGGATTGGGCGCACGCCGACGGCTACTATTTGATCTTGACCGATCAGCAGGGCGCGAAGAGCTGGCCCATCACGGGCGCGAGCTTCATCCTGGTCTACAAGAAGCCGGATGACGCGGCTTCGGTCGGCGAGGCCCTCAAGTTTTTCGATTGGGCCTACAAGAACGGCAGCGCGATGGCGGCCGAGTTGGACTACGTGCCCCTGCCTGCACCGTTGATCGCACAAGTCAAGAAGACCTGGTCCTCGCAGATCACGGCCGGCGGCAAGCCGCTATGGAGCGAAAAATAGTCCGCTGCCTAGTACCGGTTTCGCGCGGCGGAGTTTAAGGTAGCGGCGTGCGGTCGCCGTGGGCGCTCCAGTGCCCACGGCGGCCGATTTGGTCTTTAGCGGAGCGATCTGACACCGTGGCGATCATCGATCCGAGGCACGCCGCCCGACAGTTGGTTTACGAGCGGATATTTCGATCGGCGACGCTCTCCGCCGCGGTGCTCGTGCTCCTGATTCTCGGCGGGGTCGCGGTCTCGCTGATCTACGGGGCATGGCCGGCCCTCCGGCACTTCGGGTTCGGCTTCGTCACGCGCGAGATCTGGAATCCCGTCACCGATCAGTACGGTGCGCTGGGCCCGATCTATGGCACGGCGGTGACCTCCGCGATCGCCATGCTGCTGGCCGTGCCCACGGGGTTCGGGATCGCGTTGTTCCTCACCGAGCTCTGCCCGCCGCTCTTGAAGCGCCCCATCGGCGTCGCGGTCGAGCTCCTGGCGGCGGTGCCGAGCATCATTTTCGGCATCTGGGGCTTGTTCGTGCTCGCCCCGGTCCTGCAGCGGCACGTACAGCCGTGGCTCATCGCGCACGTCGGCGCGCTGCCCGGCGTCGGCGCGCTGTTCAAGGGGCCGCCGTTCGGCATCGGCATTCTGACCGCCGGCATCGTGCTCGCCATCATGGTGCTGCCGTTCATCGCGGCAACCACGCGCGATGTCTTCGACACCGTGCCGGCCATGCTCAAGGAGTCGGGCTACGGCCTCGGCGCCACCACCTGGGAGGTCATCTGGAACGTGGTGGTGCCGCACTCGCGCGCCGGAATCGTCGGCGGCATCATGCTCGGGCTCGGCCGCGCGCTCGGCGAGACCATGGCCGTGACCTTCGTGATCGGCAACGCGCACCGGATCAGCGCCTCGCTCCTCGCGCCGGGAACGACGATATCCTCGGCCATCGCCAACGAGTTCACCGAGGCCGTGGGCGATCTGTACACCTCCTCGCTGATCGCCCTGGGACTGCTGCTTTTCCTGATCACCTTTACCGTGATCGCCGCGGCGCAGGCCATGCTGCTCCGCTTGGAGCGCGGCGGAGCCTCGGCAGCATGAGCCGCCGGCTCTGGCGCAAGATCAAGAACGGGATATTCCTGGCGTTGTCGTGCGCCGCCACGCTCATCGGTCTCGCATGCCTGACCGCGATCCTGTGGACGCTGATCACACACGGCGTGTCGGGCATGTCGTATCGGCTGTTCACCGAGATGACGCCGCCGCCGGGCGGCAGCGGCGGACTGTTGAACGCCATCTACGGCAGCGCGATCATGACGGGTCTCGGCATCCTGGTCGGGTCGCCCGTCGGCGTGCTGGCCGGCACGTATCTCGCGGAGTATGGACGCGGGTCGCGGCTCGCCATGGTGGTGAGATTCATCAACGACGTGCTGCTCTCCGCTCCCTCGATCATCGTGGGTCTGTTCGTCTACGAGCTCGTCGTGGTGCGCATGCGCCATTTCTCGGCCATTGCCGGCGCGCTCGCGCTGGCGGTGATCGCGATTCCGGTGACCCTGCGGACCACCGAGGACATGCTGAATCTGGTTCCCGGGGGAATGAAGGATTCCTCGGCCGCGCTCGGTGCCTATCCGTGGCGCACCACGCTGAGCGTGCTCTACCCGGCGGCGCGCAGCGGCATCGTCACCGGCCTGCTGCTCGCGATCGCGCGCATCAGCGGGGAGACCGCGCCGCTGCTGTTCACCGCGCTCAACAACCAGTTCTGGAGCCCGGATCTCAATGCGCCGATGGCGAACCTTCCGGTGGTGATCTTCCAGTTCGCGTTGAGCCCCTACAAGGACTGGCAGGGCCTGGCGTGGGCGGGCGCCTTGCTCATCACCATCGCCATCCTCGTTCTGTCGATCGCGGCGCGCATCCTGATCGCCTATCTGTCGCCCAGCAGGGGGGCCGGCCGATGATGGACATGGATCTTCCCAAACCGCCGAAGCACCTCAAGATGCGCGTGCCGCAGGCGGCTGCGCAGGCGGGGGCCGGCGATGCCGGTCCGATCAAGATCGAGACGCGCTCGCTCAATTTCTACTACGGCTCCTCCCAAGCGCTGCGCGACATCAACATGTCGCTCGCCGACCGCTCGATCACCGCGTTCATCGGACCTTCGGGCTGCGGCAAGTCGACGCTGCTGCGCGTGCTCAATCGCATGTATGCGCTCTATCACGGGCAGCGCGCCGAGGGCGAGGTGCTGATCGGCGGCCGCGACATCCTGCGCCCGACGGTGGATCTGGCGGAGCTGCGCTATCGCGTCGGCATGGTGTTCCAGAAGCCGACTCCGTTCCCGATGTCGGTGTTCGACAACGTCGCGTTCGGGCTGCGCCTCGCCGGCGGCGTGCGCCGGGCGGAGTTGGGCCTGCGGGTCGAAGCCGCGCTGCGCGACGCCGCGATTTGGGAGGAGGTCAAGGACAAGCTGCGCGCCGACGGGCGCAGCCTCTCGGGCGGACAGCAGCAGCGTTTGTGCATCGCCCGCGCGATCGCGGTTCAGCCCGAGGTACTGCTGCTCGATGAGCCGACGGCGGCGCTCGACCCGATATCGACGCTGCGGGTCGAGGAGACACTGCAGGGGCTGCGCGAGAAGTTCTGCATCGTGATCGTCACGCACAATCTTCAGCAGGCCGCGCGAGTGTCCAACGTGACCGGCTTCATGTACATGGGCGATCTCGTCGAGATCGGGCCCTCGGGCCGCATATTCACCTCGCCCACGCATCGGCGCACCGACGACTACATTACGGGGCGCTTCGGCTGAGAATGCGCGCATGAAGTCGCCCGAGAGCCGCCACGATCTGCAGAACGGACCGGGCGAGAGTGCGCCGAAGTCGGGCGCGGTCGATACCGTCATGACCGCGCGCAACGTCAACGTCTACTATGGCGACAAGCACGCGGTGAAGAACGTGAGCCTCGACATCGGGCGCAACCAGGTGCTCGCGATGATCGGTCCGTCGGGCTGCGGCAAGTCCACGTTCCTGCGCTGCCTGAACCGCATGAACGACACCATCGTCGGCGCCCGCGTCGACGGCGTGATCACGCTCGACGACAACGACATCTACGATCGGCGCCAGGACGTCGCGCAGCTGCGCGCTCGCGTCGGCATCGTCTTTCAGAAGCCGACCCCGTTTCCGCATTCGATCTACGCCAACGTCGCCTACGGGCCCCGCATCCACGCGCTCGCCAGGAATCGCAGCGACATGGATGAGCTCGTGCGCACCAGCCTGGAGCGCGCGGGCCTCTGGGACGAGGTCAAGGACCGCCTGCACACGCCCGGCACCAGCCTGTCCGGCGGACAGCAGCAACGGCTCTGCATCGCGCGCACCATCGCGGTCAATCCCGAGGTGATCCTCATGGACGAGCCGACCTCGGCGCTCGATCCCATCGCGAGCGCCCGCATCGAGGACCTGATCGACGAGCTGCGTGCGAATTACGCCATCGTCATCGTGACCCACAACATGCAGCAGGCCGCGCGGGTGTCGCAGCGGACCGCGTATTTTCACCTGGGCGATCTGGTCGAGATCGGACCCACCGACCGGGTGTTCACGAATCCGCAGCAGAGGCTGACGGAGGACTACATCACGGGCAGGTTTGGCTGATTCGGTGCGGCGATGGCAGGCAGCTAACGTTCCATTGTTTGCACCGCGACAACTGCAAGCACCCGCGCGAGCACCAGCGCCGCCAGCGCGCCGAGAAGGTCCGGCCACAGGCCGTGCATCGTGTCCTGCAGGGAGGACCCCGCGCCGCGTGCATGCAGGAGATATTGAATCTCCTCGACAGCCGCCAACAGGTAGAGTAGGAGGTACACCCGCCGCGATGCCGCGCGCACCCGCCGCCCGGCCTCCAGGGCGCCCAATCCCTTAGCAACGGGAGCCAGGAGGATCAAGCTCACGCCCAGGCATGAACTCGCCGCGAACCCAAGCTGAAACACCAGCCGAGCAACGGGGCTCAACCTTGAATTCAGAAGCATCCCGGCCAGCCCTATCGATGCCGCGAGGGGAAACGTCCACCGATTCAGCAGAAGCGTCGGCACAACGAGCCCTCGATCCGGTTCCGGTATGAAGACTTTGCCGTACAAAGTATATATCAGATCGGCGCTGAGGATGGCCGGTCCTTCGATTCTGGTGCTCGGCTTCGCGACGCCCACGGTGATCTCCCTGTGGAGCCCGGCGCCCGGCCCGCAGTCCTGGGCGGGCGCGGCCCCGTCGGCCGGTGCTGCCTCCCTGTGGGCCCTGCATAGCGCCATGCTCTCGATGGGCGTGACCGCTCTCATCGTCAGCGCCGCCCTGACCGTGTATCGCTGGGCGCTGCCGCGCCGGCTGCTGCACGGGATCCTGTTTTTGATCCTGCTGGACGTTTTTTATCGCGTGGCCTACGGCGGCCCGGTTTCGCCCGGGCTTTTGCACGCGGTCCGTACCACGAGCGAGCGTGAATCCGTCGAGCTGCTGGCGGGACATCCGGCCTTGACGGCATCCTTGAGCCTGGCGGCGCTGCTCGCGTGCATCGGCCTCAAGGTGTCCTGGAGCACGGCACCACGGCTTTCCTCGAGGCGCTGCCTGCAATTGACGATGGCCTCGCTGTCCTTGATCGCCGGGTCGATGGCGTTGGGAATGCTGTCGATCCAGAATGCGCGAGCGCTGAGCGCGGCCGTCGTCGCGGAAGTGAAGGGGGTGTTTCCCATCGATTGCGCCGCGGCATTCGGCATCGTGGCGGTCGAGGCGCTCCAGACGCATCGGGACGAGGCAAAGCGCGCCGCTTTCACGTTCGACGATCCGCATCTTCGGGACGCGGGCGCGCGCCGTGGAGCGTCCGAGGTGTACGTCATCGTCATTGGCGAGACCTCGCGGCGGGCCAATTGGTCTCTTTTCGGCTATTCGCGCCCGACCACGCCGCAGCTCGATGCCATCAAGGACCGGCTGGTAATGTTCAGCCGCATGACCTCGAACGCCACGAACACCGTTCTCAGCCTGCCGATGGTGTTGACCGGAGCATCGCCCGATGCTTGGGAGGTCGCCCGATCGCAAAAGTCCATCGTGGCCTTGCTGCGGCAGGCGGGGTTCGAGACGTTTTGGATTTCCAATCAGGAGCGCCCCGCGCTGGCATCCGATCCGATCATGCAGATTGCGCGCGAGGCCGAGCACGTCAGTTTCCCCGATGACCTTCCGAGGGCTCCAGAGCGGGACCCATTCGACTCCAATTTGATCACCCGATTCGACGCTGCGTTGGCTCGCCTTCCGCAAGGTGCGAAGGCGGTCTTTTTCCTGCACATGGAAGGCAGTCATTTCGGCTATCGGGAGCGATACCCGGCGGAATCGGCCCGCTTCCCGGATGGGCAGAGGCCGCCGCGGGATCTGCCCGGCCGGCAGATGCGCCTGGTCGACGAGTACGACAACAGCATCTACTTCACCAGTCAGAACATCAGGAGCGCGATCGATCGCCTGGATCGGTGTCGATGCAAGGCCGCATTGATGTTTTTCTCCGACCATGGAGAGCGGCTGTTCGACCAAGGATTGCGGGATGCCGACTTCGGGCACGGCTTTCCCGCGGTTTCGGCCCAGGAAATCGCGGTGCCGTTTTTCATCTGGTTTTCGGCCTCATACCGGGCGTCGAATCCGCAGCTGCTCGAGCGGCTCGAGGCGAGCTCGCGATCTCCGGCGCAATTGCGCAATCTTTTCGAGTCCATCGTGGATTTGACGGGGGTGGACTATGGCCACAGGGCGGCCGCATCCAGCCTGTTCTCGGAGGATTGGCGCCCGCCGCATTCGCTGCAGGTGCTGACCTTGGAGGAGAACGTCATCACCCTGGCGCCGGAGCAAGCATCCTCGCAGGCGGCGCGGTGACCGGTAGCGCGTGCCGGGCGTACGGCACGGCCGAGTGCCGCGGAAGCGAGGGGACGCTGCTGGCGCATCACGTGCTCACGTACGCGCTGGCGGGCGTCGCGCAGCCTTGAGCGCAGCTCGACCGCTGCTGCTCGGATTGTGCGGCTTCGCGTCGGCCCTGATCGATGCGGCTCTGGATACCGATGAGATCGGGGGGTACTACGCGGCGGGACTGACGTTTGGGGCGCTCCTGGTCGTGTATTTCGCCGCCGTCGAGCGCCGCCGAAACCCATTCGCTCTCGCGATGCTGTTGATGGCGTGCGTCGCCGCGTATCCGCTCGCGATCTTGGCCGCGATAGCGGGCATGCGGGAGGCGCACGCCGTCTTGCGGTCGGCCGGTTCGCTCGCGGTGCTGGCGGGCTTCCCGTGGTTGCCCTTTTTTGCCGCGGGTTTCGTCGGCGCGTCCATCGTGCTCGCCGCCGGCAGGGTGCTCCTCGGGCCACGCTGGTTGGAGGCGCGCTCCTGGGTCCGCATCTTCGTCTTGGCCGTGCTGGGCGGCATTCTCGGCGTGATCGCCGGCGCCGCGCTGCGCATTCGGACGGGCGGGGTGTACAGCGGCTCCGCAGTGCATTTCGTCATCTGGCGGCCCGGCGCGGCGGCTCTCCTCGGCGTCTTGCTGAACTGGGAGCGAGCCCCGCGGCCGGCCACGCTCGTCGGCGGCGACGAAGCCAAGGCGGAATCGCGGCGCCGTTTCGCGGCACAGGCGGCCATCGTCGCGATCAGCGTCGCGGTTATTGCGTTTCTCTCGTGGGCGGCCAGCGGCGCGCTCAGTCGGTGTTGCGCAGGAGCTCGTTGATCGAGGTCTTGGCGCGAGTCTGCTGGTCCACGCGCTTGACGATCACCGCGCAGGAGAGCGCGTACTTCCCGTTCGCCGCGGGCAGGGTGCCGGGGACGACCACGGCACCCGCGGGAACGCGGCCGTAGAGGATCTCGTCGCGCTCGCGGTCGTAGATTCGCGTGCTCTGGCCGATGAAAACCCCCATCGAGATCACCGCGCCCGTCTCGACGATCACGCCCTCGACGATCTCGGAGCGGGCGCCGATGAAGCAGCCGTCCTCGATGATGGTGGGCGCGGCCTGCAGCGGCTCGAGCACGCCCCCGATGCCGACGCCGCCGGACAGGTGGACGTTCTTGCCGATCTGGGCGCACGAGCCGACCGTCGCCCAGGTGTCGACCATGGTGCCCGAGTCGACATACGCGCCGATGTTGACGTAGCTCGGCATCAGCACGGCGTTCGCCGCGATGTAGGCGCCGCGCCGCACGGTGGCGGGCGGCACCACGCGCACGCCCGCGGCCGCGAAGCGCGGACCTTCCCAGCCCTCGTACTTGAGCGGCACCTTGTCGTAGAAATTGAGCGCGCCGGCGCGCTGCGGCGAGTTGTCGGCGATGCGGAACGACAGCAGCACCGCCTTTTTCAACCATTCGTTGACGCGCCAGCTGCCATTCACGCGCTCGGCGACGCGAGCGCGTCCGGAATCGAGCTCGTCGATGGCATACTCGACGGCCGAGCGGGTCTTGGCGGTGGCGGTCTGCGGCGTGATCTCGGCGCGCCGCTCGAAGGCGGCCTCGATGACGCCGCGAATTTGATCCATTTCCATGGTCCGGGAGTGTAGCGCGTCACCGGGGTCCGGTTCACATGCCGCGCCGGCGAGCACCATCCGCGCCGCGGCATTCACCGCGCGCGCCGGTCGGGCGCTCAGTTCATCGCGTCGCGGCGGTCGAGAGCGCGCATCAGCGAGTCCTGCACGCGCTGGCACGCCTCGGGGTCGAGCAGGCGCCCGTCGGTGCCGGTGATGTAAAACACGTCCTCGGCGCGCTCGCCGACGGTCATGATCTTGGCGCCGTTGATCAGCACGCCTTCGGTCTTGAAGACCTTGCCGACCTCGGAGAGAAGTCCCGGGCGGTCGGCCGCGATCAGCTCGAGGATGGTGCGGTGGTTGCGCGCGTCGAGGCTGAAGTTCACCTGGGTGGGCGTCGAGAACATGCGCACCTGGCGCGGAGCCCGCCGCGTCACGACGGTGGGTGCGCTCTCCGCCTGCTGCAGGTTGCGCCACAACCCGGCCTCGATCTCGCGGATGCGGCCGGGCTCGGCGATCACGGCGCCGCCGGCCTCGAGCACCACGTACGCTTCCAGGCTGAAGCCGTTGGCGCTGGAGATCAGGCGGGCGTCCACCACGTTCAAGCCCATCTGGTCGAGCACCCCGGTGGTGCGCGCGAAGCTGTGCAGGTGCCCGGGCGAGTAGGTGAGCACCGCGGTGCCCCCGCGGTCGGTCAACTGCCGTATGGCGACCAGCGGCGCATCGTCGCGCGGATCCCGGTCGGCGAGCAGCGTCGTATGCCAGGCGATCTCCTCGGGCGTGAAGCGCAGGAAGTAGGCCTCGGTCCACTGCGACCAGGCCTCGGCGACCCGCTCCGGCGCGATACCGGGCATGCGTGCGCGCGCCTGTTCCTGCGTCTCGCGGATCAACTCGTCCTGATCGAGCGGGGTCTCGAGGCCGCGCCGCAGGGCGCGCTTGGTGCGCTCGTAGAACTCCTCGAACAGGCGGGCCTTCCAGGTGTTCCACAGCTTCGGATTCGTGCCGCGAACGTCGGCGACGGTGAGCACGTAGAGATAGTCCAGGTGCGCCTGATCGCCCACGCGGCGCGCAAAGTCGTGGATCACGTCGGGATCGCTGATGTCCTTCTTCTGGGCGGTGATGGAAAGGATCAAATGGTTGCGGACCAGCCATGCCACCAGGCGCGCCTCGTAGCGGCCGAGCCCTTGCTCCAGGCAGAAAGCCTCGGCGTCGACGGCACCGAGCTCGGAATGATCGCCGCCGCGCCCCTTGGCGATGTCATGGAACAGCGCGGCGAGGTAGGCGATCTCCTGTCTCGGCAAGGACTGCATGATCTGGCTCAAGGCGGGAAACTCGTGGTTGTATTTCGGCATCGCCAGCCGGCGCAGGTTGCTGACCACGAACAAGGTGTGCGCATCGACCGTGTAGGCGTGGAACAGGTCGTACTGCATGCGGCCGACCACGCGCCCGAACGCGGGGATGTAGCGGCCGAGGACCCCATAGAGATTCATGCGGCGCAGCTCGTGCGTGACCCCGACGGGCGCGCAGAGTATCTCCAGGAACAGACGATGGTGGCGCGGGTTCTGGCGGAATTCCTCGTCGATGAGCCCGATGTGGGTGCCGATCAGGCGGATGGTCTCGGCGCGCACGCCGCGCAGCTCGGGGTGCTGCTGCAGCAGCACGAACAGCTCGAGCAGCGCGGACGGGTGGCGCGCGAACACCTCGGGATGCGTGACCTCGAGCGTGTCGTTGCGCATTTGGAAACGCACGTTCAAGGGCAGCGGCGGTCCGCTCTGGGTGAGGATCGCCTCGCGAAACAGCTGCAGCAGCATCTCGTTCAGGAGGCTCACGTCCATGACGGTGCGGTAGTACTTCTGCATCAGCTGCTCGACCGCGAGGGTGAAGCTCGCGTCCTCGTAGCCGAACATCTTGGCGAGCTTGATCTGGTAGTCGAACAGCAACCGGTCCTCGCGCCGTCCCGTGAGCACGTGCAGGCCGAAGCGCACCTTCCAGAGGAACGACTGGCCCGCCTTGAGCTTGCGCAGCTCCTCGCGCGTCAGGAATCCGTGGGCGACCAGCTCATCGAGCGTGTCGGTGCCGAAGTGCCGCTTCGCCACCCAGCCGATGGTCTGGATGTCGCGCAGGCCGCCCGGGCTCGATTTGACGTTGGGCTCGAGGTTGTAGGCGGTATCGAAATAGCGATGGTGCCGCTCGGTCTGCTCGCGAACCTTGGCCGCGAAGAAGTCCTGGGACGACCAGAGCCGGTCGGGCGCGAGCGCGCGCCGCATGCCGGCGAACAGCGGCTCGGGCCCCGCGAGCAGCCGGGCTTCGAACAGCGTGGAGGCCACCGAGAGATCGGCCAGGCTCTCGCGCTGGCAATCGTCGATGGAGCGCACGCTGTGACCGACCTCGAGCCCGATGTCCCAGAGGAAAGTGAGGAATCGCTCGATGTCGGACTGCCAGTCGGCGGAGTCGCTCTTCGGCAGGAGCACCATGATGTCGATGTCGGAGCAGGGGTGAAGCTCCCCGCGCCCATAGCCGCCGACCGCGACCAGCGCGAGGTCCTCGGCGAAACGGCTCGCGTGACGGGCCCAGGCGGCGCGCAGCGTGATGTCGACCAGCCGGGCTCGATCCTGGACCAGTGCCTCGACCGCCTCGTCGGAGCCGAACCGCTCCTGCAGGAGCAGCGTGCCCTGATCGAGCACCTGCCTGAAGGCCGCGGGCGAGAACTGCTCGTCCTGGAGAGCTTGGGAGGCGGCCGCCAGATACGGCCAATCGCGGCTTGTCGGGTCGAGGAGCTGGCCGTGCGCGTTCAAGAGGCTGCCGCGGCCGCCGGAACGCCCATGCTGGCGCCCAGCGTGAGCACTTCGTAGCCCACCTCCGTGACCAGAATGGTGTGCTCCCACTGCGCCGACAGCGACTGGTCCTTGGTGACCACCGTCCAGCCGTCCGGCAGCAGGCGCACGTCGCGCCGGCCGGCATTGATCATGGGCTCGATGGTGAAGGTCATTCCGGCGACCAGCTCGAGTCCGCTGCCCGCCTTGCCGTAGTGGAGCACCTGCGGGTCCTCGTGATACACGCGGCCGATGCCGTGACCGCAGTACTCGCGCACCACGGAGAAGCCGTTGGCCTCGGCGTACGTCTGGATGGCCTGGCCGATGTCGCCGAGGTGCGCACCGGGCTTGACCACCCGGATACCCCGCCACATGGCCTCATGGCAGGCGGTGGTCAGGCGGCGGGCGAGCACGGGGGGATTTCCGACCCAGTACATGCGGCTGGTGTCGCCGTGGAAGCCGTCGTGGATCACGGTCACGTCGATATTGATGATGTCGCCGTTCTTCAGGCGCTTCTCCCCCGGGATGCCGTGGCACACCACGTGATTCACGGAGGTGCAGATGGTCTTCGGGAAGCCGCGATAGTTCAGGTTGGCCGGGACGGACTTGAGGTTGTCCACGATGAAGTCGTGGCAGCGCTTGTCGAGCTCGTCGGTGGTCGCGCCCGGCTGCACGAAGGCCTCGATCATGTCGAGTACCATGGCAGCGAGCCGGCCGGCGGCGCGCATTTTGTCCTGCTCGGCGGGAGTCTTGATGGTCACGTTCATGGCACGAAAGGCTTGGGTTCCTCGAGGGGTTCATGGTATAAAGCGCGGCTATTTTTAACAACCCCGCACGCGTGTCGTCACGATCGGCCGGGTGCCCCGCAGAAGTTGATCAATCGGGCCTTTGGGCACGTAAATCAAGCTCTTAAGGGTTACCGATTGGGACACGCGGAGGCTCAACCCGGAAGGAGTTTTCATGACCAGCGTGTCCATGCGGCAGATGCTGGAAGCGGGCGTCCATTTCGGACACCAGACCCGCTTCTGGAACCCCAAGATGGCCCCTTTCATCTTCGGGGAACGTAACAAAATCCACATCATCAACCTGGAAAAGACCCAGCCGCTGTACAGCCATGCGGCCACCTTCATCAAGAACGTGGCCTCGAGGGGCGGCAAGATCCTGTTCGTCGGGACCAAGCGCTCCGCGCGCGACGCGGTCCAGAAGGAGGCGACGCGCTGCAGTATGCCCTACGTCAACCAGCGCTGGCTGGGCGGCATGCTCACGAACTTCAAGACCATCCGGCAGTCGATCAAGCGGCTGAACGAGCTGGACGAGATGGCTCAGAACGGTGCACTCGAGCGCCGCGGCAAGAAGGAAGCCCAGATGCTGCGCCGGGAGATGGACAAGCTGGTGCGCAGCTTGGGCGGAATCCGCGAGATGACGGCGCTGCCGGATGCCCTGTTCGTCATCGACGTGGGCCACGAGCAGATCGCGATTCACGAGGCCAGGAAGCTCGGCATCCCGGTGGTGGCGGTGGTCGACACCAACTGCTCCCCCGATGGCATCGACTATGTGATTCCCGGCAATGACGATGCGATGCGCGCCATCCTGCTCTACGCCACGGGCGCCGCCGATTCGGTGATCGAGGGCAAGGCGTCGCTGCCGGAGGTTCCGGTCGGCGAGGACGAGTTCGTCGAGCTGGACGAGGAAGGCAATCCCAAGAAGAAGGCAGCCCCCGGACGCCGTCCCCCACCCGCGGGCCGCGGCCACAAGAAGCCGGCCCCGCGCCGCAAGATCCCGGTCACCGTGGTGCCGAGCACGGCCGCCGCGCCAGGCCCGGTCGAGGAGCCGGAGATCGAGGCCGAGGCGGACGAGCCGGAGGCGGTCGACGCGGCGCCGGTGGAGAATCGCGCCGCCAGCGCGCCGCGACGACGGCCGCCGGGGCGCAATCCGCCGAGACGCGCTTAAGGGAAGCGCCGCACCCGTTTCGCGAGCGCGCCCGCGGATCTGCGGAGGCGCGAAGCGACCAGGCGGGGTTCGGGCGGGGTGACCCGCCGACCCGCGATGTACATCAATTGAAGGAGAGCCGCCCCGGGCGGACTCAGCTATGAACATTACCGCAGACACAGTCAAGCAGCTTCGCGACCGCACCGGCGCGGGCATGATGGAGTGCAAGAAGGCGCTGGTGGAGACGCAGGGCGATCTGGACTCGGCCGCCGAGCTGATGCGCAAGAGCGGCCTTGCGAAGGCCGACAAGAAGGCGCAACGGATCGCCGCCGAGGGAACCGTGGTGGTCGAGCGCAGCGGCGCCGCCGCCGTGATGGTGGAGGTCAACAGCGAGACCGATTTCGTGGCGCGCAGCGATGAATTCCTCGAATTCACGCGCGAGGTGGCCAAGGCGGCGCTTGCCGACACCGCCGCCGACGTGCCGGCGCTGCTCTCGAGGGCGCACGGTGCGACGACCCTGGAAGAGCGCCGCCGCGCGCTGATCGCGAAGATCGGCGAGAACATCTCGGTGCGGCGTTTCGTGCGGGTGACCTCGCCGGGACCGCTCGGCACGTATGTGCATGGCGGGCGCATCGGCAGCCTGGTCGCGCTCAAGGGCGGCGATGAGGATCTGGCCCGCGATCTGGCGATGCACGTCGCGGCCGTGAACCCGGCCTACATCGATGCGAGCGCCGTTCCCGTTGCGGTGCTCGACAAGGAGCGCGAGATCCTCGCCGAACAGACCAAGGCCGAGAAGAAGCCGCCGGAGATCATCGCCAAGATGATCGATGGGCGGCTGCGCAAGTATCTCGCCGAGATCACGCTGGTCGGGCAGCCCTTCGTGAAGGATCCCGAGACCACCGTGGAGAAGCTGCTCAAGAAATCCGGCGCCGCGGTGGTGCAGATGGCGCGCTTCGCCGTGGGCGATGGCATCGAGAAGAAGCAGGACGACTTCGTCGAGGAAGTGATGGCGCAGGTCAAGGCGAAAACGCCCCCCGCCGGGGGCGGCCCGAAGGCTTGAGCGCGATGACGTTGACCGTTGCCGCCGACACGGTACCGATAGGCACAAGGACCCCGCGCTCGCGGGGTCTTTTGTAGTAGGGTACACAAGGGGATCATGAGCAACACGAACGCCACAGCTCGTTACCGCAGAATCCTGGTCAAGCTGTCCGGCGAGGCGCTGCTCGGCGGCGAGGACTACGGCATCGATCCCGTGATCCTGAAGCGCATCGCGGGCGAGATCCGCGATCTCACCCTGATGGGCGTGCAGGTGGCGGTGGTCCTGGGCGGCGGCAATATCTTCCGCGGCGCCGGCCTTGCCCGCGCCGGCATGGACCGGGTGACCGGCGATCACATGGGAATGCTCGCCACGGTGATCAACGCGCTCGCGATGCAGGACGCGCTCGAGAGCCTCGGTACCTATGCCCGCGTCATGTCCGCGCTGCGCATCAACGAGGTTTGCGAGGACTACATCCGGCGGCGCGCCATCCGGCACCTGGAGAAGGGCCGCGTGGTGATCTTCGGCGCCGGCACGGGCAATCCCTTCTTCACCACGGACACGGCGGCATCGCTTCGCGCCATAGAGATCGACGCCGAGGTGCTGCTCAAGGCCACCAAGGTCAACGGCATCTATGACGCCGACCCGGTCACCAATCCGAACGCCAAGCGCTACGCCCGGCTGACCTTCGACAAGGTGCTGGCCGATCGCCTCAACGTGATGGATGCGACCGCCATCGTCATGTGCCGCGACAACAAGATGCCGCTGCAGGTGTTCAACCTGTTCAACGGCGGCGATTTGTTGCGTATCGTCAAGGGCGAGGACGTGGGCACGGTCGTCACCAACGACCCTTAAGGGGGAAGCATGCTCGAGGACTTGAAGAAAGACGCGACGCTGCGGATGCAGAAGTGCGTGACTGCGTTCAGGGATCAGCTCAAGAAGCTGCGCACCGGCCGCGCTCACACCAGCCTGATCGAGCACATCAAGGTCGACTACTACGGCACCGAGACGCCGCTCAACCAGGTGGCGAACGTCGCCGCCGAGGACGCGCGCACCTTGACGGTCACGCCGTGGGAGAAGTCCATGGTGCAGGTCATCGAGAAGGCGATCTACAAATCCGACCTCGGCCTCACGCCGAACACGGCGGGCCAGATCATCCGCATCAACATGCCGGCGCTCACCGAGGAGCGCCGCCGCGACATCATCAAGGTGGTCAAGGCGGAGGCGGAGAACGCACGCGTCGCGGTGCGCGGCGTAAGGCGCGAGGTGATGTCCGAGCTCAAGGAGATGCTCAAGGAGAAGCTGATCTCGCAGGACGATGATCGCCGCGCGCAGGACGAGGTGCAGAAGCTCACCGACAAGCATGTCGCCGAGATCGACCATGCCATGGCCGACAAGGAGAAGGAGCTCATGCAGGTCTGAAGGGGCCTGTGAGCGCAGCCGGAGACGCGTATGGGCGAAACGCCGCAGCATGTCGCCATCATCATGGACGGCAACGGACGATGGGCCCGCTCGCGCGGGCTGCCGCGGGCCGCCGGACACCGCGCCAGCGTCAAGGTCGTGCGCCGGGTGGTCGAGGCCTGCGCCGAGCGCAAGGTGCGGCATCTGACCCTGTTCGCGTTCAGCAGCGAGAACTGGCGCCGCCCGCCGGACGAGGTCGGAATGCTCATGAGCCTGTTTCTGGACGCACTCGAGCGCGAAGTCGCCGACCTGCACGCGAGCCGGGTCAGGCTGTCGTTCATCGGGGACCGCGGCGCACTCGGTGCCGAGCTGACGAGACGCATGCAAGGCGCCGAAGCGCTGACCGGCGCAAACACGGGCCTTCGGCTCGTCATCGCGGTGGCCTACGGCGGCCGCTGGGACATCGTGCAGGCCTGCCGCTCGCTCGCCGCCGACGCCGCGGCCGGCCGGCTGGCGCCGCCGGCGATCGACGAGCAGCTGTTCGCCGCGCGCCTCGCCCTCGCGGACAGCCCGGACCCCGATCTCCTCATCCGCACGGGCGGCGAGGGCCGCATCAGCAATTTCCTCTTGTGGAATCTCGCCTATACGGAGCTGTACTTCTCCGACGTGCTCTGGCCGGAATTCTCCCCGGCGCATCTGGACGCAGCCTTCGACCACTACGCCGGGCGCGAGCGCCGTTTCGGCCAGACCTCGGGACAGGTTGCGGCGAATGCGGGGGACTGAGCGCGCCCATGCTTAGGACCCGGATACTCACCGCCGCGGTTCTCGGGAGTCTCCTGCTCGCGGGACTCTTCCTGCTGCCCGCGGCCTGGACGGTGCTGGGCTTCGGCGCCGTGTTCTCGATCGGCGGATGGGAGTGGGCGGGCTTCGGCGCGCTGCGCGGCGCGGCCCGCATCGGGTATGCCGCCATCATCGCCGTCCTCGAGGTTCTCGCCTGGAGGTGGACCCGCGAGCCCGCCCATCTCGCCTGGCTCATGGGCGCCGCGTGCGTGTGGTGGGTGATTGCGCTCGCGTGGCTCACGCTCGCCCCGGCGCGACACCGCCCCTGGCTTGCGCTCGCATGCGGGCTCCCGGTGCTGGTCCCGGCCTTCGTGGCGCTCGCCGGAATGCAGGTGACCTCGAGCGCCTTCGTCCGCGGTCCGGAGCTGGTGCTCTCCCTCGTATTCCTGGTGATCGCCGCGGACGTGGGTGCGTACTTCGTGGGGCGCCAATTCGGCAGGCACAAGCTCGCGCCGCGCGTCAGCCCGGGCAAGACCTGGGAGGGCGCCGCGGGCGGTCTCGTGCTCGTGGCGCTCGTCGCCTGGGCCTGGGCCGCCTACGCCGGCATCGCCGCGGGCCCATTCGTCGCGGTCGCGATCGTGGTCGGCATCTCCTCGATCATCGGTGATCTCACCGAGAGCATGTTCAAGCGCGCTTCCGGTCTCAAGGACTCCGGCGTGCTCCTGCCCGGGCACGGCGGCCTCCTGGATCGCATCGACAGCGTGACGGCGGCGGCGCCGCTCTACGTCCTGATGCTCGGGTCCGGTGTCATCGCATGAGCGCTCCCCGCGGCCTCGCCATCCTCGGCTCCACGGGCAGCATCGGCCGCAGCACGCTGGCCGTGGTCGCGCTGCATCCCGGGCGCTTCCGGGTGGTCGTGCTCGGGGCGCAGAAGAGCTGGGAAGCCGTGGTCGAGCAGGCCCGCCTCTTCGACCCGGAGCTCGTGGTGCTGGTCGATCCGGCCGCGGCGGGGCTCGCTCGCGAGGCGCTCGCGGCCATGGGCTCCCGCGCCAAGGTCGCAAGCGGGGCGGAGGCGCTCTGCGAGGCCGTGGCGCGCGACGACGTGCAAGCGGTGATGGCGGCGATCGTCGGCGCCGCGGGCCTGAAGTCCACGCTCGCCGCGGTGCGCGCCGGCAAGCGGGTGCTGCTCGCCAACAAGGAAGCCCTGGTCATGGCCGGACCGTTGCTCATGGACGAGGTGAGCCGCCGCGGCGGGCAGATCATCCCGATCGACAGCGAGCACAATGCCATCTTCCAGTGCATGCCGGGCGGCTACCTGCCGGGCGCCGAGACTCGCGGGGTGGTGCGCGTCATCCTCACGGCCTCGGGCGGTCCGTTCCGCACCAGCGATCCGAAGAGTCTCGTCAATGTCACGCCGGATGAGGCGTGCGCGCACCCCAAGTGGAAGATGGGCCGCAAGATCTCGGTGGATTCGGCGACGCTCATGAACAAGGGCCTCGAGGTGATCGAGGCGACGCTGCTGTTCGGGCTGCCGGAGTCGCGCGTCGACGTGATCGTGCACCCGCAGAGCATCGTGCACTCGCTGGTCGAATACGCCGACGGCTCCATGCTCGCGCAGCTCGGCGCGCCCGACATGCGCACGCCCATCGCGCAAGGATTGGCGTGGCCCGAGCGTTTGGCCTCCGGTGTACAATCCTTGAACCTGGCCGAGATCGGACAGCTCGGCTTCGAGCCGCCGGACGACGTGCGCTTCCCGAGCCTCGAGCTGGCCCGGGCCGCGGCGCGAGCGGGCGGCACCGCCCCGGCGGTGTTGAACGCGGCGAACGAGGTCGCAGTGCAGGCGTTTCTGGACCGGCGCTTGAACTTTACCGCGATTGCGGCGGTCATTGACAAGGTGTTGCAGCGCCTAAGTCCGTCCCCCGTCAAGGCTCTGGGCGACGTTTTGGACGCCGATGCCGCGGCACGACGCTTGGCGGCCGGGATGATCGGCCCTGCTTCTGGAGCCTTCTGAATGATGAGGATGTTGCTGATACCTGCCGCGTTCCTGGTCGCGATCGGCGTACTGGTGGCGGTTCACGAGTTCGGGCACTACTGGGTCGCGAAGCGCCTCGGCTTCAAGGTGCTGCGCTTCAGTATCGGCTTCGGCAAGCCTTTGTTGATGCGCGTCGGCAAGGATCCGGATCGCACCGAGTACTGCGTGGCGGCGATTCCATTGGGCGGTTACGTGAAGCTGCTCGACGAGCGCGAGGGCGAGGTTGCCCCGGCGGAGCTCGGCCGCTCGTTCACCCGCCGCCCGGTGCTGCATCGCGTGGCGGTGCTCCTGGCCGGCCCCGCCATGAATCTCCTGTTTGCCTCGCTCCTGTACGCGATCCTCGGGATGGTGGGGGTCGAGATCGTGCGGCCCGTGATCGGACAGGTGCGCGCCGACAGTCCGGCGGCGGCTGCGGGCCTCAAGGGCGGGGACCAGATCGTGGGCGTCGGCGATCGCCGGGTGGACGACACCGAGGAGCTCGAGATCGCGTTGATTCGCGAATTCTCGGGCAGCGGGATCGTCCCGATGCGGGTGCGCCGCGATGGACACGAGCGCGGAGTGCTACTGAACGTCGGGCAGGAGCGGCGCGCGCTCACCGAGCCCGGCAAGCTGCTCCCCGGTCTTGGCTTCGATCTCGCGGCGGACACGGTGGTGCGGGACGTTCCGGCCGGCAGCGCCGGCGCGCGGGCGGGACTGAAGCCGGGCGATGATCTGCTCGCCGTGGACGGACAGCCGGTCGCCAATCGCGAGGGATTCGTCGCCATCATTTCCGCCTCCGCGGACCGCGAGATCTCGATCGAGGTCGAGCGCGCCGGACAGCGGCAGCGGCTGGTCGGGAAGGTCGCCCGCGTCGTCGATCAAGGCAAGGCGGTCGGCCGGCTGGGGATCACGGTGGATGAGCGGGCGCCGAGCGCGGCGGGCCTGGTCGAGATCCACCGGCTGGGTCCGATCGATGCGCTCGCCGCCGGGTTCGGCAAGACCTGGGAGATGTCCACCCTCACGGTGCAGATGCTCTGGCGCATCGTCGACGGACAGGTCTCCGCGAAGAACATCTCCGGGCCCTTGAGCATCGCGGAATTCGCCGGCATCAGCGCGTACCTCGGCGTCACGGCCTTCCTCGCCTTCCTCGCCATCATCAGCGTGAGCCTTGGCGTCTTGAACCTCATGCCCGTGCCGCTGCTCGATGGCGGCCAGGTGGTCTATCAGCTGGTCGAGGCGGTGAAGGGCTCGCCGTTGTCCGAGCGCGCCCAGTTGTTCGGTCAACAGGTCGGGATCGCGCTTCTCTTGCTGCTGATGAGCCTCGCCTTCTATAACGACATCTCCAGACATTTCAATTAGCGGGATATCATGATCTATCGACTCTGCAATCGGTCGTTGTCGCGTGCGGCTTGACTTGCGTCTGACCTGCCTGGTGGCGCTCGCCGTCCAGCCCTGGGGATCGGCTGCGCTCGCGCAAGTTCCTTCCGACGGCGCGTTCGTGGTCGGCGACATCCGTGTCGAAGGCCTGCAGCGCATCTCCGAAGGCACGGTGTTCAATTATCTGCCGGTGAACATCGGCGATCATCTGGACGGCCAGCGCATCGGCGAGGCGATGCGCGCGCTGTACGCAACCGGCTTTTTCCGCGACGTGGAGCTGCGCCGCGACGGCAACACGCTGCTCGTGGTGGTGGTCGAGCGTCCCTCGATCGCCAAGTTCGAGATCAAGGGCAACAAGGACATCAAGACCGAGGATCTGCAGAAGAGCTTGCGCAACGTCGGTCTCGCCACCGGCAAGACCTTCGACCGCTCGGTGCTGGACGAGGTGAAGCAATATCTCACCGACCAGTACTTCAGCCGCGGCAAGTACGCGGTGCGGGTAGACACGAAGATCACG
>DATAUO010000086.1:0-19148 GCA_036268215.1 Steroidobacteraceae bacterium
CCCGAGAGCATCCTGGTCAAGTACAAGAACGGCAGCAGCCTGTCCGCCCGGGTTCGCCGGCGCCTGCGGCAGTTCCTGCCGGGAGAGGTGCCGGACTTCGACGGCCTGGCGGAGGATCTCAACATGACGCCGGCGACCTTGCGTCGGCGCCTGCGGGAGGAGGGCATGTCCTATCAATCCATCAAGGACGAGCTGCGGCGCGACCTTGCGATCGGATATCTCAGCCACTCGGACCGCACGGTCATGGATATTGCGCTCGAGCTGGGATTCTCGGAGCGCAGCGCCTTCCATCGGGCATTTCGCAAGTGGACGGGCGCCTCGCCGGGGGAGTTTCGCCGCACCTTGCAGGACTGACGGGACCGCCGGACGCCGCGCGGAAATGAGCGCGCGCGGACGGTCCGACGGGCTGGGCGCGGCGGCCGATGTGGCAAATCCGCGCAGTCATTTTGAGCGGTTTGGTCACCGGCGGGCCGCCGAGAAGCTTTTATAGTCTTCGAGTTCAAAGGATCATCGATGAGCCAGAGTTCTTCCGGCGCGCGATTCCGCGCAGCTCTTTCCGAGGAGCGACCGCTGCAGGTCGTGGGCGCGATCAATGCCTACGCCGCAAGAATGGCGGCAGCCTGCGGCTTCAGGGCGCTGTATCTTTCCGGCGGCGGCGTTGCCGCCAATTCGCTCGGCGTACCGGATCTCGGGATCAGCACCATGGACGACGTGCTGGTCGATATCCGCCGCATCACGGACGCATGCCCGTTGCCGTTGCTCGTGGATGCCGACACCGGCTGGGGCGGCGCCTTCAACATCGGCCGCACCGTCAAATCGTTCACCAAGGCGGGCGCCGCCGGCTTGCACATCGAGGACCAGGTCCAGGCGAAGCGTTGCGGCCACCGTCCCGGCAAGGAGATCGTCTCGCGCGAGGAGATGACCGACCGCATCAAGGCGGCGGTGGACGCGCGCACCGACGCGGCATTCGTGATCATGGCGCGGACCGACGCGCTTGCCGTCGAGGGCGTCGACGGCGCGATCGAGCGGGCGCTCGCCTGCGTTCGTGCCGGCGCCGACATGATCTTTCCGGAGGCAATCACCGATCTTGCCATGTACCGGCGGTTCAAGGACGCGGTCAAGGTGCCGATCCTCGCGAACATCACCGAATTCGGCCAGACGCCCCTCTACACGCGCGACGAGCTGGCCGCGGTCGGCGTGGACATCGTGCTGCACTGCTGCTCGGCGTACCGCGCCATGAATGCCGCGGCGCTCGCCGTCTACCAGGCGATCCGCAGGGATGGTACGCAGAAGAACGTCCTGGAGCTCATGCAGACCCGCGCCGATCTGTACCGCTACCTGGATTACCACGCCTACGAAGCGAAACTCGATGCGCTGTTCGCGGCGGGAAAAGAGAAATGACGAGATGAGGAGATGACGATGTCCGAGACCCCGGCTCCTGCCACGTTCAAGCCCAAGAAGTCGGTCGCGCTGTCCGGCGTCGCGGCCGGCAACACCGCGCTCTGCACGGTGGGTCGGACGGGCAACGATCTGCACTATCGAGGGTACGACATCCTGGACATCGCCACGGAATGCGAGTTCGAGGAGATTGCGTATCTGCTGGTTCACGGCAAGCTGCCGAACGTCGCCGAGCTCTCGGCCTACAAGGCGAAGCTGCGCGCACTGCGAGTCCTGCCGCCGGAGGTGGCGACCGTGCTCGAGCAGCTTCCGAAGACCAGCCATCCGATGGACGTCCTGCGTACCGGGGTGTCGGCGCTGGGATGCTTCATCCCGGAGGCGGATGCCCACGCCGCCGAGGGTGCGTGCGACATCGCCGATCGCCTGCTGGCCTGCCTGGGCTCGATGCTCTGCTACTGGCACCACTTCGCGCGCGACGGCAGCCGCATCCGCGTGCAGACGGACGATGACTCGATCGGCGCTCACTTTTTGCATCTGCTGCACGGCGAGAAGCCGTCGGCGCACTGGGTGCGCGCCATGCACACCTCCCTCAACCTGTACGCGGAGCACGAGTTCAACGCCTCGACCTTCACGGCGCGGGTCATCGCGGGGACCGGAGCGGACATCTATTCCTGCATCACCGGGGCCATCGGCGCGCTGCGCGGGCCGAAGCACGGCGGCGCCAACGAGTTCGCCCACGAGATACAGAGCCGCTATGCGGATCCGGACTCGGCCGAGGCCGACATCCGCCGACGCGTGGCCGGCAAGGAAGTGATCATCGGATTCGGACATCCGGTCTACACGATCTCCGATCCGCGCAACCAGGTGATCAAGAAGGTCGCCCTGGATCTGGCACGCGACGCGGAGGACACGGCCGGCTACGATGTGGCCGAGCGCATCGAATCGGTCATGCAGGAGATCAAGAAGATGTTTGCGAATCTCGACTGGTTCTCCGCGGTCTCCTATCACCTGATGGGGGTTCCCACCGTCATGTTCACGCCCCTGTTCGTGATCGCGCGCACCTCGGGTTGGGCGGCGCACGTCATCGAGCAGCGCGAGGACGGCAAGATCATCCGCCCGAGCGCGAATTACGTCGGTCCCGAAAACCTCGCCTTCGTGCCGCTGGCACGCCGGCCCTGATCGAGAGCGCCATGTCCCACGACATCAGATCCGCGCAACGCCCCGCGCCCGACGAGCTGCTGACCGCGATCGCGGACTACGCGCTCAACGAAGTCATCAAGAGCGATCTGGCCTACGAGACCGCCGCGTATTGCCTGATGGATACCCTGGCGTGCGGGTTCCAGGCGCTCAAGTATCCGGCCTGCACCAAGCTCATGGGGCCCGTGGTGCCGGGCGCGACCCTGACCAACGGCGCGCGCGTTCCTGGCACCGCCTACGAGCTCGATCCGATCAATGCGGCGTTCAATATCGGCGCCATGATCCGCTGGCTCGACTTCAACGACACCTGGCTGGCCGCGGAGTGGGGCCATCCGTCGGACAATCTCGGCGGCATTCTCGCGGTGGCCGATTATCTGTCGCGCTCGGGCAAGCGCATCGCGGTGCGCGACGTCCTCGCCAGCATGATCAAGGCGCACGAGATCCAGGGGGTGCTGGCGCTCGAGAACAGCTTCAACCGCGTGGGCCTGGATCACGTGCTGCTCGTGCGCGTGGCATCGACCGCGGTGGTGACTGCGCTGCTCGGCGGAACGCGGGAGCAGATCATCAACGCCGTCTCCAACGCCTGGGTCGACGGCGGGGCGCTGCGCACCTATCGGCACGCTCCGAACACCGGGTCGCGCAAGAGCTGGGCGGCGGGCGATGCGACCAGCCGGGCGGTACGCCATGCGCTGTTCGCGCTCAAGGACGAGATGGGTTATCCGTCGGCGCTCACCGCCAAGACCTGGGGTTTCCAGGACGTGCTCTTCAAGGGCAAGGCGCTCTCCCTGCCGCAGCCGTTCGGCAGCTACGTGATGGAGAATGTGCTGTTCAAGATCTCGTACCCCGCCGAATTTCACGCGCAGACCGCGGTGGAAGCCGCGATGGTCCTGCATGCGGAGATCGCGCCGAGGCTCGAGCAGATAGAGCGCGTGGCGATCGAGACCCAGGAGCCCGGCGTGCGGATCATCGACAAGACCGGCCCGCTCGCCAATCCGGCGGATCGGGATCATTGCATCCAGTACATGGTGGCCGTCCCGCTGATCTTCGGGCGGCTCGCCGCCTCCGATTACGAGGATGCCGTCGCGCGGGATCCGCGCGTGGATGCGCTGCGCGCGAAGATGCGCGTCAGCGAGAATCCCGCCTTCACCACGGAGTACTACGATCCTGCGAAGCGCTACATCGGCAATGCCGTGCAGGTGTTCTTCAAGGACGGCTCCGCGACGCGCCGGGTGCAGGTCGACTATCCGGTGGGGCATCGCAAGCGGCGCGCGGAGGGATATCCGTTGCTGGTGGCGAAGTTCGAGGCGAGCGTTGCGGCGCATTTCGCGCCCCGCCAGGCCGAGTCGATCAAGGCGCTGTTCGCCGACCGCAAGGCGCTGATCTCGATGCCGGTGTCGGAATTCGTGGCGATGCTGGTGACCGCGGCGTGAGCCGCTCGTGAGTTTGGAAAAAAATCCGCCCGCCGCGCGCGTTATGACACATCCGCCTTGCGGCCGTGCGGGGCCGGCACGGATAGTGGCTGCGATGCAGGGCAAACATTCCGCCGACCGCATGCAGCACGAGCGGCGCGGCCGCACCGGCGCCGACCGGCGCGGGCGCCTCTGGTGGTCCATCTGGTACGGCGGCTTCAATCCCCGCCGCCGGTCGGTTCCGCGGCGTGCGGACGAGTCGCGCTTCCACGCGCTCGACTGGCACTCGCCGCATCTCCTCGCGGTGGCCATCGGCATCGCCGTGTTGAGCATGGTGGACGGGCTCCTCACCCTCGGCCTCTTGCAGGGAGGCGCCCAGGAAGAGAACCCGATCATGGCCGCGGTGGTCTATCGGAGCGCGGCGGTGTTCGCTTCCGTCAAGATGCTCCTCACCGGAGTGGGAGTGATCCTCATGGTCGTGCTCGCGCGGTATCGGTTCATGCGCGTGCTGCCGGTGGCATGGGTGCTGTACGGGGTGCTGATTGCGTACGGCGGGCTCATCGGCTACGAGGTTTGGTTGCAAAATCGCCTCGCGACCCCATTCTTCTTCTGATTCTGCCGGGTTGCGTCACATTCCATATTGTGGTGCCTTCGGCTAAACTACGAGGCCGTTGCGCCGTGCGCGCCCACTTCTTAGCACCTTGATGCGCTTGAAGTTTTTCCCTTGCCCGTGCGTATGAACCAATCGCTCGCCGACCAGCTTGCCGCCTCCGCTCTGTCGGGCGGCAACGCCGCACTTCTCGAGGATCTGTACGAGCAGTGGCGCAAGGACCCGCGGAGCGTCGACCCGGCGTGGGCGCAAACCTTCGTCGGGATCGAGGCGGGCGAGACGCGGCTTGCCGCGCCGGCGGGCGCCGCCGCTGCCGCCCCGACTTCCGCGAGCGCGAAGCAAGGCGCGGTGTCGCGGTTGATCCAGGTATACGCAAATCGCGGGCACCTCGCGGCGCGTTTGGATCCGCTCGGCTTGCAGGAGCGGCCCAAGCCCTACGTGCTCGAGCTCGCGTACTTCGGCCTCACGGAGGCGGATCTCGACACCGAGTTCTACACCGGCAGCCACAATGTGTCGCTCGCCGATCGCGCCACGCTGCGCAAGATTCTCGCCGACCTGAGGTTCATCTACACCGACACCATCGGCGCGGAGTTCGCGCACGTCTCCAACACCGACGAGCGCCTGTGGCTGCAGGACAGCTTCCAGCTGCAGCGCATGCAGCATCGCTTCAGCGCCGACGAGCAGAAAAACATCCTGTGGCAGTTGACTGCGGCGGAAGGGCTCGAGCGCTATCTGCACACCAAGTACGTCGGGCAGAAGCGCTTCTCGCTCGAGGGCGGCGACAGCCTCATCCCCTTGCTCGACGGGCTGGTGCAGCACGGCGGAAGCCAGGGCGTCGAGGAGGTCATCATCGGGATGGCGCATCGCGGGCGCCTGAACGTGCTGGTGAACCTGCTCGGCAAATCGCCCAGGGACCTGTTCAGCGAGTTCGAGGGTCAGTACGACCTTGCCAACCTGCGCGGGTCGGGCGACGTGAAGTATCACAAGGGCTTCTCGTCCGACTTGAAGACCGCGACCGGCAACGTGCACGTCGCGCTGGCCTTCAATCCTTCGCACCTCGAGGTCGTCAACCCCGTGGTCGAGGGCTCGGTGCGCGCGCGCCAGGAGCGGCGCGGCGACGCCTGCGGCGACAAGGTGCTGCCCGTGCAGATTCACGGCGACGCCGCGTTCGCGGGCCAGGGCGTGAACATGGAGACCATGCAGCTTTCGCAGGCGCGCGGCTTCTATACCGGCGGCTCCGTGCACGTCGTGATCAACAACCAGGTCGGATTCACCACCTCGGATCCGCGCGACGCGCGCTCCACCCTGTACTGCTCCGATGTCGCCAAGATGATCGAGGCGCCGATCTTCCACGTCAACGCGGACGACGCCGAGGCGGTGTGCTTCGTGGTGCAATTCGCGCTCGACTATCGCATGAAGTTCCACAAGGACGTGGTGATCGACCTGGTGTGCTACCGGCGGCACGGGCACAACGAAGCGGATGAGCCCGCGGCCACGCAGCCGCTCATGTACCAGGTGATCCGCAAGAAGCCGACGGCGCGGCAGATCTATGCGGAGAAACTCGTGGCCGAGGGCGTGCTTGCCGCCGATGAAGCCGTGGGAATGATCGAGCAGTACCGCAACGGGCTCGACGAGGGCAAGCCGCAGGCGCGCGCCGCCCTCGGGCTGATCGGCAACAAGTACACCGTGGACTGGAGCGGATATCTCGGCGCGGATTGGTCGGAGCCGGTCCGCACGTCGGTGGACATGGGACGCCTGCGCGCGCTCGGCAAGGCGATCACCTCGTATCCGGGCGACTGGGTGCTGCACCCCCGGGTGCTCGCGATCATGCAGGCGCGCGAGCGCATGGTGACCGGCGAGCTGGCGCTCGATTGGGGCGCCGCGGAGAACCTCGCCTATGCCAGCCTCATCAGCGACGGTTATCCCGTGCGCCTGACCGGGCAGGACAGCGGCCGCGGCACGTTCTTTCACCGCCATGCCGTGCTTCACGACCAGGGCACCGGGCGCCGCTACGTGCCGCTGCAGCACCTGGCGAGCAGCCAGCCGGCCTTCACGGTCACCGACTCGGTGCTGTCCGAGGAGGCGGTGATGGGCTTCGAGTACGGATTCTCGACCACCGAGCCCCATTGCCTGACCATTTGGGAGGGCCAGTTCGGCGACTTCTGCAACGGCGCCCAGGTGATCATCGACCAGTTCATCAGCTCGGGCGAGGCGAAGTGGGGGCGGTTGTCCGGCCTCACGCTGTTCCTGCCGCACGGCTATGAAGGCCAGGGGCCCGAGCACTCCTCCGCGCGGCTCGAGCGCTTCCTGCAGCTCTGTGCCGAGTACAACATGCAGGTATGCGTGCCTTCGACGCCCGCCCAGATGTTCCACATGCTGCGGCGGCAGATGGTGCGCCCGTTGCGCAAACCGCTCGTGGTGATGACGCCGAAGAGCTTGTTGCGCCATCCCCTGTCGGTATCGCGGCTGGAGGAGCTGTCGACGGGCGGCTTCTACACCGTCATCGACGAGATCGACGATCTCAAGCCGGCCGAGGTCACGCGTCTCGTGTTCTGCAGCGGCAAGGTGTATTTCGATCTGCTCAAGGCGCGCCGCGAGGCCAAGGTGACGACCGCCGCCGTCATCCGGCTCGAGCAGCTCTATCCATTTCCCTCGGACGAGTACGAGGCCGTGCTGCGCAAGTATCCGAACGTGCGCGAGGTCGTCTGGTGCCAGGAAGAGCCCCAGAATCAGGGCGGCTGGTATCAGATCCGGCACCGGCTGCAGTCCAAGCTGACGGCGGGGCACGAGCTGCTCTACGCCGGGCGCGCCGGCGCCGCGGCGCCGGCGACCGGGATCAGCGCGCTGCACGAGCAGCAGCAAAAGAACCTCGTAAGCGCGGCCCTGCAGGGCATTCCGCCCGAAGAGGCGACGCGCACCATCGCGCGCGCACCCGCGGCTCAAACCAGGACGGGCTCATGACCATTGAAGTGCGCGTGCCGCAGCTGCCGGAATCGGTGGCGGATGCGACGTTGGTGTCCTGGCACAAGAAGCCGGGCGATGTGGTGGCTCGCGACGAGAATCTCGTCGATCTGGAGACCGACAAGGTGGTTCTCGAGGTGCCGGCCCCGACGGGCGGCGTGCTCAAGGAGATCAGGATCAACGACGGCGCCACGGTCACGAGCGGACAGCTGCTCGCGGTCCTTGAAGAGGGCGCGACCGCGGTCCCCGGCGCCAGCGCGCCGGCCATCATGGCGTCGTCCGGCGGCGCGACCGCCGGCGCGGAAACCGCCGCTCGCGAGGCGGGAACGCGCGGCGCAGGTGCCGGCTCCGGCGTCGCTGCCGGCGCCAGCGCAGGCGTCGGCGCAGCTGACGGCTCCGGCGCGGCGCCCGGCTCCCGCGCCGAAGCCGGCGGCAAGCTGAGCCCGGCCGCCAAGCGCGTCGCGGAGGAGAACAACGTCGATCCGCGCTCCGTCGCCGGATCCGGACGCGACGGCCGCGTCTCCAAATCCGACGTGATGCAGCACCTGTCGGCCAAGGAGCCCGCGCCGCCGATCCCTGCCGCGCGCGCGCCTGCCTCCGTGAAGCCGGCGGCCGCGCGCGGCGGGCGCGTCGATCAGCGCGTGCCGATGACGCGGCTGCGCGCGCGCATCGCCGAGCGCATGGTGCAGGCGCAGGCCACGCAGGCGTTGCTCACCTCGTTCAACGAGGTCGATCTGAAGGCGGTCAACGAGCTTCGCGCCCGCTACAAGGACCCGTTCGAGAAGCAGCACGGTGCGAAGCTCGGCTTCATGTCGTTCTTCACCAAGGCCTGCGTCGAGGCGCTCAAGCGCTTCCCGGCGGTGAACGCCTCGGTCGAGGGCAACGACATCGTCTACCACGAGTATTTCGACGTTGGGGTCGCGGTATCGACCGACCGCGGGCTGATCGTGCCGGTGCTGCGCGACGCGGATCAGCAGAGCTTCGCGGACATCGAGAGGTCGATCGCGAATTTCGCCGCGCGCGCCCGGGCGGGCACGATCACCATGGAGGAGCTGACCGGCGGCACGTTCACCATCACCAACGGCGGCGTGTTCGGGTCGCTCCTGTCGACCCCGATCGTCAACGCGCCGCAAAGCGCCATCCTCGGAATGCACAAGATCCAGGAGCGGCCGGTGGCGGTCGACGGGCAGGTGGTGATCCGGCCGATGATGTACATCGCGCTCACCTACGACCATCGCATCATCGACGGGCGCGAGGCGGTGCAATTCCTGGTCGCCGTCAAGCAATGCCTCGAGGATCCGGCGCGCATGGTGCTCGGCGTATGAGCGACGCATTCGACGTGGTCGTGATCGGCGCGGGGCCGGCGGGCTATCCGGCGGCGATCCGCGCCGCGCAAAACAAGCTCAAGGCGGCGTGCGTCGACGAATGGAGGAACCCCGACGGCGGCTATGCGTTCGGCGGCACGTGCCTCAACGCCGGCTGCATCCCCTCCAAGGCGCTGCTCGAGTCTTCCGAGCTCTATCAGCGCGCCAAGGACGAGCTCCACGTGCACGGCATCAAGATCGGCAATCTCGGGCTGGATCTCGCCGCCATGCAGAAGCGCCGCGCCGCCATCGTCAAGACCATGACGGGGGGCATCACGGCGCTGTTCAAGGCGAATGGAGTCACCGGCATCCAGGGACACGGCCGGCTGCTACCGGGAAATCGCGTTGCGGTGAAGCAGCCGGACGGCAGCGAGAGGATCCTGCAGGCGAAGCACGTGGTGCTGGCCTCGGGCTCCGCCCCCATCCGTCTCAAGAGCGTCCCGCATGATGGCAAGGCCATCATCGATTCCTGGAATGCGCTCGAGCTCGACGCGGTGCCGCCGCGGCTCGGCGTGATCGGGGCGGGCGTCATCGGCCTCGAGCTCGGCAGCGTCTGGCGGCGCCTCGGGAGCGAGGTCACGGTGCTCGAGGCCCTGGATCAATTCCTGCCCATGGCGGATCAAGCGGTGGCGCGGGAGGCTCAGCGTCACTTCAGGAAGCTGGGCCTCGACATCAAGCTCGGCGCCAAGGTGACCGGCGCGGCCGTCGCGGGCGGCGCCGTCGACGTGACCTATTCCGATTCGCAGGGTGAGCACACCTTGCAGGTGGACAAGCTGGTGGTGGCGGTCGGGCGCCGGCCGTTCACCGACGAGCTGCTTGCCGAGGGTACCGGGGTCAAGGTGGACGCGCGCGGATTCATCGAGGTCGACGAGCATTGCGCCACCGGCGTTGCGAACGTGTGGGCCATCGGCGACGTGGTGCGCGGTCCGATGCTGGCCCACAAAGGCAAGGAGGAGGGCGTCATGGTCGCCGATCGGATCGCCGGACGCTTTGCCGAAATGAACTACAAGGTGATCCCGTCGGTGATCTACACGGCTCCCGAGATTGCCTGGGTCGGCCAGACCGAGGAGCAGGTCAAGGCGGCCGGCCGGCCGTACAAGGTCGGACAGTTCCCGTTCTCGGCGAGCGGACGCGCGCGCGCCATGGAGGCCGCGCAGGGTTTCGCCAAGGTGGTTTCCGGCCAGGACGATGAGGTGCTCGGCGTCCACGTGATCGGGCCGATGGCGGGCGAGCTCATCGCCGAGGCGGTGCTCGCCATGGAATATTCCGCCAGCACCGAGGACATCCAGCTCACCATTCACGCGCACCCGACCCTGTCCGAGGCCATCCACGAGGCGGCCTTGGCGGCGGACAAGAAGGCGATCGACGCGATCAATCGCTAGCCGAGCATCCGGGCATGGATCGCACGCGCCTCGGCCTCCTGATCCTCGCCGCGGTGCTGCGGCTCGGCGTGGCGGCCGCTTTTCCCAACCTGCATCATCCCGACGAGAGCTATCAGTTCTTCGAGCAGGCGCATCGCCTGGCGTTCGGATACGGCGTGCTGCCGTGGGAATTCGAGGAAGGCATCCGCTCGATGCTCTTGCCGGCCCTGTTCGCGAAGCTGTTCAGCGTATTGGGGGCGCTCGGTGCCTCGCCTTACGCCTACCTGTTCGCGGCGCGCGCACTGCTCGCCTGTCTGTCGCTCGTGGTCGTGGCCTCGATGTACGACTACGGCCGCCGGATCGGTCCGACGCATGCCATCGTCGGCGGGCTGGTCGCGGCGACCTGGTTCGAGCTGGTGTACTTCTCGGGGCGGCCGCTGATGGAAGCCATTGCCACGGATTTCCTGCTGGCGGCGCTCGCGCTGGGCTCGCCGCGGTCGCGGGAGCTGCGCGTCCCGACGCTGGCGCTGATCGGCGGCTGCGCCGGCGCTTGTCTCATGCTGCGGGTGCAGCTCGCGCCCGGCCTCGCGGTGCTGCTTCTCGGGCTCTGCGGCACCCGCTTGCGCGCGCGCTGGCTGCCGGTGCTGGCGGGCGCCGCCGTGCCGATCGCGGTATTCGGAGCGTCGGACTGGATCTCGTGGGGCAGCCCGTTTCACTCCCAGATCGGCGCCTTCCGCATCAACTATCTCGCCCACAAGGCATCGCATTACGGCGTCGAGCCGGTCGGCTGGTATTTGACCACGCTGCTCGGCACCTGGTGGGTGGCGTCTCCCTTGCTGATTGCCTTGGTCGCGGTACGGTGGCGCGCGCAGGCCCTCTGGATCGCGGTGGCCGTGGCCATCGTTGCATCGCACTCGCTGGTGCCGCACAAGGAATACCGCTTCGTGTTTCCGGCATTCGCCTGCCTCGCGCTGGTGGCGGCCTTCGGCTCCGCCGACTTGATCGAGCGGCTGCGCGCGCGCTTTCCGCGGCGCGGCCGTGCGGTGCTGATCGCGGCCTGCGCCGCGTGGGTGGCGGGCTCGGCTGCGTTGGCCGCCGGGCCGCGCTATGCCTTCAATTGGGTCACGGATCGCGACCTCGTCAACGCCGAATTCGTTCTCTATCGGCAGCCGACGCTCTGCGGCCTCCTGCTGTACAGCTATCCCTGGTATGAGCTCGGCGGCTACGCATTCCTGCATCGCAACGTTCCGATCTATCGGCGATTCTCCGACGTGCCGCTCGCGGTGGAGGAGCGCGCCGCCAATTTCGCGCTCGTGCGCCGCTCGGAGCTCGCGGAGCTCGGGCCGGAATACGAGGCCGGCGCTTGTCTCGGCCGCGGCTCGCCCCACGACCTCTGCATCGTCGAGCGCCGCGGCGAGTGCATCGCCGATCCGTCGCTGCCTTCCCTGCTCGACACCCGCCGCCTGGGCGAATGACGCGCGCTGAAGGCTATGTCCGGTCAGGTTTTCGACGCCGCCGCGCGCGCCGCTTGCAGTGCCTTCCAGTTCGGCGCGAGTTTCAGCGCTTGATCGTATTTTTTTAGCGCCTCGCTCGCATTGCCGAGCTTCGCGAGCGCATCGCCCCAGCCCTTGAGCGGATCGGCCCAGTGCCGGCCGCGATGATTGGCGGCCTGGAACTTGTCTGCGGCAGCCGCGAAATCACCGTGGCGGAGCAGCGCCGCACCCCAGGAGTAATAAGCGGCCGGCAGATCCGGCGCCAGCGCCGCGGCATCCGCGTAGGCTTTCTGGGCCGCTGGCCAATCGCCTCGATGATCGAGGATATCGCCGCGGAACCGATAGCAGTCCACCATGGTGCCGCCCCGTGCGAGCACGGCATCGGCCTTGTCCGGGTGACCGGTCCATTCCTCGGCCAAAGCGACCCAGCATTCGTAGCCCGGGTAGTTGCCGACCACGGCGGGGTCCTCATAGTCCTTGTCGAAGGCTTCGAGCTCGGTGAGGGCGGCGGCGGTGTCGCCGCGGTCGAGGGCGAGCTCACCGCGCACGAAATGACCCGCCGCCGCGATGGTAGGGTCGTGGGGATCCGGCTTCGAGGTCTCGAGCGCGAGCATCGCGGCATCGGGATCGTGCATGCGCGCCTGCAGGTCGGCCATGACGGGTCCCGCGCTGACCGAGCCGGTGCCGGCGCCGCCATTCTGTTCCGTATCGAGCACGACCGCCGCGTAGTTCTGCGGCAGATTCCACGTGAGCAAATCCCAGTTGATGAAGTCGGTCTCTCGGGCGCGTCCGGGGCGTCCTCCCGCCTGGCGGCGCATGCTCTCGCCGTCGCGCCAGGCTCCTTCCTCGTCGCCGAGGATCATGAGGGAGTTCTGAACGTTCACGTGAGCCACCCAGAGATCGGGTTGAAGCCTGACGGCCGCCTGGAGCAACTTGAGACTTTCCGCCGCCGAGCGGATATCCATGGCCTGCAGGGCAAGGGCCCAGGCGTTGAGCAGACGCGGGCGCTCGGCCGGATCCACGCTCTGGAAATTCGTGCGGCCGAAATCGACGGCATCCCGATAGCGCTCCGTATTGACGAGATACGTGGCCCAGCGCGCCGGCTGCGACTTGGAATAGACGTATTCCGCCGCCTTGGTGGTCAGGGCATCGAGCTCGCCGACTGCACCGGGGAATGTCTTGGCCGGCACGTTGTTGCCGCGAACGGTCAATGCCAGACCGCCTGCCGTTTGCACCAGAGCGCCGTCGATCTGCTCGTCATGTCCGAATCGATCGCGCAGCAACCGCGAGATCTCTCCGATGGAGACGCCGGTCTCCGGAACGTCGAGCTTGATGTCGCTGGTCCATGCGCCCGTGAGCCCGCGCGCGGCTGAGGAGCTGCGGGTCGAATCCTGAAGCCGTGCGAGCTCATCGAGCACACCCGCCGCGACCACCGCGCCGTCGATGCCCTGGGCTGCGAGCTGGGGCGGCGCATGGAAGGGCTCGATGACCACGCGGCGCGAGGTCACCGCGTCACGCACCATGATGAGCGCGGCCGCGCCGATCGCGGTCGCGGCCAGCACGACGAAGAGCTGGAACCCGACGCGCAGGCGCAGGCCGAGCCGGCGTGGGTCGACCTCGCGCGCCTGACCCTGAAGGTAGTGGAGCCGTGCCGCGTGCTCCTCGACCAGGAACTTCCTCTGGACGTCGGCCAGCTCCGACTGACGCTCGAGGAACTCCGCCATGCGCCGCGCAACCTGCGGATCGCCGCCGGCGAGCCTGGCCGCGACCGCGGCCGCGAACGCGTCGATGCCGGCCGGCGCCGCGGAAGGCTCGACCTCCGGCTTGTCATCTTCCTGGCCGAGTATCCCCCCGACGATGCCTTCGGCCATATGTCATACCTTCCTAGGTGCGCCGGCGCCGCCGACCGGGATACGTCGACAGGCTCTAGTGCCCGGCATTATCGGTGCGTCGTATGAACTCCGCCACGTTGTCGTGCAGCGCCTTGAGGGAGGCCTCGTGCGCGTACACCATGTGCCCCGACTCGTAGTACTTGTAGTCGATGTTCTTGTGCAGCTCGGGCGGGATCTGCAGGTGGTTCGTCTCGTAGATGCCCTCGAAGAACGGCGTCACAAGATCGAAATAGCCGCCGTTCACCAGGATCTTGAGATTGGGATCGTGCTTCATCGCCGAGGCCAGATCCGGCATCACGTTGACCTGCTGCTTCAGGGCTTCGCGGCTCCCCGGCGGGCGATGCGAGAAGTCCCAGTCCCCCTCGAGCTCGATGGATTGCTTGTAGACCTTGTCCTGGCCGAAGTTGAGATCCTTGCGCACGTAGTTGTTGAAGGCGCTCACATAGGCCGACCCCAAGGCGGCGGACTGCGGATCGTAGCCGGCTTCCTTGGACATGGGGTCGAGCGTGGGTCCCGAGAACCGCGCGTCCAGGGCACCGGTGGTCATGTCGCGGTCCCCGAGCAGGGTCTTCTGGAACTCGCCCTGATTGATGCGCAGGTTGGCCTTCTCGATGTACTCCGCGGGCAGCCCGGTGTAGCGGTGGAGCTTGTCCACGATGGTCTTGCGCTCGGCGGGGTCCAGCTTGGCGCCGGCGAGCAGCGCCGCGGCGTACTCACCGAGCGCGAACTGCTCCACCTCGGCGACCAGCGCGGACAGGTCCTTGGGTGCGTCGGTCAGCCGATGGTGATACCACGCCGTTGCCGCATACGAGGGCAGCCACAGAACGTACGCCTCGTCGAGGCCGGGATTGAGCTCGGGGTAGTCGGGCAGAACGTCGTAGTTCAGGCACACCGAGAGGAGGATGACGCCGTTCACGTCGACTTCCTTGTCGGTCTCGAGCAGATTGACCAGATTCGCGGCGCGCGTCGTCCCGTAGCTCTCGCCGAAGATGTATTTCGGCGAGTTCCATCGTCCCCACCGCGACAGGAACCCGGTGATGAAGTCGGCGAACGCCTGGGCGTCCGGATCGACGCCATAGAAGGCCTTCTCGTGATCCTTGCCGGCCACGCGGCTGAACCCGGTGCCCGGCGCATCGACGAATACCAGGTCGCTGGCATCCAGCAGGCTGTACTCGTTGTTGATGAGCGGGTAGGGCGCCGCGACCGTGTGCGCATCGTCCGCGGTGACCACGCGGCGGGGGCCGAATGCGCCCATGTGCAGCCACACCGTCGCCGACCCGGGACCGCCGTTGAAGAGGAACGTGATCGGCCGGCGCTCGCTCGGAGTCCCGGACTTGAAATAGGCGACGTAGAACATCGAGGTCTCGGCCGGCCCCACCTTGTCCTCGCGGTTGAGATTCTGCGGCACGTCGTCGTAACCCTTCAAGTGCACCACCAGCGTGCCGGCATAGGCGTCGTAGTCCAGGCGCTTGCCGGCGAGGGTGACGTTGCCCTTGCTCGCCTGGAGCTCCGGCTTGAAGGTCACGAGCTTCGGCTCTTCGGTGCGCGTCAGCGCGACACCCGCGCTGATCGTCGATGGCGTCGAGGACTGCGCCGCCGCGCCCATCGCCCAGGCGAGGGTCAGGGCGCCGGTCAGGGCTATGACTGCTTCGCTTCTCGCCATGATGCTCCATCCGTTACGCACGACGCGACATGATGGTGCAAGCCCGGGATCACTTCAACCGCCGCGCGCTGATCACGTTCGGCACCTGGGCGATGCGGGCGAGCGCCGCGGTGAGCTGCGGCAGGCCGCCGATCGACACCTGGATCCGCATGCGCGCGACCCCGTCCCGCTTGTCGGTCACGGTATGCATTCCTTGGATGCTGATCTTCTCGTCGGCGAGCGCGCTGCTCACGTCGCGCACCAGTCCGCGCCGGTCGTAGGCCTGCACGTCGAGGTCCACCGGAAACTCCCGGACGCCGGTCTCGCCCCAGGCGACCGGGAGCACCCTCGCGGGCGACCGGGCGCTGAGACGCGCGAGATTCGGGCAGGACTCCGCGTGGATGCTGACGCCGCGTCCGACGGTGATATATCCCACGATGGGCTCGGGAGGCACGGGCTTGCAGCATTTGGCGTAGATCGAGAGCAGGTCTCCCACGCCCTGCACCTGCGAATCCGGCTCGTGCTGGATGGCGGCGCGCGGGCGCAGCCGCGGCTCGGGCTCCGGCTCAGGCTCGCGCTCGAGCGCACGGTCCTCGACCTTGTGATTCTCGGGACTCTGCTTGCGAAACCAGGCCCGCACCTTGTTGCGATTGCGCGGACTTGCAAGGAAGCCCGACTGCGGCGAAAGCCAGTCGCGCGAGGGGCGCGGCTCCTTCGCCGCGATGATCTCCACCGTCTCGCTGTTCGCGAGCCGATGGTCGAGCGGCACCATGCGGCCGTTGACCTTGGCGCCGCGCGTCCGATGGCCGAGTTCGGTATGCACCTGGTAGGCGAAATCGAGCGGCGTGCCGCCGACCGGCACGTCGACGATCTGCCCCTTGGGAGAGAGCACGTAGACGCGGTCCTGGAACAGATCGAGGCGCATGCGCTCGAGAAAGTCGCGGGACGGCTCGCCGCCCCCGGCCGGGGCGAGCAGCGAGCGGAGCTGATCGATCTTGCGCTCGTAGGCCTGGTTGCCGCGGCCGCCCTCCTTGTAGCGCCAATGCGAAGCAACCCCCCGCTCGGAGCTTGCGTGCATCTCATGGGTGCGGATCTGGATCTCCACCGCCTGCGCGCCGGGACCGATCACGGCCGTGTGGATCGATCGATAGAGGTTGTCCTTCGGGGTGGCGATGTAGTCGTCGAACTCGCCCGGAATGAATTGCCACAGCGAGTGCACCACACCGAGAGCGGCATAGCAGCCGGCCACGGTGTCGACCAGCACGCGCGCGGCGCGCACGTCCATGAGCTGCTCGAACGCGAGGTGCTTGGTCTGCATCTTGCGCCAGATGCTGTAGATGTGCTTCGGGCGGCCCTCGACCCGCGCTTCGATGCCCGCCGCGGCCAGGGCGGCCTGCAGCTCGGCCTTCAGGCCGTCGATATAGCGCTCGCGCTCGGAGCGGCGCACCTTGAGCGCGGCGGCGATGCGCTTGTACTCGGCGGGCTCGAGATAGCGGAATGCGAAATCCTCGAGCTCCCATTTGAGCTGCCACACCCCCAGTCGGTTGGCGAGGGGCGCATAGACCTCGCGCGTCTCCACCCCCAGCTTGCGTTGCACGCCGGCATCGAGGGTCCTGGCGGAGCGCAGCTTCTGCAGCTGCGAGGCCAGGCGCACGATCACGAGCCGCACATCGCCGACGACCGCGAGCAGCATCTTGCGCAAGCTTTCGGCCTGTCCCGCCTCGAGGCCCTGCTCGGGACTCCAGCCCGGAGGGGGTCCGAAGTCGCCGAGTCCGGCGAGATCGCGGGCGAGGCGCACGGCATCCGCGCCGAACCGGCTCTCGGCCTGCTCGTGCCCCAGCAGCTTGGCGTCGAGCAGGGGCTCTATCAGGGCCGCCGTCACCACCTCGTCGTCCGCGTCGAGACCCCGCACGATCTCGGCGGTCTCGAAGGCCGCGGCACGCGCCGCCGCCGCCTCGGGAGCGAGATCGAGAGCACGGGCCACGGAGAGCACGGCGCTCAGCGTGTCGCTGACCGTGACCCGGGTAGAAGACGTTGTTTCCACTGGAATTGCGCGACGTTAGCCGGTGGGTTTAGGAGCCCATTGTCGGTATCATACGCGCCAATGACGGCTCCGAAGATGCGGGAAGGCGAGAGCGTGCGGGTCCTCGGCATCGACCCCGGCTCCGAGCGCACGGGTTTCGGCGTGCTCGATGCAGCGGGGGCGCGCCTCACCTACGTAGCGAGCGGCGTGATCCGTACCCAGAAGGGCGAGTTCGCCGACCGTCTGTGCGAGATCTTCCGCTGCGTGCAGAGCGTCGTGGCCGAGTATCGTCCCCAGGAGATCGCGATCGAGCGCGTGTTCGTGAATCGCAACGTGGACAGCGCCCTCAAGCTCGGCCAAGCGCGCGGCGCGGCCATCTGCGGCACCGTGAACGCGAACGCCGTGGTGTTCGAATACGCGACGCGCCAGATCAAGCTGGCCGTGGTCGGCACCGGCAGCGCGGAGAAGGCCCAGGTGCAGCTCATGATGCGCAGCCTCCTGAAGCTCGACGGGCCGGTGTCCGCCGACGCCGCGGATGCGCTGGCGGCCGCGGTGTGCCATGCGCTGCGCGGCCGGATGCGGATGGCGTGGCCGCGTGCGGCGAGCCGCGGGTGATCGGCTTCCTCAAGGGCCGGCTGGCGGTCAAGCAGCCGCCGGTGCTGGTGGTGGACGTGAATGGCGTCGGCTACGAGGCCGAGGCGCCGATGTCGACGTTCTATGGTCTGCCCGCGGTGGGCGAGCCCGTGGCGCTGCACACGCATCTCGTGGTGCGCGAGGATGCGCACATCCTCTTCGCCTTCGGGAGCGAGGCCGAGCGGCGGGTGTTTCGCGCGCTGCTCAAGATATCGGGCGTCGGGCCCAAGATCGCGCTCGGGATACTCTCCGGGGCGAGCGTCGATGACTTCCTGCGCATCGTGGAATCCGAGGACATCGCCCTGCTCACGCGCATCCCCGGCATCGGCCGCAAGACCGCGGAGCGGGTGGTGATCGAGATGCGCGACGGGGTGAAGAAGCTGTCGATGCCCGACTCCGCCGCCGCGCCGCTCCTGCACGGCGCGGCCAGCACGGCGCAGGGCGAGGCTTACAGCGCGCTGGTCGCCCTGGGTTACCGGCCGCAGGAGGCGGTGCGCCTGCTGAAGTCGGTCGATGAGCCCGACCTGCCGACCACGGAGATCATCCGGCGCGCGCTCAAGTTCGCCGCGGGAGCCAATGCATGACCATCGAGCAGGATCGCATCGTGGCGGGTCCCGCGCGGCGCGAGGACGAGGTTCTCGATCGCGCGGTGAGACCGAAGCGCCTCGCCGACTACGTGGGGCAGACGCCGATGAAGACTCAGATGGAGATCTTCATCCAGGCGGCGCGCAAGCGCGGCGAGGCGCTCGATCACGTGCTCATCTTCGGGCCGCCCGGTCTCGGCAAGACCACGCTCGCAAGCATCATCGCGAACGAGCTCGAGGTCAATTTGCGGCACACCTCCGGGCCGGTCCTGGAGCGGCCCGCGGAGCTCGCGGCGCTGCTCACCAATCTCGAGCCGCGCGACGTGCTGTTCGTGGACGAGATCCATCGCCTGAGCCCGGTGGTGGAGGAGGTTCTGTACCCCGCCATGGAGGACTCGCAGCTCGACATCATGATCGGCGAGGGTCCGGGCGCGAGGTCCATCAAGCTCGACCTGCCGCCGTTCACGCTGGTCGGGGCAACGACGCGCGCGGGGCTGCTGACCTCGCCGCTGCGGGACCGCTTCGGCATCGTGCAGCGCCTGGAGTTCTATTCGACCGAGGATCTCACGCGCATCGTGACC
>DATAUO010000087.1:0-25800 GCA_036268215.1 Steroidobacteraceae bacterium
GCGGCCGCACTATGCCATGACCTTACGGCACTGGGTGGCGCGCCTCGAGAGCCGCCACGCCGAGGCGCTGAATTTCGTCGATGAGGCGACCTACCGGGTGTGGCGCCTGTACATGGCCGCGTGCGCGCTGGAATTCGAGCGCGGCGACATCGGCATCTACCAGGTGCTCGCCGCGAAGCGCGCGCCCGGCAAGCTGCCGCTGCCGCTCACCCGGCGCTATATGTACGACCGCGGCGAATCGACGGGCGCACGGTAGCGCGCGGACGAGGACACCCGAATCGACGGGCGCGCGGCAGCGCCCGGGCGAGGACGCCCGCGAACCTCCGCAGCGGCCTGCGTGCAAGCGCGCCGACGCCTCCGCGCGCACGGGGACGCTGCCGGCCTGCCGCTTTTGTGGAATACTCCCCGCGGTCGCTTCGAGGAAACTAATGAACAACAAATTTGCAGGGCTGGCGGGCATCGCCGGCGTCTTGCTCGCTCCCGCGCTGCTCCACGCCGCCACCGCCGTGCAGGATTGGCCTTCGTACAACAAGACTCTCACCTCGGAGCGCTTCGGGTTGGTAGACGCAATCGACTCCCGCAGCGTCGCCGGCCTCAAGGTCCGCTGCACGTTCGATGTGGGCGGCCCGAGCGCGTTCGAGACCGGCCTGATCGAGGTGGATGGCATGCTGTTCGCGACCACGGAGCACGACACCATCGCCATCGATGCGAACGACTGCAAGCAGATCTGGCGCGCGCACGGCGATTTCCCCTCGGGTGTCGGCAACGCCAATCGCGGCGTCGCGTTCCTCGACGGCTCCGTGTACCGCGGCACTCCCGACGGGCGGGTCATCTCCTACTCGGCGAAGTCCGGCAAGGCCGGCTGGTCAACCGCGATCGCCGACCCTGCGAAGGGCGAGAGCGTGCCGGCGGCGCCCATCGCATGGCAAGGGTTGGTCTTTGCAGGCAATGCGGGCGGCGACAGCAAAGGCGTGAAGGGGAGGATGTACGCGCTCGATGCCGCGACGGGCCGCATCGTCTGGGAGCAGTACCTCGTGCCCAAGGAGGCGTCGGATGCGGCGCGCGGCCCGCAGGCGCCCGCGCCGGCCCCGCTGAAAGCGGAGCGCTGGCACAACGCCAAGGGAATTCCCGTCTCCGGCGGCACGACCTGGACCAGCTACTCGCTCGATCCGACGACGGGACTGCTCTATGTTCCGGTCAGCAATGCGGCGCCCGCGTTCGCGCCTTCGGTGCGGCCGGGAGAGAACCTGTTCGCGAATTCCATCGTGGTGCTGGATGCCAAGACCGGCGCGTACCGCGGTCATTTCCAGCTCGTCAAGAACGACTCGCACCAGTGGGACGTGTCCTCGGCGCCGGTCTTGTTCCGCAGCCGCAAAGCCCATCACATGCTGGCCGAGGCCCCCAAGGACGGTTATCTCTATCTCATCGACCTCGAGTCGGGCAGCACGATATTCCGCAAGCCGGTCACGACCGTGCAGAACGCCGAAGCTCCGATCACCGCCCAGGGGACGCGCTTCTGCCCGGGCACGGGCGGCGGTGCGGAGTGGAACGGCGCCGGCGTCGATCCCGGCAACAACCTGCTGTTCACCGGCGAGGTCGACTGGTGCACGACGGTGCGTGCGGCGCCGATCGCCGCTTTGGCGCAGACGGCGGCGGGCAAGCTCTGGACGGGCGCGATCGACCCCTTCGGCAAGCAGGATGACCCCAAGCGCTGGGGCGGCTGGCTCACGGCCACCGACATCGTGACCGGCGAGCGCAAATGGCGGTTTCACACGCCCTTTCCCATCGTCGGCGGCGTGACCGCGACCATCGGGCGATTGCTCCTGTTCGGCGACCTCGGCGGAAACTTCTATGCCTTCGATCCGCTGGCCGGCAAGAAGCTCCGGTCCATGGCGCTCGGCGGCGCGATCGGCGGGGGAGTGATCACCTACGATTCCGGGCAGGGCCAGCGCATCGCCGTGGCCGTGGGCATGACCTCGGATGCGTGGCCCGTGCCGAAGACCAATGCCAAGGTGGTGGTGCTGGGGTTGTAGGGCCGGGCATCAGGTTAGAATCGCGGGACGATGTCCAAAGCACGCCTGACCGCCCGCTACACCGAGCTGATCATCGAAAGACGCTCGATCGACTATGTCCCGATCGCGGAGCGTCACGGCAAGGTGTGGCACCTGTGGCCGGTCTGGTTCTCCGGCGATGCCCATCTGGCGACCGTTGCGACCGGCGTCGTCGGCATCGCGCTCGGCGGGCATCTTCTGTGGATGGCGCTCGCGGTCTTGGGCGGCTGTGCCTTCGGCACCTTCTTCATGGCGTTCCACTCGACCCAGGGACCGCAGCTTGGGCTGCCGCAGATGATCCAATCGCGCCCGCAGTTCGGCTACATGGGTGCGCTCCTCGTATGGGGCGTCGCCCTGATCGCCTACATCGGATTCAACGCGTTCAATCAGCGGCTGGCGGCGCAGACCATGCTGTCGCTGTACGGCAGCGACGCGTCCGCCACGATCGTCGTGTTCAGCCTGCTGTCGGTGGTGCTCGCGGTGGTTGGCTACGACCTCATTCACCTGGCGCAGCGCTGGGTGGCGTACGTGCTGATCGCGGCGCTGCTCGTGTTCACCGCGGCGGTGCTGCTCGATGCGAAGCTGCCCGCCGCCGAGATGCAGCTCGGCGGGTTCCAAGCGGTGCCCTTCCTGGCGCAATTCTTCGCGGCGGCGTCGTATCAAATCGCCTGGTCGATCTACGTGTCCGATTATTCGCGCTACCTGCCCCGCGACGTGGGCGTGGGGGCGTCCTTCTGGTGGACCTATCTCGGCGCGTTCATCGGCGGCACGTGGATGATGCTGGTCGGCACGCTGGCGGCGGCGATGTATCCTCAGCTGGAAGTGGCGACCGCGCTCAGAACCGCGGCCGACGCGGTGCTGCCGGGGTTCGGCAAGCCGCTGCTCATCTGCTCGCTGCTCGGGCTCGTGACCATCACCTCGCTCAACTATTACGGCGCCTCGCTGACGCTGCTCAGCGTCATGGACTCGGTGCGCCCGAGCCGGCCGACCGTCGGCAAGCGCGTGCTCACGCTGGCGGTGTCCACGGTCGCCGCGACGCTCCTGGCGCTGGCGTCCTCGCAGAACTTCGTGGCGCAGTTCGGCGAGTTCCTGGCCGTGCTCCTGTACCTCTTCACGCCCTGGACCGCCATCAATCTGGTCGATTTCTACTGGGTGCGCCGCGGCCACTACTCGGTGCGCGAGATCTTCAATGCGCGAGGCATGTACGGACGCTGGAATTGGCGCGGTTTGACCGCCTACGCCGTGGGATTCGCGGCGATGATTCCGTTCTTCAGCACCGAGCACTTTCAAGGATGGGCGGCCAAGGCGCTCGGCGGCGCCGACATCGCCATGCTGGTGGGCTTGCCCGTCGCGGCGCTGGTGTACATCGCCGCCTGCCGCTCGCTCGATGTGCACGAGGATCGGCGCTGCGCGCACCGGGCGGACCTCGGATTGGACCCGGATCCGGGTTGAGCGCGTCGCGGCGGCGAGGCCGCGTCGCTGCAGGGCGGGCAGACGGCCGGGCGGCCCGAGCTTGGCCTTCAGCCCGGGGCGTCGAGGAAGCGATTGACGACCTCCGCCACGGCGCGGGGATCCTCCCAGAACGGGTTGTGGCCGAGGCCGTCGAAGATCTTGACCTCGGCGTGCGGCAGCGCCTTGCGCAGCGACTGCCGCGCGGGCTCCTCCATGATGGGATCCTTGCTGCCCCAGATGAGCAGGGTCGGCGCGGTGAGGCGCGGCAAGGTGCCCTGCAGGTCGGCGTAAGCGTCGTCGGCCCGCAATCCTTGGTCGAGAATCGCGAGCCACACGCGCAGCGGTATGGCCGCCGAGTCGCGGCGCTGCCGGCGGATGAAGTCGGGGTCCACGGGCGTCGGTGAATCCCACCAGGCGATCATGAAGGGCGAGTCGGGGTCGATGGGCTCCTTGAGCTGGCGGATCTCGCCCGCGAAGTCGAATTGCGGCTTGGTCTTTCCGCCCGGCCGGATGCCGCCGGTGGAGGAGATGAGCACGGCGCGCCGGGTGCGCTCCGGCCAGTACTCGGCAAAGGTCTGCGCGACGATGCTGCCGAGCGAGTGGCCGACCACGTCCGCCTTGTCGATGTGCAGCGAGTCGAGCAGGAGCTTGATGTCGTACGCGAAGTCGATGCGCGTGTAGCAGCAGTCCGGCTTGCCGGAGCGGCCGTGGCCGCGCAGGTCCACCACGATCAGCCGGTAGCGCTTCGACAGATAGGGCATCAGGGGCACCCAGTCGCGTGCGTTGTCGGTATATCCGTGAATCAGCACCACCGCGGGGCCCTGACGGGCGCCGGTGTCCACGAACGCGAGCGACTCGCCGTCGGGCAAGGCCGCCGTGCGCTTGCTCGCGTCGAACGCGTCGAGGTCGACGGCGGGATGCCCGGGGTCGGATGCGCGCGACGCCGACGCGGCGGGGGCGGCCGGCGCGGGTGCGCCGAGGCTCTGGAACGAGGCGAGCAGAGACGCGAGAGAGATCGCGGCGAGGCGAAGCGACGGGTAACCGGTCATCGGGGCCCTCTAGCCGTTGCGGATGCGGGTGACGAGCGCGCGGGTGAAGTCGGCCGTCGAGGCTTTGCCGCCGAGGTCGCCGGTGCGCACCTGAGCGACGTTCAAGGTCTGATCGATGGCCGTGCGCAGACGCGCCGCAAGGGCGCCCAGCTGGCAGTGATCCAGCATCATCGCCGCGGCCAGCATCAGGGCGGTCGGATTCGCGATGCCCCTGCCCGCGATGTCCGGGGCCGATCCGTGCACCGCTTCGAAGATGGCGGCGTCGGCGCCGATGTTGGCGCCCGGCGCCATGCCCAGGCCGCCGACCAGCCCGGCCACGAGATCGGAGAGGATGTCGCCGAACAGATTGGTCGTGACCAGCACGTCGAATTGCCAGGGATTCAGCACGAGCTTCATGGCGCACGCGTCGATGATCACCGTCTCCAGGATGAAACGTCCCTGGTACTTGCGGCGGTAGAGATCGAGCCCGGCCTCGAGAAAGATCCCGGTCAGGATCTTCATGATGTTGGCCTTGTGCACGATGGCGACCTTCTTGCGGCCGTTCGCGACGGCGTGCTCGAAGGCGAACTCCAGCAATCGCAGACTCCCCTGCTTGGTATTGACGCCCGATGCCATCGCCACCGCATGCGGGTCGTCGCCGATCTGGACGTAGTGCTCGTGACCGACGTAGAGGCCCTCGAGGTTCTCGCGTACCACCACCAGATCGATGTTCTCGAAGCGGCCGCCGGGAACCAGGGTGCGCGCCGGGCGCAGGTTCGCGTACAGCTTGAACTCCTCGCGCAGGCGCACGTTCGAGGACCGGTATCCGCCGCCGGAGGGGGTCTCGAGCGGACCTTTCAGCGCGAGCCGCGTGCGGCGGATGCTGTCGAGGGCGGCCTGGGGCAGGGGATCGCCCGCGGCCTCGACGCCGCCGAGGCCCGCAACTTGCGAGTCCCAGCTGAAGGGCGCGCCGAGCGCGTCCAGCGCGGCGAGCGTCGCATCCATGATCTCGGGACCGATCCCGTCTCCGGGGATCAGCGTGGCGGCGATGGATCGGCTCATCCGGCTAGGATACTAGAACCAAAGTCTTGTGCATCGGGATGAACTCGATCGACTCGCCGCCGCCCAGATCGAAACGCACCATCTCGCCGGCGCAGTAGCCGCGCGCGGCGTAGAGCCTCACGCCCGGCAGCGTCGCCATGAGCTCGGACGCGGAAAACCCCGCGGCCAGCGCCTCTCGCTCGCAATGCTCGAGGAGCATCGAGCCGATGCCGCGCCGGGCGGCCGCGGGATCGACGAAGAAGGCGCGGATCTTAGCCGCTTGCGTGCGTGGATCGAGGCGCGATGCGTCGCGGCCGGCGCGCGCATCGCCGCCGAACAGCGTCGCCCGATAGCTCCACCCGCCGCATCCCGCCATGCGCCCCTCGGTCTCGGCAACGAAGTAGGTCCGGTCGGCGAGGAGCTGGGTGTCCACGCCGAACGCGCCGCGCAGCGCACCGTCGATCTGGCCCGGCCGGTAATCCGCCTTGCCGAGCCCGCGGGCGGAGCGGGCGATCAGCGCTTCCATTTCCGGTAGGTCGCCGAGCGCCGCGGGACGAATGAGGATGTCAGGCCGCACCGGGGCATGTTAACCTCCCGGCGACCGCGAACGAACAAGGGTTCAGGGAGAACTCCATGTACGTGAAATCCACCGCGCCCCGCAGCATCGGCGGCGTTCTCGACGACGCGATCAAGCTGTTTCGGGAGTCCTTTTCGCGCTGCTGGCCGCTGTCGTTGTGCTACGCCGTGCTGGCGGCGTTGCCCGGCATCTGGCTGGCCAACAAGGGCAACTCGTTCGTCGGCAATCCACAAGCGGCGCTCGCGTTCGTCAGCTCGCCGCTCACATGGACCGCCTATCTCTGGATGATGTGCGCCGGCATTTTCTTCTACAACACGCTCATCATCGCGATCCACGAGACCGCCTCGTCGCGGGCGGCACCGCTCGGCCAGGTGCTGCGTGCGTCGCTGCGCCTGTTGCCGCGGACGATCTGGCTGGCGATTCTCCTCATGCTGGTGATCTTGGGATGCGGCATCCTCGCCGGCAGCATGGGCGCCGCCGCGGGAATGATCGGCCAGCTTGCAAGCGTCGTGATTATCGGCGCGATCCTGTTCGGCCTGTTCTACGCGCTCGGCAAATTGATGCTCTCGGGCGTCGTGCTCGTCGTCGAGGATGAGAAAGCCGGCCGATCCATGCGCATCAGCTGGTCTCTGGTCAAGCACAATTGGTGGCGCGCCGCGACCATATACACCGTCGGCATCATCATGGTCTTCGTCGTTTACCTCTTCGTGGGCCTGTGCGACGGGTTGGTCCTCGCATTCATCGGGCGGGGTACGGGTGCGATGGCGGCGGAGGGAGTGCCGCGCGTCATTGCCGGCACCCTCGTCGGCTCTTTCATTCCGGCCATTCTCCTCGGCCTGTACTACGATCTGAAGCTGCGCAAAGAGGGCACGGATCTCGCCGACAAGGTGAGCGCTCTAGCGGCTCCGTGAGCGATTCGCGCGGACGATTCCGGCGACCTGGCGCAGGGCATGCGGCGCGGGTCGCCGCGGCAGTCATGGGCGCGCTCGGGACGGGGCTCTCCGCCGGGATCATGGCGGCGATCTGCGCCGGCCCCGCGAACGCCGCGCCCATCGACGATCTGGAGGACTGCGCGGCCCATCTCTCCGTGACCGCGAAGGGCGTCGAAGCCTTGGAGCGCGAGTGTCCGGGGTTCGAGGCCAACCTCCGGGCCGCCGGGCTCGATCGGACGCTGTTCGACGAGTGGAGGTCGCGCGTCGATCGCCACGTGGTTCGCGACCTCGTGCGGTTGATGCGGCGCTACGAGTCCGCGGCGCCCGTGACGGGCCCCAAGCTTGCCGCGCTGCCACGCATTCTCGCGGACCTGAAGCGCGAGACGGCGCGGCCGCCGTCCTGGTGGGACTGGATTCGAGCGTGGATTTCGCGGCATCCCGAATCGCTCAAGTGGCTGGATCGGGCCATGGATCGCTTGTCGGGACTCCGCGGCCTTTACGGCGTGCTCGCCTATGCGCTGATCGCCTCGATCCTGGCCGGCGCGGCCGCCGCCGTCGTGAAGGATCTGCGCGGCGGCGGCCTGCGCAGCGCAAGGCGCATCGGTGCTGCTGCCCCGCTCGACGGCGGCCCCGCGGCCTCGATCGCGCCGGGCCTGGGTGGCCGTGCGGCGGACTTGTTGAGGCGATTGGTGATCCGGTTGACGGCGACGCGGCGACTCTCGTCGGAGCGCGTCCTCACGCACCGCGAGCTGGTTGCGCGCAGCACGTTCGATCAGGACTCGCAACGGGCGGTGTTCGCGGCCGTTGCCACCGCGGCCGAGGCGATTCTCTACGGAGGGAGGCCCGCGGCGCCCCAGGCGATGGACAGCGTCCTCGCGGACGGCGAGGCGCTCTTGTCCAATCTGTCGGACCGGCCCCCGGCATGAGCGAGAGGCTCACCACGCTCTCGTTGGCGCTCGCGGCGTTGGCGATGTTCTGGCTGCTCATCCTGCCGAAGCCGAGCCCGGACCGGGGTGAGATTTCCGAGCCTCTCAGCACCGACCGGGGATCGGACGGCTATCTTGCGGCACGGCGCTGGCTGGAGGCGGAGAACGTCCCCGTGCGGTCATTGCACGAGCGCTACGGCCACCTCGGTGAAGCCGGTATGGGCCCGGGCCGCGGCAACGTCCTGCTGGCAGTCATGCCGCAGCTCGTTCCGGCGCGGGCGCAGGAGGAGGTCGATCTCGACCGTTGGCTGCGCCAGGGCAACACGCTGGTGGTTTTGGCGGCGCTCGATGACACACCGACGTGGACCGTGGGGCTGGGAGGCGTGATCCCGGCCATCGAAAAGATCACGGGGCTCAGGTTTGACGCAGTCCCGGATCCCGACACGGTGGTGCGCTCGCCGAGGCGCGGCAGGGACGAGAGTCCGGCATCCGCCGTGCCCCTGAGCGCCGTCATCTCCCAGGCGGTGAACGGCAAGCACGACTCCATCGAGCCGCGCGGCTCGCATCCGCTGTTCGAGGGCGTGAGAGGGGCGCAGGTGTTCTCTGCGCTGCCGGCCTCGCGCTGGCTCGCACGTCCCGCGGACGATTCGGCGCTGCTCGACATCGGACAAATCGCGGCGAACGGCGACCCGGCGGTGTGGCTGCACCGGCGCGGCGAGGGTCAGATCATCGTGCTCGGCGCCGCCAGCCCTTTTACCAACGCGCTCATCGGCGACAATGACAATGCCCGCCTGCTGTCGAATCTCATTGCCTGGTCTCGGGCTCCCCGAGGAGCGGTGGTGTTCGATGATGCGCACCAGGGGGCCCTCGGCGAGTACGACGCCCGGCGATTCTTCCGCGACCCACGCCTGTACTGGGCCCTGACGTGGATCGTGCTCGCCTGGCTCACGCTCCTGGTCGGAATCCAGCCGCTGCGCGCCCGGGTCCGGAGCTGGAACCCGATCGACATCACCGCATTTTTGGGCATGAGCGGCGAGTTCCTGGCGTCGGTGTCGAGCCCGAAGGCGGCCGGAACACGCCTGCTGGAGAACTTCTTCAACGGCGTCAGACGCCGGCTGAATCTTCCCGAGGACGGCGCACCGGTATGGGACTGGCTCTTGCATCAGGCCGGCGTGCCGGCCGACGAGATCGCGGAGCTGGAGTCGATGCACGCACGGCTCGTCGTGGGGCGGCGGGTCGATCTCGTGCGGCTACAGACCCTGATTTCACAACTTCAAGGATGTCTCGTATGAGCAATGCTTTGGAAACGCTGGAGCGCGGCCTCCAGGATGCGCTCGGCGCGACGGTCATCGGGCTCGCGCCCGTCGTTCGCGCCATGACCATGGCGGTCGTGGCACGCGGCCACGTGCTCATCCAGGGACCCCCGGGCCTCGGCAAGACGCTGCTGAGCAAGAGCCTGGCACGCGCTCTCGGCGGGTCTTTCAGCCGCGTGCAGGGCACTTCCGACCTCATGCCTTCCGACATCATCGGCGTCCACGTGTACGATGCCGGCAAGCGGGACTTCGAGTTTCGGCCCGGACCGTTGTTCGCCGACATCCTGCTGGTGGATGAGGTGAATCGGGCCAGCCCCAAGACCCAATCCGCGCTGCTCGAGGCCATGGAAGAGCGCCAGGTGACCGTCGAGCGCCGCAGCTACGCGCTGCCGGCCGGATTTCTGGTCATCGCCACGCAGAACCCCGGCGACTTCGAGGGGACCTATCCATTGCCCGAGTCGCAGCTCGACCGGTTCATGCTCCGCATCGACATGACCTACCCGAGCCGCGAGCACGAGCAGAGCATCCTCGGCCGATACGGGGGGGTCGAGGCGACGGTTGCGCCCGCGGTGCCCGTGGCTTCGCTGGCGGCGCTGGATGACGCGCGATCGGAGGTCGACGCGGTGCACGTCGCACCGGAATTGCTCGGCTACGTGCTGGACCTCGCGCAGGCAAGCCGGCAGCACGCGCATCTCACACTGGGCCTGTCGACGCGCGGGGTGCTCGCGGTGTTGCGTGCCGCACGGATCGCGGCGGCGATGCGCGCAAGCCCGTTCGCGGCTCCGGACGACGTCAAGGAGGTCTTGTCGATGACCGTCTCCCACCGCCTGATGCTCGCTCCCGAGGCGATCCTCGAGGGCATCACCACGCAAAGCGTGGTCGAGCGCCTGCTCCAGCAGGTGCCGGTGCCTCGCTGAGACCATGAGCCTCAGGCGCAACGCCGTGCTCCTGATCCTCGCGAGCGCGATGCTCGCGATCATCGGGCGTTGGAGCGGCGATCCGGTCCTCGGCGGGTTGTGGCGTCTGCCGGCCGCCCTGCTGCTGGCCGGTCTCGCCTATGAGTCGTGGCGAGTCGCGCGATACGCGGTCTCGGTCGAGCTGGATGCGCCTGCCGCCTTCCACCTCGGCCGCGATGCGGCGGTCCGCTTTGTCGGCCGCCACGGCGCATCACGGCACGTCGACCTGGAGGTCGCACCGTCGGCGCCCGATTCGTTCGACTGCGATTCCGCTCCGGCGAGACTCGGCATGCCCCCCGGGTCGACGTCGGCGCTCGAGCGCACGGTCAATGCCGGCCGGCTGGGGGCTTTTGCGTGGCCGCCGGCGCGCTTTCGAGTGGCCGGGCCCCTGGGTCTTGCCTGGTGGCCGAGAACGGCGGCCTTTTCCGTCGAGGCGCGGGTCTTGCCCGATCTGTTCCGGAGCAATGGCGACATCAAGGGTCTCGCCGCGGGCGGAGCGCGCGTCGGGCTCACGATCGGATCGGGCGCGGAAGTGATGCGGTTGCGCGAGTATCGCGCCGGGGACGCGCCCCGCGTGATCGATTGGAAGGCCACCGCGCGCGCGGGCCAGCTGATCGGCCGCGACTTCACCGAAGACCACCGGCTGCAGATCGTCATTGCCGTGGATGCGGGCCGGACCAGCGCGCTGCGCGCCGGAGCGCTCGATCGGTTCGGGCACTACGTCAACATCGCGGCGCGCCTCGCTCAGCAGGCGGCGCTCGACGACAATCTCGTCGGGCTCGTCGTCTACGCCGACCGGCCGCTCAAGGTGTTGCCGCCGGCCCGGGGAATGGGCGCGGTTGCGCGCCTGCGTACGGCACTGGCATCGGCGCGCGTGACCCGCGCCGAGTCGAACCCGCTGTACGCCGCCATGCGCATGCGCTCGCTGGTCCGGCACCGGAGCCTGATCGTCATGTTGACCGACGTCGACGACACCGGCGGCGCCAGTCAGCTCGTGCAGGGGGTGAGGCTGCTGCTGCCGAAGCATCTGCCGTTCGTGGCGGGCCTGTCGAGCGCGGCGGCCGATGCGATGGCGAGCGCGCCGGCGCGCCACTGGCTCGACCCGTATCGGGCGCTGGCGGCCCAGGAGTACTCGATCGGCCTGTCTCGCAAGGTGCGAGCCTTGAGTGCCTGGGGTGCACCCGCGCTGATCGCGCGGCCCGATCAGCTCGAGAGCGCGGTGTTCGCCGCCTACCAGGAATTTCGTCGCCGGCGTCGTGCCTGAGCGTCGCGGAACAGCCGGCCGCTCATGAGCGCGCACATCACGCTGAAGTAGCAGAGGCCGATCACGATGCGGCTCGCCAAAGGGAAGGTCGCGTCGGGCGACACGAAACCCTCGATGAAGCCGCAGCCGATCAAAAGCGCGGCGCAGAGCAACAGCAGCGGCGCGACCCCATGCGCGCAGGCTTGGAACGAGTCGCGGCGCCGGGGCAGCGTCGGGTGGACGATCGACTCGCCGAGAGCCAGGCCGGCGGCGCCCGCAATGCAGATCACGGACAGCTCCACCGGCCCATGCGCCATGATGAAGGTGAGCAGCGCCAGAGCGAGGCCATGCTGTTGCACGAATGCGAACAGGCCGCCCAGCATCAGGCCGTTGAGCGCGATCAGATAGAAGGTGCCGATTCCGAGGAATATCCCCGCGCAGAACGCGAACACGCTCACCGTGATGTTGTTGGCGAGTATGTGCACCGAGAGCACGGAGGAAGGCGTGATGTTGATGATGCCCTCGGTCCACAGATGTCCGTTCTCGACGTGCTCGATCATGTCCTCGCTCGCCATCAGATCGATCAGCGTCGGATAGGTTGCGATCAACCACCAACCGGCGAGCGCAGCCACGAGCATGAGGGCGGCCATGGCCGCGATGTGCTTGCGGACACCCGCGGCTGCCGCCGGGATGTCGGTGCGCAGGAGGTCGAGCAGGGCGGCCGCTCCGCCGCGCGGACGGCGGCCGATGAGTGCGTGCAGCTGGGCATATAGAGCTTCGAGGCCGGCCGCCGCGCGGCTGGCCGGAGCCAGGCGGCGCGCGAAGGCCAGGTCCCGGGCGACGCCGCGGTAGGCGTCGACCATCTCCAATGACTCGTCCACGCCCGCGGCGCGGCGGCGGCGCAGCTGCTCGAGGCGCGGCACCAATCCCTGCCACGCTCCGGCGCGCGCGGCGAGCCAAGCGCGCAGCTCCGCCTCATCAGCCAACGGGCCATTCCTCCGGCGCCCGGCCGTCGCGAAGCGCCTCGAGGCGCCGCAGGAGCTCGGTTTCGGCCATCGCGGCAAGGGCGGCCTGATCGGTGGCGGGCGCAATCCGGGCGAGCAGCGTGCGCGCGATGCGTGCGCGCTGTTGCTCCTCGAGCGTGGGCCAGCGCTCGATGAGCTGCTCGACGAGCTCGAAGGCCTCCAGCGGCAGCCTCGAGGCGCTCGCGAGCGCATGCACCCGTGCGAGCGATTCTCGCGCATCCGCGTCCACGACGATGAGGATCGTGCCCGCCGCGATGTCGCCGATGCGCACGCGATTCTCGGTGATGAAGCAGCTGACCAGGCCGATGAGGTAGACCACGGGCAGGCTGTCGATGAGGCGGAACACGTTGCGGATCAGGATGGCGCCGGTGCCCGGCGTGCCGCCGTTGCGGTCCACCAGCGCCACTCGGGCGGCGAGCTTGCCGGGCGTGCGCCCGCGCATCGCGACCTCGATGATGGGATGGTAGAGAAAGTAGATCACGGCGGCCGGCAGCGCGCTCCAAAGGGCGTTCAGGGAGCCGGTCGGATCGACGCGAAGGTTGAAGGCATACGTTGCAATCAGCAGCCAGATCGCGGCGGCGAGCAAGCGGATGTGCCAGTCGATCAAGAAGGCATAGCTGCGGCTGCCCGGCCCGGCGACCGTCAGGGTCAAATCGACGCCCGTCGCGCTCTCGAGGCGCAGGCGCTCCCCGGACGTGGACTGTCCACCGGGTGAATCTGGCATCCCTGCGCCGGACATGGCTCAGCGCTCGGCGCGCGCGGCCGACCGCAGCATGGCGAATGCCGCGTATGCGATCACCACGATCACGAGCCAACGCAGCCACAGCAGCGGCAGCGACTTCACCACGTAGGCGGCGACGAACACGCCGGCGATGCCGCCGATGCCGAGGCCGATCGAGGGGCCCCAGGCGAACCTGCCGGTCTGGAAGAAGCGCAGGCTGGCGACCGGCTGGAGCAGCGCGCAGGATCCCATCATGATGGGAAAGGCCGCGATCGGATGCATGCCGAGGAGCGCCAGCGTGATCATGCAAGGGGCGTAGAGCCCGATGCCCGCGCTCATGAGCGAGCCCAGCACGAAGTTGACCCCGACCGCGAGGCCGAGCTTCCAGCCCGCCAATCCCATGGCGACGCCGCCGCCGGGAAGGATGCGGAGGTTGTATGCGGTGAACACGCAACCGGCGATCAGCAGCGCGATGCCCATGGTGACCTGGATCGCGCGCCGCGGCAGGCGCGCGACGATGCCGGCGCCGAGCCACGCGCCGGCCGCGGCGCTGCCGACGGTGGCGACCAGCAGCAGCGGATCGATGACGATGGCGGTGACGAAGATCAACGACTCGGCGATCGCGGCAGGCGCGTGGCCGACGTTGAGCGTTCCCGGAATCAGCTCGTCCGCGACCATGCGGCGCAGCTTGTAGATCGCCGTCGTCGGCGCGAACGACCCTATGCCCAAGGTGTCGAGGAAATCGGTTACGAAGCCCACCAGCACCTCGAAAGGCGTCGGCGCGCGCACCGAGGTGCTGCGTACCGCGGCCCGCCACCCGACAATGATGAATGCCAACGTGGCCAATCCCATGGCGATGTAGAAGGTGATCTGCGCCGAGTTCATGGCGGCAATATACCCGTTGGCATCGCAAAGCACCCGGCACCCGGTCATGGTATTCAGGCCGGCGGGCATGACGTACACTCGCCCGACCATGGGCATCGATGCGGGGAGCAGTCCCGGTCTCAAGCGCTCGCTCGGATACTGGGACCTGGTCCTGTACGGTCTTGCCTATATCGCGCCGATCGCGCCCTTGAGCACGCTCGGCTTCGTGTGGACCGAGTCGAACGGTCTCATCGTGCTCGCCTATCTGCTCGGCGCGATCTGCATGTACTTCACCGCCGAGAGCTACGCCATCATGACCGAGACCCTGCCTTCGGCAGGATCGGTGTACGGCTTCGCCCGCCAGTCCCTGGGCAGCTTCGCCGGATTCATCGCCGGGTGGATGATCCTGCTGGACTACCTGCTGATTCCGGCGTTCGTGTACGTGCTGATCGCGGTCGCGCTCGAGACGTTGATGCCGGGGATCGACCGGGGCGTATGGATCGTGCTGCTCGTGGCCGCGACGACGGCGATCAACTGGTTCGGCATCACCGTGACCTCGCGCGCGAACTTCGTCGCCGTGGCGCTGCAGGTGATCCTCGTGGTCGGATTCGTCGTGCTCGGCCTGGTCGCGCTCCACGGCGGCAAGGGGAACGGCGCGCTCACGTTGAGGCCGGTGTTCGATGCCGCGGCCTTCGACGCGGGCAAGATCTTCACCGCGACCTCGATCTGCATCATGTCGTTCCTGGGCTTCGATGCGGTTTCGACCCTGTCCGAGGAGGTCGCGGGCGGGGATCGGCGCGTGGTCGGACGGGCCATCATCGCGGTGCTGGTGCTGTCCGCGGTGTTTTTCGTCGCGGTGACCTGGGTGCTCGGCAACCTGCTGCCCGGCATCGTGATCCACGACCAGGCCGCCGCGGTCTACGAGCTCGCCGCGTGGGCCACGGGCGCGTGGAGCGCGGCGGTGCTCGCGTGGGGGTACGCCATCGTCGTCGGACTGTCCAACGCGCTGCCCATGCAGGTCGGCGTCGCCCGGGTGGTGTTCGCCATGGGGCGCGATCGCCAGTTGCCGCGCGTGCTCGCCCGCGTGCATCCGCGCTATCGCACGCCCTACGTCGGCATGCTCGTGACCGCGGCGCTGTCGCTCGCCGTGGCGCTCTACATGAAGAATCGGCTCGACGACCTGGCCTCGATCGTCAATTTCGGCGCGCTCTCGGGATTTCTGTTCCTGCACGTGTCGGTGATCGCGTACTTCGGCGTGCGGCGCCGGTCGCGGTCATGGCTCGCACACTTCGTGGTGCCGATCTGCGGCATCGTGGTGGTGCTGGCGGTGTTCTCGGGGATGAGCGCGCTCGCGACGCGGGTGGGATTGAGCTGGGCCGCGGTGGGACTGGTCTACGGCGCGGTGCTGAAGGCGAAGCATCGGGAGGAGCTCGGCGTTCCGCTATAGCATGCCCGCCAGCAGTCCCGCCGCCGCCTCGACCTCGACCGGGCATGGGCGCCGCGCTTAGGATTCGGCGATGTACTCCTTCGGTCAGCGTCTGCGCTCGCTGCGCCACGGTTTCTGGTATCGCGTCTCGGAGCGTCTCGGCTGGTCGCGGGGCACCTATCGGGAGACGCCCGCGCGGGTGCTCGAGCTGGGCGGAGCGGAGGGCGAGCGCGTCGCCGCGCTGCGCGAGCGCTATGGCGTGCGATTCGAGACGCGGCTGTCCGCGGCCACCAGCCGCAACAACTACGAATACCTCGACATTCTGGATGGCGGATGGGGCGCCCTCGGTCTCCCGCGGCGGCGGGAGCGGGCCTCGGGCGGGACGTTGGTGGACGTGGGGTCAGCCAGCTTCTGGTACGCCGCCGCCCTTCGAGCGTTCTTCGCGCCGCAGCGGATGGTGGGAGTCGAGGTCGAGGGTCATCGCCTGTTTCGCGACGGGCGCACGCGCATCGACTACGGCCGCGGCTACGCCGCGGACATCCCCGGCGCGCAGTTCCTGGTGGCGGACTACGGCGGCATCGATGCACCCGCCGATGTGATCACCGCCTGGTTTCCGTTCCTGACGCCGGCCGCGATCCTGGCGTGGCGGTTGCCGCTGTCGCTCCTGGCCCCGGAGCGCTTGTTCGCGCGCATTCGACATAACCTTCGGTCGGACGGGGTCTTCGTCATGGTCAATCACGGGCCGGCCGAGGCCGATCTCGCCTCGACGTTGTGCGAGGCAACGGGGCTTCGCGGGCTCGGCCGTCACGAAGGCGGGGGTCCGTTGAGCCGCCACCGGTCGAGCCTGCCCATCCTCAGCGCATGGGTCGGCTGACGCTTCCGGGCGGCTGGGTAGGACAATTTGCGCCACGAAAAGTTCTTGCATGTGGCGAAAACTTGGTAATTATCAGTCGATTGCTGTATCGTTACACCCGGTTCGTGATAGTACTTGGTCCGTTTCTGGTCAGCGCCGGTCGGCGGTTTGACCACAACCCACGAAGCAGCTTTCCTCGACCCAGGTGGCAAGCCCCTATGCGCATCGCATCGCGACGTGCAAAGAGGCCAGGCCGATAAGTCTCTCTGTTAGTAGGTATTTATTAAATGACGAAAATGTATGTTGGCAATCTCCCGTTCTCAATGGACGAGTCCGCGGTCCGCGAGCTCTTCGAGAAGCACGGTGCCGTGCAGTCGGTCGCGTTGATCAACGATCGCGACACCGGCCGTCCCCGTGGCTTTGGCTTCGTCGAGATGGCAAGCGCGGATGCCGCGCGCGCCATGCAGGCGCTGAACGGCCATGAAGTGAATGGGCGAGCGCTGAAGGTGAACGAGGCCCAGGAACGCACGGGCGGTGGCGGCGGCGGCGGTGGCGGCGGCGGATCACGCGGCCCGAAGCGCTGGTAAGACGCATCGAGCAACACTCAAGGCCGCAGCGATGCGGCCTTGAGCGTTTCTGAGGTTGAGGCCGCGGGTTTACGCCAAAGTCCGCTTTGCCTATAATCGCGCCCCGCGGCGCGGATCCGGCTTTGGATGGCACCGCTGGCAAGAAGCTCCAGAGGGGGCGCCATTGATGTGGAAAGGGGGCCGATGGTCCCCTTTTTCGTTTTGGCACGGATGTCGGCCTTGGACCGGGGAATCTGAGAAGAATGCGCGATGCCTTGATGCGCTTGCTGGAGCCTGCCGTCGAGGCGTTGGATTACGAGTTGGTGGATGTCGAGTTTGCACGGGAAGGGCGCGGCGGGACTTTGCGGCTATACATCGAGCGCCGTCCCGTTGCTGCCGGTGTTGGGGTCACGGTCGACGATTGCGCGCGTGTGAGCCACGCGGTGAGCCAGGTCCTCGAAGCCCAAGACCCGATCAAGGGGAATTACACCCTGGAAGTCTCTTCGCCGGGATTCGACCGAATCCTGCGTACGCGCGCGCATTTCGAGCGGTTCGTGGGCGAGCGGATCTTCGCGGAGCTCAAGCTCCCCATCGAGGGGCGCAAGCGCTTCGCCGGGGTATTGAAGTCGGTCGCGGACGACACGATTGTGGTGGAGGTCGACGGCAAGGCGCACAGCCTGCCGCTCGAGCGGATTCAGAAGGCGCGGTTGCGGCCGGAGTGAAGGAGTAGAGCATGAACAAAGAGATTCTGATGGCGGTCGATGCCGTGTCCAACGAGAAGGGCGTGGACAAGGAGATCATTTTCGACGCGCTCGAGGCCGCGCTGGCGTCCGCAACCCGCAAGAAGCACGGCGAGGAGCTGGACGTGCGGGTCTCGATCAACCGCAAGACGGGCGGCTACGACACGTTCCGCCGCTGGAAGGTTTTCGCCGACGATTCCACCGAGCTCGAGGTGCCGGAGCGCGAGCTCAGGCTGGACGATGCCCGGGAGATCGACAAGGACGTGGAGCCGGGCGGCTTCGTCGAGGAGCCGATGGAATCGGTGCCCTTCGGCCGCATCCTCGCGCAGACCGCGAAGCAGGTCATCGTGCAGAAGGTACGCGAGGCGGAGCGCGCCCAGGTGGTGGATGCCTACAAGGACCGCGCGGGCACGCTGGTCTCCGGCATCGTCAAGCGCGTCGACCGCAACGGGGTCTTCGTCGATCTCGGCGCCAATGCCGAAGGCTTCATCGCGCGCGAGGAGATGATTCCGCGGGAGCCCGTGCGCTCGCAGGATCGCATCAAGGCGTTCCTCAAGGAGGTGCGCACCGAGCCTCGCGGGCCGCAGCTGTTTCTGTCGCGCACCGCGCCCGAATTCCTGATCGAGCTGTTCAAGCTCGAGGTGCCCGAGGTCGGCCAGGGCTTGATCAACATCCTGGCGGCGGCGCGTGACGCCGGCGTGCGCGCCAAGATCGCGGTGCGCAGCAACGATCCGCGAGTCGATCCGGTCGGCGCCTGCGTCGGCATGCGCGGCTCGCGGGTGCAGGCGGTGTCCAACGAGATCGCCGGCGAGCGCGTCGACATCATTCCGTTCGACGACAACAACGCTCAATTCGTCATCAATGCGATGGCGCCGGCCGAGGTGACCTCCATCGTGGTGGACGAGGACTCTCATTCCATGGACATTGCGGTGTCCGAGGACAAGCTGTCGCAGGCCATCGGCCGCGGCGGCCAGAACATCCGCCTGGCGAGCGAGCTGACCGGCTGGGAGCTCAACGTCATGAGCGAATCGCAGGCGGAGGCCAAGAGCGAGACCGAGTCCTTGGCGCTGCGCGAGACCTTCATGAAGCAGCTCGACGTCGACGCCGACGTGGCGAGCATCCTGGTGCAGGAGGGCTTCTCCACCATCGAGGAGATCGCCTACGTTCCGGCGAGCGAGCTGAACGCGATCGAGGAGTTCGACGAGGAGATCGTCAAGGAGCTGCGCACGCGAGCCCGCGACGTGCTGCTCACCCAGGCGATCGCCAGCGAGGAGTCGATGGACGGCGCCGAGCCGGCCGCGGATCTGATCGAGACCGCCGGCGAGGAGCTTGCCAAGGCCTTGGCGCGCAAGGGCGTGCGCACCCGCGACGATCTTGCCGATCTCGCGGTCGATGAGCTGGTCGAGATGGGCGGCGTGGACGACAAGAAGGCGGCGGAGCTGATCATGGATGCCCGCAAGCACTGGTTTGCGGAAGAGGCTAAGGTTTAGGAGCAACTATGGCAGACGTAACCGTCGCACAATTCGCCGAGGTGCTGAAGGTGCCCGTCGACCGGCTGCTGCAGCAGCTCGATCAGGCCGGCATCAAGGTGGACGGCGCCGAGGACATGATCAGCGAAGATGCGAAGCACGAGCTGCTGACTCATCTGCGCCGGAGTCACGGTCACGGCGATCCGCTGTCCGATGCCTCGCCGCGCAAGATCACGCTCAGGCGCAAGTCCCAATCCGAGCTCAAGCTCGCGAGCTCGCAAGGGCGCGCGCGCACCGTCAACGTGGAGGTTCGCAGCAAGCGCACCTACATCAAGCGCGAGGTGCTCGAGGATCAGGCGCGGCATCAGCAGGAAGAGCTGGACCGGCAGCGCGAGACCGAGGAGCAGGTCAAGGCCGCGGCCGAGCGTGCCGAGCGCGAGCGCCTGGAGAAGGAGCGTCTCGACCGCGAGCGCCAGGAGGAGGAGAGCCGGCGGCGCACCGACGAGGAGGTGCGCAAGCGTACCGCCGAGGAAGAGGCGCGGCGCGCCGCCGAGGTGCAGGCGCGCGAAGCCGCCGAGCGCGAGCGCAAGACCACCGCGGCCAAGCCGGGCAAGCCCGCCCGGGAAACGGTGGAGGACAAATCCACCCGCTACGGGCGCCAGGAGCTGCACATCGTCGGCGACGTGAGCTCGCGCCACAAGAAGAAGAAGTCCCGCGACGGACGCCGCCGAGCCGTCGGCGCCGAGACCGATGCCAAGCACGGGTTCGAGATGCCGACCGCGCGCGTGGTGCGCGAGGTGGCGATCGGCGAGGCCATGACGGTGGGCGAGCTTGCGCAAAAGATGGCGGTCAAGGCGACCGAAGTCATCAAGATCATGATGAACATGGGCGTGATGGCCACCATCAACCAGAGCATCGATCAGGACACGGCGGTCCTGGTGGTCGAGGAGATGGGCCACACCGCGGTGCTGCGCAAGGAAAACGTCATCGAGGAGGACCTGCAGGGCGTCACCGACACGCAGCACGAAGTGGTGCCGCGACCCCCGGTGGTGACGGTGATGGGCCACGTCGATCATGGCAAGACCTCGCTGCTCGACTACATCCGCCGCACCAAGGTCGCGGCGGGCGAGGCGGGCGGAATCACCCAGCACATCGGTGCGTATCACGTCGAGACCAGCAAGGGCATGGTGACCTTCCTCGACACCCCGGGCCACGCGGCCTTCACCTCGATGCGCGCGCGCGGCGCCCAGGTCACCGACATCGTGATTCTGGTGGTGGCCGCCGACGACGGCGTCATGCCTCAGACCATCGAGGCCATCCAGCATTCCCAGGCGGCCAAGGTGCCGATCGTGGTGGCGCTCACCAAGATCGACAAGCCGGAGGCCGATGCCGGCAAGGTCAAGCAGGAGCTGTCGAAGTACGGCGTCATCGCCGAGGAGTGGGGCGGCCAGAACATCTTCGTGCCGGTCTCGGCGCGCACCGGGCAAGGCATCGACCAGCTGCTCGAGAGCGTGCTGCTGCAGGCGGAAGTGCTCGAGCTGAAGGCACCCATCGAGGGCATGGCCGCAGGCTACGTGATCGAATCCAGCCTCGAGAAGGGGCGCGGCGCGGTGGCGACGGTTCTCGTGCTGCGCGGGACCTTGAAGCTCGGCGATCCGATCCTGATCGGACAGGAATTCGGCCGCGTGCGCGCGCTGTTCGACGAGGCGGGCAAGCCGGTGGAGAGCGCCGGACCCTCGATTCCGGTGGTGGTGCTGGGCTTGTCCGGCGCGCCGAATGCGGGCGACGAGCTGCTCGTGGTCGAGAGCGAGCGCAAGGCGCGCGAGGTGGCCTTGCATCGCCAGGCCAAGTCGCGCGACGTGAAGCTGGCCCAGAAGAGCGCGAACCTGCAGGACGTGTTCTCCACCATGGGCGAGGCGAAGGCGGACGTGGTGCAGCTCCTGGTGAAAGCGGACGTGCAGGGCAGCGCCGAGGCGCTGCGCGATGCGCTGAATGCGCTGTCGACGTCCGAGGTGGCGGTCAATATCGTGGCTTCCGGAGTCGGCGGCCTGACCGAATCGGACGTGACGCTGGCGGCGGCCTCCAAGGCCATGATCATTGCGTTCAACGTGCGCGGCGATGCCGCCGCGCGCACCGCGATCAAGGATCACGCCGTGGATGTGCGCTATTACAGCATCATCTACGAGGCCATCGACGTCGTGAAGGCCTTGCTCACCGGCCTCCTGGCGCCTGAGGTGAAGGAGCAGATCGTCGGTCTCGCCGAGGTCCGCAGCGTGTTCCGGTCCAGCAAGTTCGGCACGGTCGCGGGCTGCATGGTGATCGACGGCTACGTGCGCCGTAATTTCCCGATCCGCGTGCTGCGCGACAACGTGGTGATCTTCGAGGGTGCGCTCGAGTCCCTGAAGCGCTTCAAGGACGACGTCAACGAGGTGCGTGCCGGGACCGAGTGCGGCATCGGCGTCAAGAACTACAACGACGTGCGCGAAGGCGACCAGATCGAGTGCTACTCGAGAGTCGAAGTTGCCCGTAGTCTCTAGCCAATTAGCGGACGGGGTTGCCTCGACCCCGTCGATCCTGCGCGAAGCGCATGAATAAGGGCAAACAAAATCCGCGGGCGCGCAGGCTTGGAGAGCAGATCCAGCGGGAGCTCATGGACCTGCTGCGTCGCGACGTGAAGGACGAGCGCATCGGCAATGTGACCATCACGGGGGTGGACGTCACCCCGGATCTGCGCGCGGCGCGGGTGTACTACGTGGTGTTCGGCAAGGACGGTCCGGACCCCCAGGTGCAGCGCGGCCTCACGAGCGCCGCCGGGTTCCTGCGCAATGCGCTGTCCAAGTCGCTGATGATCCGCCATACCCCGAACCTGACTTTCGAGCTGGACTCCTCGATCGCGCAGGGCGTGCGGCTGTCGCAGCTCATCGATTCGGTCAGCAACCCGGCCAAGAACGACCGCGCCGAGGACTAGCCGCTTGATCGACCCGCCCAAGACGTGCCGCCGGACTCCTGGAGGCATGCGCTGACATGCGCGTCGACGTGCACGGCATCCTGCTGCTCGACAAGCCCTTGGGACTGTCCTCCGCCGCCGCCGTGGCACGGGTCAAATGGCTGTTCAGCGCGCGCAAGGCGGGTCACACGGGCTCGCTCGATCCGCTGGCGACCGGACTCCTGCCCGTGTGCCTCGGCGAGGCGACGAAATTCGGCGCACACCTTCTCGACGCCGACAAGAGCTACCGAGTGACCGTACGGCTCGGGGAGCGCACGCCGAGCGCCGACCGCGAGTCCGAGGTGATCGAGCGGCGCGCGCTGCCGGGCTACTCGCCCGACGATCTGCGCGAGGCGCTGCGCCTCTTTCCGCGCGAATACGAGCAGATTCCGCCGATGCACTCCGCGATCAAGCAGGGGGGCAGGCCGCTCTACGAGTACGCCCGCGCCGGGATCTCGCGCGAGCGCGCCGCCCGCAGCCTCACCATCCGCGCGCTGGAGCTCATCGACTGGGCTCCGCCCGACCTCTGTTTCGATGTGGGCTGCAGCAAGGGAACCTATGTCCGCGTGCTGGCGGAGGATCTCGCCGCCCGCATGGGGACCATCGGGCATCTCGCGGCGCTGCGCAGGCTCTCGGTCGACCCGTTCGGTGCCGTACGGCAGTGGACGTTCGAGGCGCTGGAAGCCTTGGATGCGCCGGCCCGGAGCGCGGCGCTCCTGCCGGTCGATGCGGCGCTGACCGGCTGGCGCCGATACGACTTATCCCCAAGCGCGTTGCGGGCCTTGCGCCAGGGTCAGACGGTCGCCATCGCGGCCGGCGGTGAGCAGGCGCCTGGCACGGTGCGTATCTACGCGGACGGCATGGGATTTCTCGGTTTGGGCGAGATCGAGGCCGGCGGGCGACTGGTTCCGAGACGATTGATTTCCGCGGATGCGCATCCGCCGAATCCCGCTTGAGAGCAAGTGCCGCGACGCGTACAATGCGCGCCTTCCTAAAAGGTCTAAGTCGTTGATTGAGGTTGATTTCAATGCCACTCACTCGTGAAGATAAGCAAGAGGTGCTCGGAAAGTTTCAGCGCGATGCGCGAGACACCGGGTCCCCCGAAGTTCAGATCGCCCTGTTGTCCGAGCGCATCAATGGCTTGAGCCAGCATTTCACCACCCACAAGGCCGACCACGCGTCGCGCCGCGGGCTGCTGAAGATGGTGAACCAGCGGCGCAAGCTCCTCGACTACCTCAAGAGCACGACCCCGGACAAGTATGCGCAGTTGGTCGAGCGCTTGGGACTGCGTCGCTAGTCGATGCCGCCGCGGCGCGCTTCGCGCCTTCATTTCATAATTTGCACAGGGGCTAGAGAGTGAGCGCTACCAAAAAGAGCTTTAAGTATGGTGATCACACGGTAACGATCGAGACGGGAGAGCATGCGCGTCAGGCGGACGGCGCCGTGCTCGTGTCGATGAGCGAGACGGTGGTCCTGGTGACCGCGGTCGGCATGAAGAAGCCGACGCCGGGCCGCGACTTCTTTCCGCTGACGGTGAACTATCAGGAGAAAACCTACGCGGCGGGGCGCATCCCCGGCGGCTTCTTCAAGCGCGAAGGCCGTCCGACCGAGTAGGAGACCCTCACCTCGCGGCTCATCGACCGTCCGATCCGGCCGCTGTTTCCGGAAGGCTTCATCAACGACGTTCAGGTGGTCGCCTCCGTGCTGTCGGTCAATTCCGAGGTGGATCCCGACATCGCCTCGCTGCTCGGAGCCTCGGCGGCGCTCGCCATCTCCGGGATGCCGTTCCTGGGACCCATCGGCGCCGCGCGCGTCGGCTACGTCGACGGCAAGTACGTGCTGAACCCGACCGCGACGCAGCTCGCGCAGTCGAAGCTGGATCTCGTCGTCGCCGGCACCGCCGAGGGCGTGCTGATGGTCGAGTCCGAGGCGCACGGCCTCAATGAGGAGATCATGCTGGGTGCCGTGACCTTCGGGCACGAGCAGATGCAGGCCGCGATCAAGGTCATCAACGAGCTTGCCGCGGAAGCAGGCAAGCCCAAGTGGAAGTGGACGGCCCCGGAGCCGCGCACCGATCTCAAGAATGCCGTGGGCACCCACGCCGAGCGGGACCTCGTGGCCGCATATATGTTGACCGAGAAGCAGCAGCGCTACGCCAAGATCGGCGAGATCAAGGCCTCCGCGATCGAGGCGCTCACCAAGAGCGAAGCGGGCGCCGCGCCGAAGTTCACCAAGGACGAGGTCGGCGGCGAGTTCTTCGACCTCGAATATCGTCTGGTCCGCGAGCGCATCCTCGCCGGTCATCCGCGCATCGACGGCCGCGACACCAAGACCGTACGCAACATCAACGTGCGCACCGGCGTTCTGGCGCGTACTCACGGCTCGGCGCTGTTCACCCGCGGCGAGACCCAGGCCCTGGTCGTGACCACGCTCGGCACCGGGCGCGACGCGCAGATCATCGACGGACTCTCCGGCGAGCGCAAAGAGTCGTTCATGCTGCACTACAACTTCCCGCCGTTCAGCGTCGGCGAGACCGGCATGATGGGATCGCCGAAGCGCCGCGAGATCGGCCACGGCAATCTGGCCAAGCGCGGCGTCAAGGCGGTCATGCCCGGGCTGGAGAAATTCCCGTACGTGATCCGCGTCGTGTCGGAGATCCTGGAGTCGAACGGCTCCAGCTCCATGGCGAGCGTCTGCGGCACGAGCCTCGCGCTCATGGATGCCGGCGTTCCGATTGCAGCGCCCGTCGCGGGCGTCGCGATGGGACTGGTGAAGGAGGGCGATCGCTACCAGGTGCTCACCGACATCCTCGGCGACGAGGATCATCTCGGCGACATGGATTTCAAGGTCGCCGGCACGAAGGACGGCATCACCGCCCTGCAGATGGACATCAAGATCACCAGCATCACGCGCGAGATCATGAAGGTCGCGCTCGATCAGGCGCGCGAGGGACGCCTGCACATCCTCGGTGAGATGAACAAGGTTCTGTCCAAGCCGCGCGAGACCATGTCCGAGTGGGCGCCGACCATCATCACCCTCAAGATCGATCCGGAGAAGATCCGCGACGTCATCGGCAAGGGCGGCGCCGTCATCCGCCAGATCACCGAGGAAACCGGCACCTCGATCGACATCGAGAACGACGGAACCGTGAAGATCGCCTCGGTGCAGGGCGCGGCAGGCCGCGAGGCTCAGCGCCGCATCGAGCTGATCACCGCCGACGTCGAGGTGGGCCGGGTCTACGAGGGCCGGGTTGCGCGGCTGATGGATTTCGGCGCTTTCGTGACCATTCTTCCCGGTCGCGACGGTCTGGTGCACATCTCGCAGATCTCCGACGAGCGCGTCGAGCGGGTCGGCGACAAATTGAAGGAAGGCGACGTTGTGCGCGTGAAGGTGCTCGAAGTCGATCGTCAGGGGCGCGTGCGCCTGTCGATGCGCAATGTCGACGCGGCGTAGCGCGCCGCAGCACGCCTCACGAACGGATCCGGCCGGACCCGGCCCGCAGAGCCGCGGGCGCGGGCTCCTTCGTGCCCCGATGCTTGCTGCGCTCGTCGTGGCGGGCGCATGCCTGCTTCTCGGACATCCCGCGAGGAGCCACGATCCGGCCGGGCCGTCCGCGCTCAGGAGCGCGGAC
>DATAUO010000088.1:0-55101 GCA_036268215.1 Steroidobacteraceae bacterium
TCCGCCACGATGTCTTGTCCTTCGCGCGGCGCGCGAAGCAGCGGGATGCCCTCCTCGCGCACCGTGTCCGCCGGCAAGAGCGGCAAGGAACGCTCCACCCCGCTCACCTGCCATACCGCGCGATGGCGATGTCCCGAGAGGCCGCTGAGCGCATCCGCCGCCGCCAGGGCCTCGAGATCGCGCCGATCGAGCGCGGCCCGCTCGGCAAGATCGGCCAGATGGCCGAATGGACGCCGCTCGCGCGCCGCGATCAAGCGCATCGCTCCCTCGCTCGAGAGGCGCTTCACCATGCGCAGTCCGAGACGCACCGCCGGCCGCCCGTCCGGACGCCGCTCCAGGGCGCAGTCCCATCCGCTGACCGTCGCGTCGACCGGCCGGATCTCGACGCCGTGCGCGCGCGCATCGCGCACCAGCTGTGCCGGCGCGTAGAAGCCCATGGGCTGGCTGTTGAGCAGCGCCGCGCAAAAGGCCGCCGGCTCGTAGTGCTTGAGCCAGGCCGAGGTGTAGACCAGGAGGGCGAAGCTGGCCGAGTGGGAGTTGTGAATGACGAAATGATTGGCGAGAAAATTATGGTCGCCCTCGATTTTCAGGTCGTAGGTCTCCCTGTCCCCCTCGGGCTCGATCTCCACGATTCGGTCCCAGCAGATATCAGACCGGCAAATCGAGCGCGCCGTCGCCACGTGATCGCCCACGCTCAGTCTCTCGAGCGGTACCCATCCCGTCGGGGTCATGAATGGATGTTCCGCACTGACGCAGATCTCGTGTCCCAGCGCAGTGCGCAAGCGAAAGACCGGCTTCGTCCCGCTGCGCATGACCTCGAGCACCCTGCGCTTCACCAGGCGCAAATTCTCATCGCATGCCAAGGTGTGCTCGAGGCGTGCCCGCCCGCTCACAACCTCATCGAGGGTCAGCCAACTTCCGGTGTCCGCATCGACGACCCGTGTCTCGCCGACCACGCATTCGGGAAATCCGTATTCGCCGAACCCCAATATCTGGTTGTAGATCTGATTGGCAAAGCTCTCCGAGTACCCCTTCGCGCGCATGCCGTCGATGAGCTGCCGCTGAAAAGGCTCGAGTCCGCCCTTGCGCTTCCACGCGGCCATCGCGCGGCGCAGCCGGTCCGCATCGCCGGGAGAGAACCCCGCGGCGACGATGGCGAGCTGCATGACCTGCTCCTGGAAGATGGGCACGCCCAGGGTGCGTTTGAGCACGGCCTCGACCTCCGGGCTCGGATAGGTCACCGGCTCCTCGCCGCTGCGGCGGCGCAGGTAGGGATGCACCATCTCCCCCTGAATCGGGCCGGGCCGCACGATGGCGACCTCGATCACGAGGTCGTAGTAATTCTGCGGACGCAATCGCGGCAGCATCGCCATCTGCGCGCGCGATTCGATCTGGAACACGCCGGTGGTGTCGGCCCGGCAGATCATTTCGTAAACCCGGGGGTCCTCGCCCGGCACGGCGGCAAGGTCGAGCTCGACGCCGGGCAGCGCCGGCGAGCCGCCGAAACCATTGATCAGGTGAAAGGCGCGCCGGATGGCGCTCAGCATGCCGAGCGCCAACACGTCCACCTTGAGGAGCCCGAGCGCGTCGATGTCATCCTTGTCCCATTCGATCACCGTGCGGTCGGGCATGGCCGCGTTCTCGATGGGTACGATCTCGTCCAGGCGGCCGCGCGCAATGACGAAGCCGCCGACGTGCTGCGAGAGATGACGGGGGAATCCCAGGATCTCGGTCGTGATCTCGACCACGCGCCCGATCGCGGCATCGCCCGGATCGAAGCCCGCGGCGCGGATGCGCTCGGGATCGATGCGCTGCCCGTCCCACCATTGCATGCCGCCCGCGAGCGCGTCGACCTGGTCGAGGTCCAGGCCGAGCGCCTTGCCCACGTCGCGCAGGGCGCTGCGCGGCCGGTAGCAAATGACGGTGGCCGCGAGCGCCGCGCGCTCACGCCCGTATTTCCCGTAGATATACTGGATCACCTCCTCGCGCCGCTCGTGCTCGAAATCCACGTCGATGTCCGGCGGCTCGTTGCGCTCCTTGGATATGAAGCGCTCGAACAGCATGGCCATGCGCGACGGATCCACCTCGGTGATCTTCAGGCAGTAGCAGACGGTGGAGTTGGCCGCCGAGCCGCGGCCCTGACAGAGGATTCCCTGCGAGCGCGCGTATTGCACGATGTCGTGGACCGTGAGAAAGAACGGCTCGAACCTGAGCTCGGCGATCAACCTGAGCTCGTGCTCGATGTTCCGGCGCACGGCGTCGGACGCTCCCTCCGGCCAACGCTCCCGGCAGCCGCGCATCGTGAGCGCGCGCAGGTGGCTCTCGGGCGTCTCGCCGGGCGGCACGATCTCCTCCGGATATTCGTAGCGCAGCTCGCCGAGCTTGAACGTGCAGCGCGCCGCCATGTCCAGCGTCGCATCGAGCAGCGCCGCGGGGTACAGCTCACGCAGCCGTTTCAACGGCCGCATGCAGCGCTCTCCGTTCGGGAACAGCGCATAGCCCGCGGCCTGCAGCGGGGTCCTCGTGCGGATCGCCGTCAGCACATCCTGCAGGGCGCGCCGCGAGCGGCGATGCATGTGCACGTCGCCCGCGGCCACCCGAGGGATGCCCAAGGTTTTCCCCAACCCTTCGAGCAGCGTGAGGCGGCGCTGATCGAGGCCGCCGGTGAGGAGCTCGACCCCGATCCAGAGACGTCCTTCGAAGCGCTCGCGCAGCCAAAGCAGCTGCTCGAGATCGTGGGATTCGCGGACGGAGTGAGGGAGCCGTGCGTGCGGCTCCGGTGCCGCGCCGAGAGCTCGATCCGCGCTCGGCAGCCAGATGACGAGGCAGCCTCCGAGCGAGCCCTCGAGGTCGGCGCGCGCCAGCGCATAGCGGCCCTTGACCTGCGCTCGGCGCGCGCGGGTGATCAGCCGGCTCATGGCACCGTAGCTCGCGCGGTCGGTGGCGAGCACCACCAGCTTGAGGCCGTCCGTGCAGGAGAGCTCCGTGCCGACGATCAGCGGCAGCTCGAGCTGCTTGGCGGCGACATGCGCGCGCACCACGCCCGCCACCGAGCACTCATCCGTGAGCGCCATCGCGGCGTAGCCGAGGTGCTTCGCACGCTCGACCAGCTCCTCTGGATGCGAGGCACCGCGCAGAAAGGAGAAATTACTGAGGACATGCAGCTCGGCGTACATGGCGCGCGCTCACGCGAACACACCGTGCAGGTACCAGTTCTTGGAGCGCCGCTCCTGGAACACCCAGAGCTTGGCGCCGCCACAGGGCGCGGCGCCGCCGCCGGCACGAGCGTCATCGGGAGGGTGAGGGCCGAGCTCGTCGGTACGGACGCGCAGCGGCGCCTGCCGCGCAACGTAGTAGTCGCGCGCCACGCCGCGCCCATCCCACCAGCCGCTCTCGATACGCTCGGGCCCCTCCTCCAGGAGGAGGCCGCCCGTGAGCGGCTGCGGCTCCTCGAGCAGCCATACGGGACGCGGCAGGCCGAGGGCGGCGGCCTGCGGTGCCCGCGTCGGATCGAGCTGGTGCACCCGGCGCCACGCAGCCTCCGGCCGATGCTCGGGAATGGGCATGACGCCGTACACCGCGTTCTGACCCAGGCGCGCCCGCAAGCGCTCCACCAGTTGCGGCGCCGTATCGCGTCCGCCGTGCTTCGAGCCGGCGAAGACATCGAGAGAATCCGCCGAAAGCGGCCGCAGGGATCCCGAGATGAGCTCCAGCCTGCGAACCGGTGCGCGCAATTCCAGCCGCGTCAACTTCTGCACGAGCACGTCCATCAAGCGCCGCCGCTCGCCGGTGACGCTCGCCAATCCCAGGCGCACCTCCGTCGCAGAACCGCGGCGATGGCCGAGCTTCAGGTGCAATCCCTGCACCCCGGCCTGCCGCTCGCGCAGAAACGCGGCGCAACGAGCGATCAAGGGCTCGGCCGCCTTTTCCAGGTAAGCGGCATGCTCGACCTCCGTCTCGAAATCGCAGCGCGCGCGGAAGCGCTCGCGCGGCACGAATGCCCGGCGCGGCGCGAATTGCCGCAGCAGCGCGATGTCGAGATCGCGGACCGCCTCGGGTCCCAGGCGCCGGGCAAGGCCGGCTCTCGGCAAGCGCGAAAGCTCGCCAAGGCGCATGACGCCCATGGCGCGAAGCGTCCGCAGCCGCTCCTCGTCCCAGGCCGTGCAAGCGATCGGTAGAGCCGCCAGGCATCCCGCCAGCAGACCGGGGTCCTCGATGAGGATCGGTTGCGATGTGCCTTTGCCGCGTGCCAGCCAAAGCGCCGCCAGGGTCGATGGCGCCGTGGCGCTCGAGGGCGCGAGCTCCAGCCGCTGCCAGCACGCATCGATGCGCGCATGCAGAGCTTCGGCGGAGCCGAACAATTTGAGGCTGCCCTTCACCTCGAGGAGCAGCGCATTGGGCGGCTCGATGCTGACGAAGGACGTGAATTGCTGTGCATGCATGCACAACCTTTGCAGGAGAATCGCCTCGGTGGATTGCGATTCACGTACGGCGAGAGGAGCGGCGGCAGCGAGATTCGGGAATACCACGGCGTACCAGAGCTGCCGCGGACGTGCCCGCGCGGCCGGCGGCGCGTCGGATCGAGGCGACGTTCGAAGGGCGGGCTCCGCTCGAGGCGGGGCGAACAGATCCCCGGTCCGCGGCTTCGCGACGCTCGCGCGCGACCGGTCGGTTCCTGGCCGCCGCTCGATCGAGCGTGCTTTCATGAGAGCTCGACGGGGCCCGGTCGGCCGCCTTGGACCTTGATGAGATCGAGATGCGACTCGCCCTCGTTCCCCGTCATCAACAATCGCAGGCTCGCGGGCGAGGATTCGAAGCGATGCCGGCCGGGACGAAACAGCACGCCGAGCGCACCGCCCGCTTCGGCCGCAAGCTTCAAGCGGCGAAGCCAGCGGTCGTCGGAGCCCTTCAACCACAGGAACACGGCGGCGCAAACACCCGAGCTCAAGGCTTGCTCGGCCGCCCACAGAGCCTCCGTCGCGCTGCCGGGGCGCACGATGAGCAGACGGCCGAGCTCGAGCCCGTGCTCCGCTAGAGCCGGCGCATAAGGCTCATGGGGCGGAGCGATCCAGACGATCCAGGGAATCTCGGCGCGGCTCGATGGCAGACCGCGCTGGCACTCGACCAGGGCCGGCAGGAACAACTGAATCTCTCCCAAGCCGTTGTCGTCCAGCAAAACCTCGATGAGCGAGGACGACGGCCACCCGCCTCCGGGCAAACGGGCATCCAGCGAGCGACGGCCTGTGGACCAGACCGGACGAGCGGGGGCGGCCGAGGCGTCCTTTAGCTTCCAGACGCGCGCATCGGCCAATATCTCCGCAAGCGATGATCCCTCACGCGGCATCCACGTCTTTACCGCGACGAAGCACTCCCACGACCACGCCTTCGATGATCATGGGCTCCTCTTTGAGATCGATGCGAATGGGCTGGAAGTCGGCATTCTCCGGCATGAGCCACACGATGGTGCCCTCCTGACGGTAGCGCTTCACGGTGACCTCGTTCTCCAGGCGCGCGACCACGATCTGGCGGTTGCGCACTTCGGGAGTGCGATGCACGGCGACGAGATCGCCGTCCAGGATGCCGGCGTTCTTCATGCTCATGCCCTGCACCTTCAACAGGTAATGCGGCGTGGGCTGAAACAGCTGAGGATCGATTTGGTAGTGCTTCTCGATATGCTCTTGGGCCAGGATGGGACGCCCCGCGGCAACGCGCCCGATCAGCGGCAATCCCAATTGCTCGCGCAAGATGTCCTTGAGCTGGATGCCGCGCGAAGCGCCCGGAATGAGATCGATGACGCCCTTGCGCTGCAAGGCGCGCAAGTGCTCCTCGGCGGCATTCGGAGATTTGAACCCCAGCGTACGGGCAATCTCCGCGCGCGTCGGCGGCATGCCGCTTTCCAAGATGGCGTCTTGGATCAGCCTCAGGATCTGGGTTTGACGGGGCGTGAGGTCCGACATGCATCACCTGTATATGTAGACAGTGGCTGTTATTATATACAGGCATCCGACGCTGGCAAGTCCTCTTCCGGCGCGGTAGCTTCCTTGGGTTTTCCATAAGACCCCCCTCATTCATGTCACAAGAAAAAGACCCTCCCTCGCATCCATCCGCCGCCTCCCATGACCGCGCGCTCGGCATGGACCGGCCCATCACCCGGCGCGACTTCCTGAACGGCGTCGCCATCGGCGTCACGGCCGCCGCCTCCGCACCCCTGTTCGGCGCGCCCGCCGCGGCCGCACCCGGCTCGAGCGCGGCGGCCGCGGCAACGGGTGTCGCCCCGCAGGATGTTCCGGGTTACTACCCGCCGCTCCTCACCGGGCTGCGCGGCTCCCACCCGGGATCCTTCGAGGACGCTCACGCCCTGCGCGACGGCAAGCACTGGAGCAATCCCACCGACACGGGCGAGGAATACGACCTGATCGTGGTGGGCGCCGGGATCAGCGGCCTCGCCGCCGCGCATTTCCATCGAGCGCACGCCAAGGGCAGCAGCCGCATCCTCATCCTCGACAATCACGACGACTTCGGCGGCCACGCCAAGCGCAACGAGTTCGATCTCGGGGGGCGCCTCAATCTCCTGAACGGCGGCACCCTGGAAATCGACAGCCCCCGCCCCTACGGCCCCGTCGCCCGCGGCCTCATCGCCACGCTCGGCATCGACGTGCCGAAGCTCATCAAGAGCACGCAAAATCCCGAGTTCTACTCGCACGCGGGCCTGGATACCGCCGTCTTCTTCGACCGCGAGACCTTCGGCGCGGACCGGCTGGCGGCCGGTCTCGGCCGCGTGCCGTTCGATCGGTTGCTCCAAGGGGCACCGCTCTCGCAGCGCGCGCGCAAGACCATCGTCGAGCTCGAGGAGGGGCGCGTCGACTACATGCCGGGCCTCTCCTCCGCCGACAAGAAAGACCGCCTCTCGCGCATGAGCTACGAAGCATTCCTGCGCGATGTCGTGCATGCCGAGGACGGCGTGCTCGAGTACTACTACGCGCGCCCCATGGGCGAGTGGGGCGTCGGCTCCGACGCGGTCTCGGCGCTCGACTGCTGGGGGCTGGATTTCCCGGGATTCGAAGGCATGAAGCTCGCCAAGGGCTCGATCCCGCGCATGGGTCCCACGCCCTCCGGATACGAGGACACGGGCGGCTCGGACAAGCTGCATTTCCCGGACGGCAACGCGACCATCGCGCGGCTGTTGGTGAGGAACCTGATTCCGCAGGCCGTGCCCGGCTCGAGCGCCGAGGACGTGGTCACGGCGCGCGTCGATTACGGCCAGCTCGACCGCGCGGGCGCACCGATCCGCCTGCGCCTGAGCAGCATCGCGATCCGCGCCCGGCACCTCGGCGATCCCGCCTCCGCCCGGGAGGTGGAGATCACCTACGTGCGCGGCGGACGCCCGTTCACCGCGCGCGCCCGCGCCGCGGTGCTCGCGGGCTACAACATGATGATTCCGTATCTGTGCCCCGAGCTTCCCGAGGCTCAGAAACAGGCGCTGCACGCGCTGGTCAAGACGCCGCTGGTCTACACCAGCGTCGCCGTGCGCAATCGGCGCGCGTTCGACGCGCTCAAGATCCATCGCGTGTACGCGCCCGGCTCCTATCACATCTACTTTCACCTCAATCCGCACGTGAACATCGGCGCCTATCGCAGTCCCTCGGTGCCGGACGAGCCCACCCTCGTGCACATGGTGCGCACGCCCTGCAAACGTGGGCTGCCCGAGCACGAGCAGAACAAGGCCGGGCGCGCGGAGCTCCTGGCTACCTCGTTCGAGACCTTCGAGCGCAATATTCGCGATCAGCTCGGGCGCACGCTCGGAGCCGGCGGATTCGACCCGGCGCGCGACATCACCGCGATCACGGTCAACCGCTGGCCTCACGGCTATGCCCCGGAATACAACCCGCTGTTCGACCCCGACGTGCCTGAAAGCCAGCGGCCGCACGTCATCGGACGGGCACGCTTCGGACGGATCGCCATCGCCAACTCCGATTCCGGCGGCGCCGCCTATACCGATTCGGCCATCAACCAGGGGCACCGCGCCGCGATGGAGCTGCTGCACGGCGCGTGATGCGGCGGCGCCACGCGATGAAGGGCATTGCAGCGCGGCGGCCAAGCTCGGGCGTGCTGCGCGCGAGCCGGGAAAAGCGCTCTCGGACGCGGCGGCGTTGATTCACCTGTAAAAGTTACATGGAGACGCGTTTCTTAATCATCATTTAATTTGTGCGGGCAAAACTGCGCGAAAATAGTCGCCGGGTGACGACATTGCGCGCATTTCAGTTGCATTCGACGCGCGATTTTGGCTTTATGTAGGACTGTGTTGCGACGCAGACCGGCCCGACGAGAGACAGGACCAGGCTAAGGCGGAACACTTTAGGACTTTCCGATACGAAATGACGAACGAAACAACCCCAAGGGGAATTTTATGACATTGACCACCACACTTAAGGCCTCGCTCGCAGTGGCTTGCGTCGTTGCTTTCGCAGGCTGCACCGATCTGAAGCCGATCCAGGCTCAAGTCGACGATCTGAAGTCGCAAGTGGGCAAGCTGCAGAGCGACGTGGCGAAGGCCTCGAGCGATGCCGCCGCCGCCAACAGCGCTGCCGCGAGCGCGCAGTCTGCCGCCTCGGGCGCGCAGAGCACCGCGAACCAGGCCTTGTCGACCTCCCAGTCGAACTCTCAGGCCATCGAAGCGATCAACGAGAAGATCGATCGCATGTTCAAGAAGTCGGTGTCCAAGTAATCAGGGCGAAATGATCGATTGAACGCCGCGGCGATCCCGCGGCGTTTTTTTGCTTGGAATCGGCGCCTTGGCCGGCGTTTGCTGCAATCGGCGCCTCTGGCCGATGGTGCCGCCGTCCCGAATTCGCACCGGCCACCCGCTCGGAGCGCCGCTTCAATACCTGATCAGCGCGGAGCCCCAGGTAAACCCGCCCCCGAAGGCCTCGAGCAGCAGCAGCTGACCGCGCCTCACCCGTCCGTCGCGAATCCCCGTGTCGAGCGCGAGGGGCACCGAGGCTGCCGAGGTGTTGCCGTGCGTGCCGATGGTGACGATCACCTTCTCCATCGGCAGATCGAGACGCTTGGCGATCGCCTCGATGATGCGGATGTTCGCCTGGTGCGGGATGAGCCAGTCGAGGTCGTTCTTGTCCATGCCGTTGAGACTGAGGGTCTCCGTGACGAGCTGTCCCAGGGTGTTCACCGCCACCTTGTAGACCTCGTTGCCCTTCATCTGCACGCCGACATTGCCCGCCCGCACCAGCTTGAAGCCTTTCGAGACGCCGTCCGGATAGAGCAGCAGATCCTTGTACTTGCCGTCCGAATGCAGCCGCGTGCTGAGGATGCCGGGTTCTTCCGAGGGTTTGAGGATGACCGCTCCGGCACCGTCCGCGAACAGCACGCAGGTGCCCCGGTCGTTCCAGTCGACGATGCGCGTCAGGGTCTCGGCGCCCACGACCAGCGCGCACTTGGACTCTCCTTGCCGCACGAATTTGTCCGCGACGCTGAGCGCGTACATGAAGCCGGTGCAGGCCGCCTCCAGGCTGAAGGCCGGGCAGCCATGGATTCCCAAACGGTCCTGCAGCAAGGTGCCGACGTTCGGGAACACGAGATCCGGCGTGGTCGTGCCGACGCAGATGAGATCCACCTCCTCGGGCAGGACTCCCGCATCCAGGATCGCGCGGCGCGAGGCGTGCTCGGCGAGATCCGTGGTGGTCTCGCCTTCCTTGACGATGTGCCGTTGGACGATGCCCGTGCGCGTCCGGATCCACTCGTCGCTGGTGTCGACGCGCTTTTCCAGGTCCGCGTTGGTGAGCACCGTCTCGGGAAGGTAGCTGCCGGTGCCTGCGATTCTCGAATACATCGGGGCACCGCCTCCTTCAGGACGAATGCGCATCGGCGAGCCGTTGCGCGATCATGGCCGGCACGCCGCTGCGCGCCTCGAGCACGGCGACCTCGATGGCACGCTGGAATCCGAATGGGTCGGTGCCGCCGTGGCTCTTGATGACGACCCCGTTGAGCCCGACCATGCTGGCGCCATTGTAGCGGCGCGGATCGATGCGCGCGCGCAAGGCGGAAAGCGCGGGCCGCGCGGCGAGGTAGCCGAGCTTGCGCAGGGCGTTGCGGCTGAATTCCTCGCGCAGGGCCTCGCCGATGAGCCGCGCCGCGCCCTCCATCGCCTTGAGCGCGACGTTGCCGGTGAAGCCGTCGGTGACCACGACGTCGACGCGGTCGGAGAAGATGTCGTGCCCCTCGACGAACCCGATGTAGTTGAGATCGCTCTGCGCGAGCAGATTGTGCGCGGCCTGCACGGTCTCGTTGCCCTTGATCTCTTCCTCGCCGATGTTGAGGAGGCCGACCCTGGGCTTCTCGTGCGCGCCGTCGAGATCGGCCGCCAGCACCGATCCCATCACCGCGAACTGCTTGAGCTGCTGCGGCGTGCACGAGGCGTTCGCGCCCAGATCCAGCATGTAGGTGTGCCCGCCGCGCGACGGTATCATCGACACGATCGCGGGGCGCTCCACGCCCGGCAGCATCTTGAGCACGAAGTGCGCGGTCGCCATGAGCGCGCCGGTGTTGCCCGCGCTCACGCACGCGTGCGCCTCGCGCGCCTTGACCAGGTCGAGCGCGCGCCGCATGGAGGAGTCCTTCTTGCGCCGCAGGGCATCGCGGGGATGGTCGGTCATCTCGACCACGTCGGCCGCGAACAGGCAGGACACGTTGGCGGGTGTCCCGCCTTGCAGCTCGCGCGCGAGATCCGGCTCGCGCCCGATCAGGGTGAAACGGACGTCGGCGAACTCACCGGCCGCCGCCACGGCCGCCGGCACGGAGACCGATGGGCCCCGGTCGCCGCCCATGGCGTCGATGGCGATATGAAGCAGCGCGGACACTCTTGCTCGGAGACTTACGGCGAGGAAATCGCCGCCCGATTCGCGCGCGCTATTCCTCGTCCGCCGCCGCGTCCGCCTTGGTCTTCAGCACCTTGCGGCCGCGATAGTATCCGTCGCGCGAAATGCGGTGGCGCGAGTGCGTCTCGCCGCTCTTGGCATCGATCGACACCGCGGGCGCCGCGAGAGCGGAGTGCGAGCGATGCATGCCGCGCTTGGAAGGGGTCTTTCTGCTTTTTTGAACTGCCATACCTTGAGTCCTATCGAGTTTTCTTCAACATCTCTTGCAAACCGGCGAACGGCCGCCTGGTCTCATCGGCCCGAGGCCGGGTTTCACTCTCGTCCGCGCCCGTCCGCGCGGGCCCGCAAGCCGCCGGCGCCGCGCACGCCGCAACGATCGGCAGAGCGAGCAGCAGCTCCTCTTCGGCGAGATCCTTGAGGCTCACCGTGCCGCCGCTCATCGCATATGCCTCGCGCGGCGAGCCCGCGGGAGCGTCGCTCGCATCCGCGGTAAATTCGATCTCGCTGCCGCTCTTGACCGGAAACTCGAATCCTTGCAGGCAGCGCTGACAGACCAGGATCGGATTCGCTTCGACCTCGACGGCGGCACCGATCCGGCCGGCATCGAATCTCTTGAACGCAAAATTCGCATGCAGCGACCCGCGCGTGTCCGCCAAGAGATCGCGCACGCGCGGCATCTCGTCGAGTCGATAGTCGCGCTCTAGGGCAACGGCATCGCCGGCGAGATGCGAACAATCCACTCGGTCAGGGAAGCCCGGTGCCATGGGCCGCGTATGATAGGATGCGTTCCCACCCCTGTCAAAACGAATCGGGCGCAAGTCGTTGTTTTTGAAGTCTCCGCACTCGCTCGTCCTGGCTTCGACATCGAGGTACCGGCGCGAGCTGCTTTCGCGGCTGCGCGTTCCGTTCACCACCCACGCTCCCGGAGTCGACGAGACGCGGGAGCCCGGCGAGCGGCCGCTCGCGCTCGCAACCCGTCTCGCGCTGGCCAAGGCCATGGCGGTCGCCGCCCGGTTCCCCGGCGCCTGGGTCATCGGCTCCGATCAGGTTGCGGTGCGCCTGGACCTGGCCTCGGGCGAGGCGGTCCTCGGCAAGCCCGGCACGCAGGAGCATTGCATAGAGCAGCTCAAGGCCTGCTCGGCGCAGACCATTTCCTACATCACCGCGGTCGCGTTGGTTCAGGATGGCCAACCGCCCATCGAGCTGGTCGACACCACCAAGGTGAGGTTCCGGCCGCTCGACGCAGCCGTCATCCATCGCTACGTCGGGCTGGAGATGCCGCTCGACTGCGCCGGCGGCTTCAAGAGCGAGGGCCTGGGGATCGCGCTGTGCGAATCGATCGACAGCAGCGACCCCAGCGCATTGATCGGCCTGCCGCTGATACGCCTGAGCGCGGCGCTGCGCCAGGTCGGCTTCGAGCTGCCCTAGCGAGGATCACGAGCGCCTGCGCGGCGCCCGGCCGGAGCCTCGCTCGGCGGGGCGGCCCCGGCGGCTGCCAGCTTTGCGCTTGACGGGCTGGATCGCATCCAGCACGGCGGCAAGATCGGCGGGCAGCGGAGTGCTCACGTGAAAGGGCACGCCGGATCCCGGCCAATCGAACGCGATCGATTGTGCATGCAGGAAGGTGCGCTTCAGACCCTCGAGGCGCAGCGCCGCGTTGCGCTCGCGGTCCCCGTACTTGTCGTCGCCCAGCAGCGGGTGCCCCGCGAACGATGCATGCACGCGGATCTGGTGGGTGCGCCCCGTCGGGATGTCCACCTGCATGAGCGTCGCCAAGGAGCCGAAGAACTGCACCGGCTTGAACACGCTGACCGAGCCTTTGCCCTCCGCCGCGACCCGCACGTGGCGCTCGCCGTGGCGGCGCGAATCGGTCGCGAGCGGCGCATCGATCCGCTTGGTGCCGAGCTGCCAGCTGCCGGCGACCAGCGCCAGATAGGTCTTGTGCATTGCGCCCTCGCGGATCAGGGCGTGGAGCGCGGTCAGCGTGGCCCGATCGCGCGCGACCATGAGGCAGCCGCTGGTATCGCGGTCCAGGCGATGCACCAGCTCCAGACTCTCGCGCGGCCGCGAGGCGCGCAGCGTCTCGATGATCCCGAAGCTCATTCCGCTGCCTCCGTGCACGGCCACGCCCGCCGGCTTGTCGACGACCAGGACGTGCTTGTCCTGGACGACGATCGCTTGCTCGATCAGCCGCATCAGGCTTTCCGAGGGTTTCCCGGGCTGCCCGTCGGCGTCGATTCGCACCGGCGGCAGGCGCAGCTCGTCGCCCTCCCGAATGCGATACTCGGCATCGACCCGCTTGCGATTCACGCGCACCTCGCCCTTGCGGAGCAGGCGATAGACGCGGCTGCGCGGCACGGTTTTCCACAGCTTGAGCAGGAAGTTGTCGATGCGCTGGCCCGACTCCTCCGCGCTCACGGCGCGAAAAGTCACGGCGCTCTTGGGCCCTCGCACCGCGCCGGTGTTTACCGGTTCATGATCTTGAGTTCTCAAGGGATTTCCGCTGTATCGTCTAACGTATTGATTATATTGACCCTAGTAGGTTGTCGTGATAATGTCGCAAAACCGTGTCAGGCGCGCAGCCCTTCAGATGGGTGCCTGCTTACACCGGTTTCCGTGGCGCCCCCTTCAATCGGGAGCGCCGCATATTAGTTGGTTCTGGATATCCAGACCATCGCTCGGCCGATGAGTAGAGCGCCATGGAGCTCGCAGAGCTTCGGTGCTCAAAGCGGTTACCGAGATGAGGCCCCGGGCTTCGTGATGCTCTTGCCTTTGATAGCACTTCTGCAGAATTGGGTGGAACTGATGCCGGCCCCGTGGCTCGCGCTCGGCTCATGCCCAGGTGCGGTGCTGCCCTCCGTCGCGAACCCGGTTTCCACGCTCAAGCTCCCCTCGTCGGCTCATCACAATTCAGTTGGGCCACATGAAAAGAATGCTCGTGAATGCAGTTCAAGAAGAAGAACTGCGCGTCGCACTCGTCGACGGACAGAAGCTCTACGACCTATCGATTGAGATCCCCTCCCGGGAACAAAAAAAATCCAACATCTACAAGGGCCGCATCACCCGCGTCGAGCCAAGTCTCGAAGCGGCCTTCGTTGAATATGGCGCGCAGCGCCACGGCTTCCTGCCTCTGAAGGAGGTCTCCAAGGAATACTTCCGCGATCAATCCAACGGCTCGGGCCGCAACATCAAGGAGCTGCTGAAGGAAGGTCAGGAGCTCATCGTCCAGGTCGAGAAAGAGGAGCGCGGCAACAAAGGGGCGGCGCTCACCACCTTCATCAGCCTGGCCGGACGTTTTCTGGTGCTGATGCCGAACAACCCGCGCGCGGGCGGCGTCTCGCGGCGCATCGAGGGCGAGGATCGCGACCAGATGCGCGAGGCCATGAACGGCCTCATCATTCCCGAGGGCATGGGCGCCATCGTGCGTACCGCCGGCGTCGGCCGCACCACCGAAGAGCTGCAATGGGATCTCAACAATCTCAAGACCGCCTGGGATGCGATCGTTGCCGCAAACGACGGCCGGCCGGCGCCATTTCTGATCTTCCAGGAGAGCGATGCGGTCACGCGCGGACTGCGCGATTACTTCTCGGACGATGTGGGCGAGTGCTTGATCGACCAGCCCGAGGCATTTCAGAAAGCGCAGGAATACATGCAGCGCTTCATGCCCCCGGACGCGCAGCGCAAGCTCAAGCTCTACCAGGACCCGGTGCCGCTGTTCACGCGCTACCAGATCGAGAGCCAGATCGAATCGGCTTACTCGCACAAGGTGACGCTGCCTTCCGGCGGAAGCCTGGTCATCGACCAGACCGAGGCGCTGGTGTCGATCGACATCAATTCGGCGCGCTCCACCCGGGGCGGCGACATCGAGGCCACCGCTCGCAACACCAATCTCGAGGCGGCCGAGGAGATCGCGCGGCAACTGCGCCTGCGCGACATCGGCGGCCTCATCGTGATCGATTTCATCGACATGGAGTCGCAGGCCAACCAGCGCGCGGTCGAGGACTGTCTGCGCGACGCGGTCAAAATGGATCGCGCCCGCATCCAGCTCGGCCGGCTGTCCCGATTCGGGCTGCTCGAGCTCTCGCGGCAACGCTTGCGCCCGGCATTGAGCGAGACGACTCACATCAATTGTCCCCGCTGCGGCGGTCTCGGCACCATCCGCGGCGTCGAGTCCATGTCGCTCGCGCTCCTGCGCCTGATCGGCGAGGAAGCGCGCAAGGAGCGCACCGGCCGCGTCATCGCCCAGGTGCCGGTCGACGTCGCGACCTACCTCATCAACGAGAAGCGCGACTGGCTCAATCAGATCGAGACTCGCGACCGGGTCTCCCTGATCATCGTGCCGAACCCGCACATGGACACGCCGGCCTATTCCCTGCGGCGGATTCGCGACGACGAAAAGGAGCTGCCGGAGAACTCGGCGGTGAGCTATCAGATCGTCGCGACGCCGGCGGTCGAAGACTCGAACATCGGCGAGCGCGACAAGAAGCCCCAGGGCGACGCACCGCTGGTGCCGAGCATTCTGCCCACGCAGGCCGCCCCGATTCCGATCCCCCCGGCGGCACCGGCCGAGCCGGCGGCGGCCCCGCCGCCCGCGCCCCAAGTCGGAATCTTCGTGAAGGCGTGGCGCTTCTTCTTCGGCACCGGCGCGGCGCCGGAAGCGGCGCCGGGAGCTCAGGCCCCGCGCGACCGCGCGCCGCCTCGGGATCGAGACGGCCGGCACGATCGCCCTCGGGGCGGCGATCGCGACCGACATCGGGACCGAGATCGCGACCGTGACAGAGATCGACCCCGCGATGCGCGCCGCGACCGCGATGCGTCCCGCGATGTACGTCGGGACCGTCCGCGCGGCGAGAACCGCGGAGGAGCACAGGCCGATCGAGGCGCCGCGGGCGCGCGTCCGGATTCGAATCGACCGGAGGCCGCGCCGCGGGGCGATCAGGCTCCGAGGAACGAGGCGGCGCGCGGTGAGCCCGGCCGTCCCGAGCCGAGGCAGGGCGAGCCCGGCGGCGAGCGCGTGGCATCCCCCGGCGGGGAGCGCCCGGCGGGGGCCGACCGTGGAGACCGTGGTGAGCGAGGCGAGCGGGGTGGCCGAGGCCGACGCCGACGCGGCCGCGGTCGGCGCGACGGTGCAGAGCCGGGCAACCCCGGCGGCGGAAATTCCGGATCGAGCCCAGGCGCAGGCTCAAGCGCAGGCGCAGGCTCGAGCTCAGGCTCGGGTTCCGGCTCGAGCAATGGCCCGAATTCCGGGACGAGCTCGGGACAGGGCTCGCTGGCCTTCCAAGGCGGCGCGTCCGGGGACGGTAGCGGCGGCTCCGAGCACGGGGCGTCCCTGAGCTCCGCGGCCGAGCCGGTTCGCGCGGCCCCTCCTCCGCGGCCGGAGCCTGCCGCGCCGCCGGCCGGCGCCGGGGACAGCGGCGGTACCGAGGGCAAGTACGTGGTGTGGTCGTCGTCCCCGCAGGACGCCTCGCGGCCGGGTCCCGACGATCGATCGTAGGGTTCCTAGGAGGGCGGCGGCTCCGGCGCCGCCCTCCTGGCATGCAGCACCCGTAGCCGGCCGTCGAGCGCGAGGCTCGTCGCCAGGAATGCGCTGGCGAGGCCTCGGAGCGCCGCCACCGCCCAGGCTCCCGCCATCGCGGTGACGGAATGCGACAGGTGCGCGCCGGGCTCCGAGGCGCGGCTCAATGCGAACCACAAGACCGTCATTCCAACCGCGCCGAGCAGATAGACGGCAACCCAGACGCGCCGCTCGGTCCGGCGCAGCAGCCGATCGTGCACGTGCGGCGTGTGCCCGCGGCGCAGCCCGTACCAGACCCACAGCAGCACGATGCCGAGCCCGACCAGGGAGCTCATGTCCTGCATGATGCGCGCGCCCATCATGTGATGGCTGCCGATATCGACGATGGGATCCTCGAGCCAGGGGATCAAGCGCGCGCCACGCGCGCCTTCGTGGGTGAAGGCATCCCAGATGAGATGGGTGACGGCGCCCGCCAGCACGCCGATCGAGGCCAGGATCCACTGCAGCAGGCTGCCGAGCTCGGCGGCCGAAGAATAGGGCCGCCAACGCGCGTAAGCACCCTCCGGCAGCACCTCGAGAACCGGTTCTTTGATGAGGTACTGGAAAACCCAGTAGCTCACGAGCCCCACCGGCAGGCAGAACGTCAGCAGCCCCATCTTGCTGTGCGTCTCGATGCGGTACATGTGCCAGGGCAGGAACACGCCGAAATCGGGAACCATGGTGCCGATCACCACGGCGGAGAGCAGACGCCAGCGAGCCAGCATGCGCGACACGGGCGGAACCACGGCCGCATGGGAAATGGTAAACGGCATCAAATACTTCCGCTTGTCATCCGATTGTCACAACGACGCTATATAAATCGAAAGCTCTGCCCTTACCTTTGGTGCACAGCATGGCGAATGTAGAAGCGATCGATCAAGCGCCGGCCTCCTCGCCCCTCGCCACTCACAAGGGAAGCGGCTGGTTCAGCATCCTGGCCGGTGCCGTGATCGTCCTCGGCATCATATATGCCGGCTGGCATCTTGCGAGCGATCTGACCATCGTTCGCGACACCCGGGCCTATCCCTTTGTATTGCTTGGCGTCGCTCTTTTGATTGCGCTGGGGTTCGAATTCGTCAACGGGTTCCACGACACCGCCAATGCGGTCGCGACCGTGATCTACACGCACTCCATGCCCGCGAACCTCGCGGTCGTCTGGTCGGGCTCGTTCAACTTTCTCGGAGTGCTCTTCTCGACGGGCGCCGTGGCCTTCGGCATCGTGTCGCTGCTGCCGGTGGAGCTGATCCTTCAGGTCGGCAGCGGCGCCGGCTTCGCCATGGTGTTCGCCCTGCTGCTCGCCGCGATCCTCTGGAACCTCGGCACCTGGTACTTCGGGCTGCCCTCCTCGAGCTCGCACACGCTGATCGGTTCCATCATCGGCGTCGGCCTGATGAACCAGCTCCTGGCGGCCGCCGGCAGCGGCACCAGCGGCGTCGACTGGGGCCAGGCCACCAAGATCGGCCAGACCTTGCTGCTCTCGCCGCTGATCGGCTTCAGCCTCGCCTGGCTGCTGCTCACGATCTTGAAGGCCGTGGTGCGCGTGCCCGCGCTCTACAGGGAGCCGGTCGGCAATCAGCCCCCGCCCTGGTGGATCCGCATCCTGCTGATCCTCACCTGCACGGGCGTGAGCTTCTTCCACGGCGGCAACGACGGCCAGAAAGGCATGGGCCTCATCATGCTGATCCTGATCGGCACGGTGCCCACGGCCTATGCGCTGAACCGCACCATGCACGAGCAGGACGTGACCCGGTTCGTCGCGGCCTCGACGCAAGCGCAGACCGCGCTCTCCCACTACACCGACGCGAATCCGCCGGCGCCCGCTGACGTGCGCGAAAGCGCCCTGCAGGTGGTGCGCTCGCGCTCGGTCGATGCACACGGCCTCGCCGCCATGGCGGCGCTCTCCAAGACCATCGCCGCCCAGGTGGGCGAATACGGCTCGCTGGACAAGGTCCCCGCCGACTCGGTGGTCAACATCCGGAACGAGATGTACCTCATGAGCGAGGGCTTGCGTTTCCTCGGCAAGTCGAAGATCGCCGTGTCGGCCGAGGACAAGGGCATCCTCGCGGACTACAAGAGCCAGCTCGACCACTCCACCAAGTTCATCCCGAGCTGGGTCAAGGTCGCGGTGGCGATCGCGCTCGGACTCGGCACGATGATCGGGTGGAAGCGCATCGTCGTGACCGTGGGTGAGCGCATCGGCAAGACGCATCTCACCTATGCGCAGGGGGCATCGGCGGAAATCGTCGCCATGGCCACGATCGGCGCGGCCGAGATGTACGGCCTGCCGGTCTCGACGACGCACGTGCTGTCCTCCGGCGTGGCCGGCACCATGGTGGCCAATCGCTCCGGGCTGCAGTGGTCCACGGTGCGCAATCTGCTGATGGCGTGGGTGCTGACGCTGCCCGTGTCGATCGTGCTCGCCGGCGGCCTCTACTGGCTGCTGCGCACCGTGCTCTAGCGGCGCAACGCGCCGGCCGGCCTCGCAAAGTCTACGCGGAAGCCGCCGGGGCCAGCACCGCGCGCACGCGCTCGAGATCCGCCGGCGTATCGACGCCCGGCGGGGGCGCCTCGGACAGCGGCTCGAGGTGAATGCGCATTCCGTTCTCCAGCGCGCGCAGTTGCTCGAGCTTCTCGGTCTGCTCGAGCGGCGTCGCGGGCAGCAGCGCGAAGCGCGCCAGGCTCGCGGCGCGATAGGCGTAGATCCCGATGTGGCGCCACGCGCCCGTGAACTCCCGCGGCCTTCCCGCCTCGATGCGATCGCGGGGCCACGGCACCGGTGCGCGGCTGAAATAGAGCGCGGCGCCGTCCTGGGCGCGGAGCGCCTTGACGCAATTGGGGTCGAGAAATTCGTCGAGCGCCCGGATGGGCGTGACCGCGGTGGATATGTCGGTGCCCGGATGCTCATCCAGCGCCTCGGCCATGATATCGATGATGCGCGCCGGCATCAGCGGCTCGTCTCCCTGCAGATTGACCACCACGTCCGCCCGGGCGAATCCCTTCTTGCGCGCCACCTCGGCGATGCGATCCGTTCCGGAGGCGTGCGCGGCGGAAGTCATGAGGCATTCGGCGCCGAAGCCGCGGGCGGCCTCCATGATGCGCGCATCGTCGGTGGCGATGATGACCGACTTCGCGCGGCTGGCTTTCGCGCGCCGCCACACCCATTCGATCAGGGTCTTGCCTCCGATGTCGATCAGCGGCTTGCCCGGAAGGCGCGTCGCCGCGTAGCGCGACGGAATAACGACGTGGAACATGCGTCAGCGGCGCTCGAGCAGCGGGTCTCCGCTCGCGAGCGGCCGCGCCTCCTCCGGCAGCATGACCGGGATGTCGTCGCGAACGGCATAGGCCAGCCGGTCCGCGATGCAGATCAGCTCCTGGGAGTTTCCGGATCCCGCGCTGCGCAGCGGACCCTTGCAGATCGGACATACCAATAGGTCGAGCAACCGTTTGTCCATGGAACCTCAGGCGCGCGCGCGCCCCTTCTCGATGGCCCGCATCACGACATCCATCAACTGCCTCGAGTCGGCGGCCTCGAAGCTTGCCGTCACCGGCACATACCAATGCCGGGGCGCGGGTAACTCGCGGCATTTTACGGCATCCTTCTCGGTCATGAGCACCGGGCGCTCGTCCTCGAAGGAGATGTCTCCCGATCGAAGCCGCGCGTGGTCCGGCAACGGATGCCCGATGACCTCGATTCCGTGCGCGCGCAGCATGTTGAAGAATCGTTCGGGGTTGCCGATGCCGGCGACGGCGTGCACCGAGCGGCCCGCGAAGGCGGCGAGCGGCCGCCGCTCGCCGCCATGAACACGCGCGGCACAGTCGCCGTCGAGCCGCATGGTCAGGGCGCCCTCGAGGGCCGCCGCGGCCGTGCCGCTGCCGGCGAGCTCACCGCCCTTGCCCCGCAGCGCCGCGGCCCCGCCGTTGACCACGACGGCGTCCGCCGACCGGAGGCGCGCGGGGCTCTCGCGCAGCGGTCCCGCCGGAAGCGGCCAACCATTGCCGAAGCGGCGCTCTCCGTCGACCACGACGATCTCGCAATCGCGCGCGAGGGCGTAGTGCTGCAGGCCGTCGTCGCTCACGATCACATCGCAGCCCGCGTCGGTCAGCAGCCTCGCGGCGGCCGGCCGGTCGCGGCCGACGGCGACCGGCGCATGCGTGCGCGCCGCGAGCAGCACGGTCTCATCGCCGATCACGCCGGGGTCGTCCGCCGCATCGATCAAGCGTGCGGCCGTGGATGTGCCGCCGTAGCCCCGCGAAACGATGCCCGGCTTCATGCCGCGCTCGCGCAGCCGTGCAGTCAGCCAATGGACGAGCGGCGTCTTGCCCGTCCCCCCCACGCTCAGGTTGCCGACGATCACCACGGGGGCCGGCATTTGCGCCGCCGCGCGCCAGCGCCTGGCGTAAGCGGCACGGCGCAGGCCGGCAGCGCCCGCGTAGAGCAGCGACAGCGGCCGGAGCCACCAGGGCGGCGGTCGCCTCCCGTACCAGACGTGCTCGAGCCAGGCTTGCATCGCCGCGCTCAAGCCTCGACCAGCATCCCATGCAGCGCGGAGTAGAGTCCGCCGCGCGCCAGGAGCTCGCGATGGGTGCCGCTCTCGGCGATCCTGCCTTGGTCGAGCACGATGATGCGGTCGGCGCCCTCGACGGTCGAGAGCCGGTGCGCGATCACCAGGGTGGTGCGCCCGCGCATCAGCAAGGACAGCGCCTGCTGCACCCGACGCTCGGATTCGTTGTCGAGCGCGGCCGTGGCCTCATCGAGGATCAGCACCGGCGAATCCTTGAGCAATGCCCGCGCGATCGAGATCCGCTGACGCTGACCGCCGGACAGGTTCTGGCCCCGGTCGGCGAGCGGCGTATCGAAGCCCCGCGGCTGCTGCGCCACGAACTCGACGATGTTGGCGGCCTGCGCCGCGGCTTGCACCTCGGCATCGCTCTTGTCGACCGCATTGAAGGCGACGTTGTTGCGGATGGTGTCGTTGAACAGCACCACGTCCTGGCTGACCAGGCTGACCTGCGAGCGCAGGTCGGTGAGCACGTACTCGCGGACATCGACGCCGTCCAGCAGCACGGCGCCCTTGCCCACGTCGTAGAAACGCGGCACCAGGCCGACCAGCGTGGTCTTGCCGCTGCCCGAGGGGCCGACGATCGCCACGGTCTCCCCCGGCCTGACGTGGAAGCTGACGTTGCGCAGCACCGCGCCCTTTTCATCGTCATAGGCGAAGGAGACGTCGCGGAACTCGACGTCGCCGCGCGCCCGCGCCAGCCGGCGAGTGCCGCCGCTGCCCTCGGTCGGCTGGTCGAGGAGCTCGAATACGCTCTCCCCGGCCGCGATGCCCTGCTGCAACGGCCCGCTCATGTTGACGAGGCTGCGCAGCGGCGCGGGGATCAGCATGAGCGCGGCAAGGAAGCCGAAGAACTCATCCACCTGCAAGCCGTGATAGAACACCTGGCGGATCGACATGAACAAGACGCTGCCGAGTGCGATGGCCGCAATGCACTGCACCACGGGATTGCTGATGGCACGGGCGCGAATCAGCTTCATGTTCGAAACGCGATTGCGCTCGTTGACCTGCTCGAAGCGCTGGGCCTGGTGATCCTCGGCATTGAATATCTTGATCAGGCGATGCGCGTCGATCGCTTCCTTGGCGACACGCGTGATGTCGCCCATGGAATTCTGAATGCGCTCGCTGTAGCGGCGGAACGCGCGATTGGCGACCTTCATCAGCCAGGCGATCACGGGGGCCACGATGATGCAGAACGCCGCGAGCCGCCAGTTCGAATAGAACAGGTAAAACAGCAGGAAGACGATGGTCAGGCTGTCGCTGATGATCGAGATCGCCGCTCCCGTGGCGGCGGCGGCGACCAGCTCGATGTTGTTGGTCAATCTCGACAGCAGATGCCCGGATTGTTGACGATCGAGAAAAGCCGTCGGCAGCCGCAGGTAGTGCGAGAACACGTCGTGGCGCAGCCCTTTGATCACCTGCCGCCCGACCCAACTGGGGTAATAGGATTGTATGTAGTCGCCGATTCCGCGCAGGGTGAACAGCACCACCACCCCGATCGGCACCTCCCACAGCACCGCGGGATTTCTCACCAGGAATGCGCCGTGCAGGAACTTTTGCACCAGGTAGGCAAGTGCCGCGTTGGATGCCGCGAACAGCGCCGAGCCTGCCACGCCGATCAGGAACACGCCGAGATACGGCTTCGCGTACTTGATCAGCCGCCGGTAGATCGACCAGGAGTCGCGCGCACCCGCTGCGGGCATTGCGCTCAAGGCGCCGGGTCCTGGTGCACGGTGGCGATGTTCAACTGTGAGAAGCCGAGCCGGCCGGCGACGTCCATGGCCGTGACCACGGACTGGTGCGTGGCCCGCCCATCCGCGCGGATGGTGATGGGCCCGCGGTCGGAGCCCGCCTCCTTGAGGAGCGCGGCGCGCAGCGTGTTGGGGCTCGAGTTGATCAACGTCCGCTCGTTGACCCGATAGCCGCCGTCCGCGGTCACGGTGATCACGACCGGCTCGCGCGAGCCCTTCGGGACGGGTATGTCGCTTGCCTGCGGCAGCTGGATCTTGACGCGCCCTTCCTGGTTGAAGGTGGTCGAGACCATGAAGAAGATGAGCAGCACGAGCAGCACGTCGATCAGCGAGATCAGATTGATCTCGGGCTCGTCGCGGGTGCGCGGGCGCAGGTTCACTCGTTGCCCGCGATCAGCACGCCGCGCTCATCGAGCGCATCGACGAGCTTCATCGCTTCCTTTTCCATGCGCACGACGAGCCGCTCCACCTTGCCGCGCAGGAATCGATAGGCGATCAGCGAGGGAATGGCAACGGTCAAACCCGCCGCCGTGGTGATCAGTGCCTCGCCGATGCCGCCCGACAGGATGCGCGGGTCGCCGATGCCGTTGGCGGTGATCGCGTTGAAGGCGTGGATGATGCCCGCCACCGTGCCGAGGAGCCCGAGGAGCGGAGCGACGGCCGCGATGGTGCCGAGCGTGTTCAAGAACCGCTCGAGCTCGTGGATCACGTGACGGCCGCCGTCCTCGAGCCGCTCCATCAGCACCGCCCGCGGCTTGTCCGCATTGGTCAACCCGATGGCGAGCAGCTTGCCCAGGGGAGAGTTCTGCTCGATCGCGGCGATCAGCTTGTCGCTCAGCTGGTCCGCGTCGATCCAGTTCAACACCCGTTGCGACAGGTCCTGGGGGATCACGCGGTTGCTCTGCAAGGTCCACAGGCGCTCCAGGATGATGGCCACCGCCGCCACGGAACACAAGATGATCGGCCACATGAAGCCGCCGCCCGCGCGAATGATCTCCCACATTTACCCAGAGCTTCCTAATGTTAAATCCCGGGCATGATACTTGAGCCCGCTGGGATGAGATACGGCACTGCGTCGCAGGCTAAGTCGTTGATTTGCAGCCTGGTCGAAGATCACTGTCGCCGAACCGCGAAAACGGCATAATGCCGCCAGGGAGCGGCACGACAAGACATGCGACGTTGGCTCAAGAGAATTACACCGGATCGCGCCACCCTGGAGAAGCTCTGGTGCCTGAAGCCATTTGCCGAGACCGTGCTCGACCGCGGCTGCTGGCATTTCAACCGCCATAGCGTCACCCGCGGATTCGCGCTCGGGCTGTTCATCGCATTCATACCGCCGACGCCGCTGCCCGTGCATATCGTGACGTGCGTCGTATTCGGCATTCTTTGGCGCTTGAACCTGCCGGTGCTGATCGGCACGGTGTTCCTGAGCAACCCCTTCACCTGGGTGCCGCAGGTCGCGGGGTCCTTCTGGGTCGGGGCGAAGATCCTCGGGCTCGATCCCATGCCCTTCCTCCACCAGCCGCGGCCGCATCATTGGGGGCACATCAACCAGCTATGGGAGCCGCTGTTCCTCGGTGCGCTCGTGCTGGGGGTGGTCGCCGCCGGCATCGGATTCGTCGTCGCGCAATCCGCCTGGCGCCTGCGGGTGGTCTACCATCTGCGCCGCCGCCGCACGCGCGAGGGCAAGCGCGAGCGGTCAAGCGCGGGCAGCGCCGCGCTCGGTTAGCCGCCCGTCGGCCAGCACCAGCACGCGATCCAGCCGCGCGGCCAATCGTTCGTCGTGGGTGACGATCACGAGGCTGGTGCCCGATTCGCGGTTCAATTCCAGCATCAGCTCGAACACCTGCGCGGCATTGGCGCCATCCAGATTGCCGGTCGGCTCGTCGGCCAGCACCAGCTTCGGCTGCGTCACCAGCGCCCGCGCCACCGCCGCGCGCTGGCGCTCTCCGCCCGAGAGCTGCGAGGGGCGATGGGTGAGCCGCTGCGACAGGCCGACCCGGGCGAGCAATGCGGCCGCGCGCTGCTTGGCTGCGGACGGGCTCATGCGCCGCACCAGGAGCGGCATGGCCACGTTCTCGAGCGCGGTGAACTCCGGCAGCAGATGATGGAACTGATAGACGAAGCCCACCGCCCGATTGCGCAGGTGCCCGCGCTCCGCGTCGCTCAAGGTGTTCATGGCCGACCCGTCGATCTCGACGCTTCCGCCGGTCGGTAAATCGAGGCCGCCGAGCATTTGCAACAGCGTGGTCTTGCCGGACCCCGATGCGCCGACGATGGCAATGCGCTCCCCGGCACGGACGCTGATCGAGGCGCCGTCGAGAACGTGGATGGTGGCCCCGCCCTGCACGAAGTTTCGCACCAGGTTGGTTCCCTGCAGCACGATCGAGGCCTGGGTCGGCTTGTCATCCATTCGATTTCCTCGAGACTAATCGTTGCGCAGGGATTCGGCGGGCGGCAGCAGCGCGGCCCGCACCGCGGGGTACACCGTCGAGATGCACGCCAGCACGAAGGCGAACGCCGAAATGCGCAGCACGTCGTCGACCCGCACCCGCGCCGGCAGATCGCTCATGAAGTACACGCGAGCGTCCAGGAACCGGGTCCGGAGCAAGTGCTCGAGGCCGTGCACGAGATCCTGCAGATTGATCGACACGATCGTGCCGAGCAGCACGCCGGCGCCGATTCCGAGCAGCCCGATCAGGCTCCCCTGCACCATGAACACCGACAGGATGCTGCGCGGCGAGGACCCGAAGGTGCGCAGAATGGCGATGTCGCGGCGCTTCTCCTTCACCACCATCACCATGGTGGAGACGATGTTGAAGGCCGCGACCGCCACCATCAGCGACAGCACGTAGAACAGGATGTGCTTGGTGATGGCGATCGAGCGGAAGAAGTTCTCGTGCTCGCCGGTCCAGTCCTGCGCCACGACGTTGCCGCCGATCGCGCTCCCGGCCGCGCGGGCGAGCCGCGGCGCGGCATTCATGTCGGCGAACCGCAGGCGAATTCCGGTCACCGCGTCGTCCATGCGCAGGACCTTGGCCGCGTCCTCGAGCGCGACCACGGCGATGCGCCGGTCGTACTCGTACATGCCGATCGAGAGAATCCCGGCGACCTGGAAGGCGCGCATGCGGGGGATCACGCCGATCGGCGTCACGTCGCCCTGGGCCACCATCAGCACGACCCGATCGCCCACCTTGGCCCCGAGCTCCTCGGCGAGCGCCGAGCCGAGGATCACCCGGTATCGCCCGGGAACGAGGTCTTCCATGTGTCCTGCCGTCACGTGCGAGGCGAGGTCGACCACCTCGCGCTCGGCCGCGGGGCTCACGCCGCGCAGCAGCACGCCCGAGGATCGGCCGCCGCGGATCAGCATCCCCTGCGCCTCGATGTACGGGGCCGCGCCGGTCACCCCCGGGTACGCGCGCAAGGTATCGAGATCGCGCCGCCAGTGCGGCAGCTCGCCCGAAATGCCGGAGAGCGTCGCGTGCGCGGTGAGGCTCAAGATCCGGCTGCGCAATACGTCCTCGAATCCGTTCATCACCGACAACACCACGATCAGCACCGCGACCCCGAGCGCCAGTCCCGCGATCGCGATGCCCGCGATGAACGAGACCGAGCCGCGCTTCGGAGAGGCACGCAGGTAGCGCGAGCCCAGGAATCCTTCGTACCAGTAACGCATCAATCGTAACGCAGCGCTTCGGCCGGATGCGTGCGCGCGGCCTGCAGCGCGGGATACACGGTGGCCAGGAGCGTGAGCACGAGCGCCGCCGCGCCGATGCGGACCACATCGCCCGGGTGGACCTCGCTCGGCAACCCCGAGATGTAGTAGACATCGGGGTCCATGAAGTGAAAGCCGAACGTCTGCTCGAGGAAGGGCACGATCACATCGACATTGAGCGCCAGCGCCAGCCCGAGCGCGACGCCCGCCGCGGCGCCGATCCAGCCGATCAGCACGCCCTGGGTCATGAACACTGCGATCACGCCGCGGGGGCTCAGGCCGACCGTGCGCAGGATGGCGATGTCGGTGCGCTTCTCGTTCACGACCATGACCAGCGTCGCGACGATGTTGAAGGCGGCCACCGCCACGATCAGCAGCAGCATCAGGCCGGTCGTGGTCTTCTCGATGCGGATCGCGCGGAAATAGACCTGGTCATCCTGGGTCCAGTCGCGCACCGCGAGCGGCGAGGTCAGCCGCGCGGCCGCCTCGCGCGCGAGCTGCGGGGCCTTCAGGACGTCGTCGAACTTCAGGCGAATGCCGGTCGGGCCGGAAAGCCCGCGCAGGGCTTGCGCGTCCTCGAGATCGACCAGCGCGAGGACGCTGTCGTGCTCCTGCACCCCCGCCTCGAAGATGCCCGTGACCCGAAAGTCGCGCAGCCGCGGGGTGATGGCACCCCCGGCGCCGGTACCGGGAATCATCACCGTGATCTCATCGCCCACGCGCGCTTCGAGCTGATACGCGAGTATCCGCCCGAGGATGATGCGGTTCGAGCCCGGCACCAGATCGGCCAGGCGTCCTTCGCGCATGGCATCCGCGATCGAGGACACCCGCGCCTCGAGCTCGGGATCGATGCCGCGCACGATGGCGCCGCTCATGTGCGGCTGGAGGCTCAGCATGGCGTCGGTGTCGAGGAAGGGCGCGGCCCCGACCAGGCCGGGGGAGCCCTGGAGCTCCATGATGCGGGCCCGCCAGTCGGGAATTGCCTGACCCCCGGCCTTGAGGGTGGCATGCGCGGTCAGGCTGAGCAGACGGGACCGCAGCTCCGATTCCAGCCCATTCATGACCGATAGGACCGTGATCAGCGCGGCCACGCCGAGAGCCACCCCGAGTAGGGAAACCCAGGTGATGAACGAGACGAAGAAGCTGTGCTCTCGGGCAAGCGAATAGCGCAGGCCCACGTACACTGGAACGGGCTGGAACATGCGCGGCTATTGAATCACAAATTAACAATATAATCAGAGTGTTAATTGCATCAAATTATGGCCGCGGGGCAGTGGTATAGTCGTTCGGACCCTGGATCGAAATCGTAGGAGGTGGGCCATGAGGTATCCGATATTGCTGCTGGCAGGCTTGCTCTCGTGCAGCCTCGCGAGCGCGGAAACCATTGCGGTCGACAGCGGAATCGCGGTGAGGCAGTCCGACACCGCGACCCCGGAGCGCGGCATGACCATGGGGCAGGTGGAGAGCAAATTCGGCGCTCCCGCGACCAAGGTCCCGGCGGTAGGGAAGCCGCCCATTTCGCGCTGGGAGTATCCCGGCTTCGTGGTGTACTTCGAATCGGACCGCGTGATCCACAGCGTCGTCGTCAGCTCTTGAAGTCTCGCGCTCGAGATCCGATAGTCAAAACCGCGTAAAATCACCCGAGCTTCGCCCACCGCGGCCGGTCCGCGGCGGGCGCCTATTTTTTTGTGGAATGACGGCCGCGCGCCGCGCCGACTGAAGATCGATGCCCCTACTGAAACCCATCCTGCCGAGCGACGGCAGCCCCGTCGTCAAATGGGGCAAGCTGTACGGCGCCGCTCCGGCGCTTGCCCTCGCGGAAGCAGCCGCGGCGGCCGCCGCGCCGATCGCGGTCATTGCGCCGAGCACGCGCGAGGCCGAGCGCCTCGGCGATGAGATCCGCTTCTTCGCGCCGCCGACGTTGCCGGTGCGCGTGTTTCCGGACCTCGAAACCCTGCCCTACGATGCGTTCTCGGCGCATCCGGACATCACCTCTGCCCGGCTCTCGATCCTGGCCGAGCTGCCGCGGGCCCGAAGCGGCGTCTGGCTGGTCGCCATCGATACCCTGCTGCAGCGTCTCTCGCCGCGCAGCTTCGTGGAGGCCTATTCGCTCAAGGTTCATGTCGGCGAGACCCTCGACCTCGAGGCCCTGCGTGCCCAGCTTGCCCTGGCCGGCTACGCCTCGGTCACGCAGGTCGTGGCGCATGGCGAATTCGCGGTGCGCGGGTCGCTGATCGACGTATTTCCCATGGGATCCGATGCGCCTTATCGGATCGACCTCCTGGACCGCGATGTCGACAGCATCCGCCGCTTCGATCCCGAGACCCAGCGCTCGCTCGACAAGCTCGACCGCATCCACCTGCTGCCGGCGCGCGAAATGCCGCTCAACCCCGACGCGGTGCGCGAGTTCCGGCGCCGCTACCGGGTACGGTTCACGGGAGACCTGTCCGAGCAGGCCGTGTATCGCGACGTGAGCGCCGGGCTCGCTCCCGGCGGCATCGAGTTCTTCCTGCCGCTGTTCTTCGAGCGCACGTCCCACCTTTTCGAATACCTGCCTCCATCCAGCATCGTCGTCGACGTGAACGAGGCCGCCTCGAGCGCCGACGAGCTCTGGAACGGCATCGTCGAGCGGCATGAGCAGCTGCGCCACGACCGCTACCGGCCCATCCTGGATCCCGGCGAGGTATACCTCACTCCGTCCGAGCTCCGGGAGAGCTACGCGCGCTGGCCGCGGGTCGAGCTCAAGAGCTTCGAATGGCCGCCGGAAACCGCCGGGCCTCACCAGAACTTTTCGAGCACGGCGCCCTCCGCGGTGCGGGTCGACCCTCGCGCCGAGCAGCCGGCGGCGGAGCTGGCCGCGCACATCGGGGCCGACGGAGGCCGTATCCTGCTCGCCGCCGAATCGGCCGGCCGCCGCGAGCTGCTGCTCGACCTGCTGCGCCCGCGCGGCATCCAGCCGAGGATCTTCGACGGGTTCGCCGCCTTCCTCGCGAGCGACGAGCGTCTCGGCATCGCGGTCTCGCCGGCCGTATCCGGGCTCAAGCTCGACTCCCCGCCGCTCGAAATCCTGACCGAAGGTCAGCTGTTCGCGGACCGCGCGCGGCAGGAGCGCAGGCGCCGCCGTGCCGAGCGCGACCCGGCGAAGATCCTCAAGGAGCTCTCGGACCTGCGCATCGGCGCGCCGGTGGTGCACGAGACCTACGGCGTCGGCCGCTATCAGGGGCTAAAGACGATGGACGTTGCCGGATACACCGGCGAGTTCCTGGTGCTGGAATACGCCGACGGCGACAAGCTCTACGTGCCGGTGCAGGCGCTGCATCTCGTGTCGCGCTACACCGGAGCGCCCGCGGAAACCGCGCCGCTCCACAAGCTGGGCGGCGATCAGTGGCAGAAGGCACGGCGCAAGGCCGCCCAGCGCGTGCGCGACGTGGCCGCCGAGCTGCTCGACCTGTACTCGCGCCGCGCGGCCCGCGAGGGCGCCGCGATGGCCGCGGGCGAGGCCGAATATCGCGCGTTCGAGGCCGGGTTTCCGTTCGAGGAGACCGCCGATCAGGCCGCCGCCATCGATCAGGTGCTCAGCGACCTGAAGTCCGGCAAGCCGATGGATCGGGTCATTTGCGGCGACGTGGGGTTCGGCAAGACCGAGGTGGCGCTGCGAGCGGCTTTCGTCGCCGTGCAGTCGGGCAAGCAGGTGGCCGTGCTCGTGCCGACGACCCTGCTCGCCCAGCAGCACTACACCACGTTCCTCGATCGCTTCGCCGACTGGCCCGTGCGCATCGAGAGCCTGTCGCGGTTTCGCACCAACAAGGAGGCCGAGGGCGTCGTCGCCGGCATCGCGTCAGGATCGGTCGACATCGTGATCGCGACCCAGCGCCTGCTGCATGGATCGGTGCGATTCAAGGACCTCGGGCTCGTGGTGATCGATGAGGAGCACCGCTTCGGCGTGCGCGACAAGGAGAGGCTGAAGGCGCTGCGCACCGAGGTCGACGTGCTCACGCTGACCGCGACCCCGATTCCGCGCACGCTCAACATGGCGATGGGCGGACTGCGCGATCTGTCGCTGATCACCACACCCCCCGCCGAGCGCATGGCGGTCAAGACCTTCGTGCTGGAGTGGAACGAGACGGTGATACGCGAAGCCATGCTGCGCGAGATCCGCCGCGGCGGCCAGATCTTCTACGTGCACAACACCATCGAGACCATCGAGAAAACCGCCAAGGCCGTGCGCGAGCTGGTGCCGGAGGCCAGCGTCGCGGTGGGACATGGCCAGATGCGCGAGCGCGATCTCGAGCAGCTCATGCTGGATTTCTATCATCGCCGCTTCAACGTGCTCGTCTGCACCACCATCATCGAGAGCGGCATCGACGTGCCGACGGCCAACACCATCGTCATCGACCGCGCCGATCGTTTCGGCCTCGCGCAGATCCATCAGCTTCGCGGCCGCGTCGGACGCTCGCACCATCGCGCCTATGCCTACCTGATCACGCCCCAGCGCAAGGCGATGACGGCCGACGCCGTCAAGCGGCTCGAAGCGCTGGAGTCGCTCGAGGAGCTGGGCGCCGGATTCACGCTCGCGACCCATGACCTCGAGATCCGCGGCGCCGGCGAGCTGCTCGGCGACGAGCAGAGCGGGCAGATCCAGGAGGTGGGCTACAACCTGTACATGGAGCTGCTCGAGCGGGCGGTCGCCGCGCTCAAGTCGGGCAAGGAGCCCGACCTCGAGCGCCCGCTCGATGCCGGATCCGAGGTGGACCTGCATATCCCGGCGCTCATTCCCGAGGACTATGTGCCCGACGTGCACCTGCGGCTGGTGCTCTACAAGCGCATCGCGAGCGCCGAGAACCGCGAGGAGCTCGACGAGCTCAAGGTGGAGATGATCGACCGCTTCGGGCCGCTGCCGCCGTACACGCAGTCGCTCTTCCGAGCGACCACGCTCAAGCTGCGGTCGCGCGAGCTCGGCATCCGCAAGATCGACGCCGGGCCGGCCAGCGGCTACTTCGCCTTCGACGAGAGCAACCGCATCGACCCGAAGCGGGTCCTCAAGCTCATCCAGGGCAAGCCCAAGGAATACCGCCTCGACGGCCCCCTGAAGCTGCGCTTCACCCACGATGCGCGCACCGAGGACAAGCTGTTCATGCGCATCGAGACCCTGGTCGAGCAGCTGACCTAGGGGACGCGAGCTCCGCCGGATCGGGCCGCTGACCCAGGGGACGCGACGCCGCTACTGGATGGCACCCAAGTAGTCGTTCTTGCCGACCTCCACGCCGGACTGGCGCAGCAGGCCGTAAACGATGCTGATGTGGAAGTAGAAGTTCGGCAGCACGAAATCCGTGAGGTAGGAGACTCCGGTGAACTTCAAGGTCGAGCTCGGGAACTTGAGCTCGATGCTGCGAGTCTCCGCATCCTTGAGCTGCGCCGCGGTCACCGACTTCACGAATTCCAGCGTCTTGGCGACCCGCGCCTTGAGCTGATCGAGCGTGGTCTCGTTGTCCTCATGCTTCGGATTGTCGATGCCCGCCAGGCGGGCGGCCGCGCCCTTGGCGGTATCGCACGTGATCTGCACCTGCCGGGTCAGCGGAAACATGTCCGGGAACAGCCGCGATTGCGCCAACGCGTTGGGATCGAATTTCTTCGTCGCCGCATGCGCCGCTGCCTTGTCGAGCAGCGCCGCGAGATTGGTGAGACCGCGGGTCAGGGCGGGGATCGAGACTTGATACAGCGTAATCGACATCGAGCATCTCCTTGGGTGGCGGTCGGCGCGCATTATAGACGCTCACGACATGATATGAACGCCGTTCGCGGTCCCCGGCAGGGTCGAGTAGACTTCGCGGCACCATGCTTCCCTTCTCGGCCGCCTGCGAGCGCAACAAGGATCCCATCCTCGATGTGCTGCGGCTCCGTCTGTCGACCCGCACCCAGGTGCTCGAGATCGGCAGCGGCACCGGGCAGCACGCGGTGCATTTCGCGCGCGCGCTGACCCACCTCACCTGGCAGCCCACGGAGCGCCTCGCCTCTCTCGAGGATCTCGGCGAGCGCGTGCGCCTCGAGGGCTCGCCGAACATCCGCGCGCCCACCCTGCTCGACGTGTCCCAAGTCGTCTGGCCGGTGCGCTCGGTGGACGCCGTGTTCACCGCCAACACCCTGCACATCATGGGCTGGCACGAGGTGCTGGCCACCTTCGCCGGCATCGGCACGGTGCTCGCGCCGGGCGGCGTGCTGTGCATCTACGGCCCCTTCCGCTACCAGGGCCGATATACGTCGGACAGCAACCGCGACTTCGACCGCATGCTCCAGGAGCGCGACCCGGCGTCCGGACTGCGCGACATGGCCGACCTCACCGAGCTCGCCGCGCGCCACGGCCTGCGCCTGGAGGCGGACCACGACCTGCCGGCCAACAACCGGCTGCTGATCTTCCTCAAGGAGCCGGGCTGAGCCGGCGGCAGCCCGCTACGACACGTCGCCCCATTCCGACAACGACACATCGCTCTGCAACCATGTCGAACGCACTCCATCAGATTCCCTATCGAAGCGCACTCATCGTCGGCGTGGGCGAAGGCATCAGCGCCGCCGTCGCGCGGCGTCTCGCCGAAGCGGGCGTCGAAGTCGCCCTCGCCGCTCGCAACGTGGACAAGCTCGAGCCGCTCGCGCGCGCGACGGGCGCGCTGGCGCTCCCCGCCGATGCCTCCGATCCGGATTCCGTCGCCTCCCTCTTCGATCGGGTCGCGCAACGCATGGGCGACCCGGAGGTGGTGATCTACAACGCGGCCGGCCGGTTGCGCGGACCTCTGGCGGAGCTCGATCCCGCGGCGGTTCAGCAGTCGCTCGCGGTCACGGCCTTCGGCGCGTTCCTGGTGGTCAGGCAGGCCGCGGCACGCATGCTGCCGCGGGGACACGGCGCCATCCTCCTGACCGGCGCCACGGCCGGCATCAAGGGCTTCGCGCAATCCGCGCCCTTCGCCATGGGCAAGTTCGCGCTGCGCGGGCTCGCGCAAAGCGCCGCGCGCGAGCTCGGCCCACGCGGCATCCACGTGGTGCACTTCGTCATCGACGGCAGCGTGCGCTCCGCGAGCCGCCCGGAAGCTCCCGACAAGCCGGACAGCACGCTCGATCCCGAGGCCATCGCACAGAGCTACCTCGATGCGCTGCGCCAGCCGCGCAGCGCCTGGTCCACGGAGATCGAGCTGCGGCCCTGGGTCGAGCGCTTCTAGATGCGCAACTCGACCCTGGCGGCGCGCTGGTACGTGCTCCTGGTGATGTGCCTGGTGTACGCCGTCAGCATCGCCGACCGCTACGTGGTCTCGACCGTGCTCGAGCCCATCCGTCTGGAATTCGGCCTCAACGACGCGCAGGCCGGCTTCCTCACCGGCGTGCCCATGGGTTTCTTCTACGTGTTCTGCGGCATCCCCATGTCGTGGCTCGCCGACCGCGCCAATCGGCGCAACATCCTCGCCGTCTCGATGGCCGCCTGGTCGGCCTTCACCGCGCTCTGCGGGCAGTCACGCAGTTTCCTGCAGTTTCTCGGCACCCGCGTGGGAGTCGGCGTCGGCGAGGCCGGCGGGACTCCGCCCGCGAATTCCATCATCGCGGACTACTTTCCCGCGGACCGCCGCCCCATGGCGCTCGGCGTGTTCGCGCTCGGCGCGCCCATCGGGGCATGGCTCGGGGCCGATCGCGCGGGCGCGATCGCGCACGCCTTCGGCTGGCGGTCCGCCTTTCTCGCACTCGGCATTCCCGGCGTGTTTCTCGGCCTCATCATCTATCTGACCGTGCGGGAGCCCGAGCGCGGGCGCATGGACACGGTGGCCGCGGCGGCGGCGCCTCCGATACTCGAGTCGCTGCGGTTCCTCTGGCGGCAGCGCGCCGCGTTTCATGTGGTCATGGCCTCCGGGGTCTGTGCGCTTTGGGGCTGGGGACTGGTGTGGTTCACGCCGACCTTCCTGATCCGCTCCTACGGCCTCGATGTCGGCCAGGCGGGCGCGATCACCGGCAACATCCATCTGGTCGGCGGCATCCTCGCGACGGCCGGCACGGCCTGGGTGCTGTCATGGCCGCGGATGGCGGATCCGCGTCGGGTGGTGCGGCTGCTCGCGGCCGGAGTGACGCTTGCCACCATCCCCTCGTTCATCGCGTACTGGACCACCTCCCTGCCCGTGGCACGCGCGATGTTCTGGCTGTTCATACCCGCGATCTATTTCTACATCGGGCCGTGCATGGGCCTGATGCAGAATCTCGCGCCCTCGCGCATGCGCGCGATGTTCACGGCCTGGTCGCTTCTGGTCGGCAACGTGTTCAATCTCATCGTCGCGCCGCAGGGCGTCGGACTGCTGAGCGACTGGTTCGCGGGGAGCCATGGTCCCGACGCTCACTCCCTGCGGCTCGCGCTCCTGGTGCTCGCACCGACCGGCCTCTGGGCGGTGCTGCACTTCCTGCTCGCGGGCCGCACCATCGTCGAGGATCAGGTTCGCGCCGTGGGCTACGTGGCGCGGCCGGGTTCGTGATCGAGGCTGGGGCCGGCGCTCCGCGGCGGCCGACCCCGATCGAAGGCTCAATGCTTGTGCAAGTCCTCAGACTCTCGGAGATCGCCATGAAGACCGTGCTGTCGATCGCGCTCTGCCTGTTCGGAATCGCCGCACCCGCCGCGGGCGACATTCGCGTGCTGAACTCGGACGCCCACTATCCCGAAGGCCCGGTCTGGTACCAGGGCAAGCTGTATTACGTCGAGTACGACCGCAACGCGGTCATGACCTGGGACGGCGCGAAGAACGCGGTGTTCGCCGCCGAGAAGGGCTGCGGACAGTCCGCCGTGATCCCAGACGGGCACGGCGGATTTCTCACCACTTGTTACGACAACGGCACGATCGGGCGCATGTCCGCGACCGGCCAGGTGCTGCCCGCCATCATGACCGACAAGGACGGCAACCGGTTCCTGGGGCCGAATGATTTCGCCCCCGATCGCCACGGCGGCATCTATTTCACCGATTCCGGCAGCCACGGCACCGATGTGAACGGCTCCGGCAAGGACGGCAAGGTGTTCTACATCGGCCCCGACGGCACCGTCACCCTCGAGGCCAAGGACGTCCACAACGCCAACGGCATCGCGGTGTCGAACGACGGCAAGCTGCTCTACGTCGTCGAGACCAACGAGTACCGGCTGATCATGTTCGACATCGGCGCAAACGGAGCGCTGTCCAACCGGCGCCTGTTCGTCAACCTCGACGATCTCACCGGTCACGTGGTGCACATCTATCCCGACGGGGTGAAGATCGACGCGCACGGCGCGATCTACATCGGCCAGAGCCCGCGCGATGAGCACCCGCCGCTCGCCGGCGTGATCTTCGTGGTCGACGCTTCCGGCAAGCTCGAGCGCAAGCTCACGCTGCCGTCGCTGCAGGTGCCGAATTTCGCGTTCAGCCCCGACCAGAAGACGCTGTACGTGACCGCGGTCGATCAGATCGACAAGTCGCCCTATCTCGGCAAGGTGTACGCACTGCGGCTGCACTAGCGCGCCAGCCAGCCTCCATCGACCACGAGATTGGAGCCGGTCATGTAGGTGGCCCGATCGCTCGCCAGGTGCACCGCGGCATTGGCGATGTCCTGCGGCCGGCCGAGGCGCGGCCACGGCGTGCGCCGGCGCGCGTTCTCGAGCAGCGCGGGATCCATCGGCAGGCCCGGATGACCGGTGACGATCTTGCCGGGGGAGATGCAGTTGCAGACGATCCCGTGCTCGGCATAGTCGACGGCGATCTGCCGGGTGAGGTAGATCGCGCCCGCCTTGCTGACGCCGTAGGGCGTGTCGTGCGGCGAGGTGACGATGCCCTGCTGCGACCCGAGGTTGATCAGCCGTCCGCGCACCTCCTCGCGCGGCTCCTGGGTGATCATCTGCTGAACGGCCCGCTTGCAGCCGTAGAACATCCCGGTCAGGTTCACCCGCATCACGTCTTCCCACTGCGCGAGGCTCGTTTCGAGCAGGCCGGTGCCCGAATAGATCGCGGCGTTGTTCACCATCACGTCCAGGCGTCCATGGCGCGCGACGGTCTTGCCGACCAGCGCATCGACATCGTCCCAGCGCCCGACGTTGGTCTTCTCGAACGCCGCGGTTCCGCCCGCCTTGGCGATGAGATCCAGGGTCGAGTCGCCCCCCTCGATCGGCCGGTCCACGAGATCCGCGATCACGACGCGCGCGCCCTCGGCCGCGAAGCTCTGTGCGATGGCTCGTCCGATGCCGGAGCTCGCGCCCGTGATGATCGCGACCTTGCCGGCGAGCAAACTGGTCATGCTGAATCCTTACCCTGTTGAGATATCATTGCGGGATCGATGTCGAGAGAATGTCCCCAACCCGATCTTAAACTGGCCGCAGCGCTGTTCGATAGCCTGCGCCGAACGACCGGCCAAGGCCGCGGCATCGTGCGCGACAGCTACGGCGAGGGAGAGCAGCGCGCCCACGACCTGATGACGTCTGCCGCGCGCGATCTCGACCTCGATGTCTCCACCGACGCGATCGGCAACCTGTACATGACCCTGCCCGGCCGCGATCGCGCCGCGCCCGGCATCATGCTCGGCTCGCACCTCGACAGCGTGCCCCAGGGCGGCAACTACGACGGCGCCGCCGGCGTGGTTGCGGGGCTGAGCGCACTATCGGCGCTGCGCGCGGCGCGCACGCCGACCGACCGCGACATCACGGTCATGGGCATCCGCGCCGAGGAGTCCGCGTGGTTCGACGTGGCCTATCTCGGCAGCGGCGGCGCATTCGGTCTGCTCGATCCGGCCTGCCTGTCGGTGCGCCGCTCGGACAACGGCCGCACCCTCGAGTCCACGCTGGCCGAGCGCGGCTTCGATCCGGACGCCATTCGCGAGCGGCGGCGGCTGCTCGACCCGGCTCGGATCGAGGCGTATCTCGAGCTGCACATCGAGCAAGGACCCAGGCTCGTGGCCGAAGGCCTGCCCGCCGCGGTGGTGACCGGCATCCGCGGCTGCAGACGCTTCCGCAACGCCCGCTGCGTCGGTCAGTACGCGCATTCCGGCGCGGTCGACCGGCCGCACCGGCACGACGCGGTCGCCGCGACCGTCGCGCTCCTGCACCACCTCGAGACCGTGTGGGTGCGCGAGCTCGCCGCGGGAGCGGATCTCGTGATCACCTCGGGAGAGCTCTACACCGATCCCGCGCAGCACGGTCCGAGCAAGATTGCCGGCGAGACGCGCTTCGTGATCGACATCCGCAGCACCTCCGAGGAGACCATGACCCGGATGGCCGGGGAAGCCCTTGGCGCCGCCGCGCGCATCGGGGCGCAATACCGCGTCGCGTTCGATCTCGGCACCACCAGCGATTCTCCGGTCGCCGTCATGGATGAGCGCCTGCGCATCGCGCTGCGAGCCCGGCTCGAGCGGCCGTTCGAGATGGCGAGCGGCGCGGGACACGACGCGGCCGTGTTCGCCAAGATGGGCATTCCCACGGGCATGATCTTCGTGCGCAACCAGCACGGCAGCCACAATCCCGACGAGGCCATGACCCTCGAGGACTTCGGCGTCGCAGCCCAGGCGCTGCTCGGTGTGCTGGTGGACTTTCCGCTCCCATGACGCTGCTCGTCACCGGCGGCACGGGCTTCGTGATGAGCGTGCTCGCCCGGCACTGGCTCGATGCCGACCGGCACGAGCGCGTCGTCGTGCTGGATGCCAGTCCTCTGGATGCCGCCGCCTCGCGCTACTTCGCCGGCGTCCGGGACCGCATCGACGTGGTCGTCGCCGACGTGACGCGGCCCGAGACCTGGCGGCCGGCGCTCGCCGGCCTCGGGATCACGCGCGTCGTGCACGGCGCGACCATCACGCCCCTCTCGCGCGGCACCGCCGCCGAGGCGCAGCGCGAGCCGGAAGCCGAGAATCCCGCGCGCATCATCGATGTGAACGTGATGGGCACCGTGGCCGTGCTCGAGTGGGCACGGACCCTCCCGCGCCTGCAGCGATTGATCTACGTCAGCTCAGGGGCGGTCTATCGAAATCACGGACCCGACCGCCCCGGCGAGCCGCTGCCCGAGGACGGCTATGTGATGCCGCTGCGGCTCTACGGCATCTCCAAATGGGCATCCGAGCTCACCGTGCAGCGCTACGCCGAGCTCTTCGGCCTGTCGGCGGCTTCGGTGCGGCCGTCCTCGGTCTACGGCACCATGGACCGGCCCACGCCGAGCCGCAACTACCGCCACGTGCCCAACCGTATCGCCCACCTCGCCGTCGACGGCGTCAAGCGCGTGCGCGTGAACACCCTGGACGCGGTCGGCGACTACATCCATGCCGAGGACGCCGCCCGCGCGATTGCCGCGCTGCTGCGTGCGCCCGCCCTGCGCTACGGCGCGTACAACATCGCCGCAGGCACGGCCACCAGCATCGCCGAGCTCGCCGCCTGGGCGGCGGAGAAATCGCCCGGGTTCGGCGCCGAGATCGCCAGCATCGTGGAAGCCGATATCGTGCAAGACCCCGCTCTCAAGGACGGCATGTGGGGCGCCTACGACATCGCGCGCATCCGCGCGGAAACCGGCTGGCATCCCCGGCCGGTGCACGAGGCTTTTCATGCCTACATCGACTGGATCGAAGCGCAGAGAGCCGCACCATGAATCGAGCCTCACCGTGAATCGAGGCGCACCATGAGCTCCGACGGCTACCCCCGCGACCTGGTTGGCTACGGCACGCAGCCCCCGCGGGTCGCCTGGCCCAATGGCGCGCGAATCGCGGTGTCCATCGTGGTGAATTACGAGGAGGGTGGCGAGTACAACGTGCTTCACGGCGATGCGCATTCGGAGTACGTGCTCACCGACGTGGGCGCCGAGCCGCTCGAGGGCGCGCGCAATCTCAACGTCGAATCGACGTTCGAGTACGGCAGCCGCGTCGGGTTCTGGGAGGTCATGCGCGTGCTCGCGGAGCGCCGCGTCGCCGCGACCGTCTATGCCGTCGGCATGGCGCTCGAGCGCAATCCCGAGGCGGCGGCGCACATCGCGGCCAGCGGCTTCGAGGTCGCCTGCCACGGTCATCGCTGGATCGACTACCAGCGGGTGCCGGAGGAGATCGAGCGCGCCGACATGCGCCAGAACGTCGAGGTCATCACGCGTCTCATCGGCAGGCCGCCGGTCGGGTGGTACACGGGCCGTCCGGGACCGAACACCCGGCGCCTGGCCGTCGAGCACGGCGGATTCCTGTACGACAGCGATGCGTACAACGACGACCTCCCCTACTGGACGCGGGTCGCCGGCCGCGCGCACCTGGTCATCCCGCATACCTTCGACAACAACGACAGCCGCTTGCAGCGCGGCGGCGACTTCGCCACCGGAGAGCAGTTCTTCGTGTACTGCCGCGACGGCTTCGACTGGCTCCATCGTCTCGGCAACGAAGGCCGCCCGCGCATGATGACGATAAGCCTGCACCCGCGCATCATCGGGCGCCCGGGACGCATCGCGGCGCTCGCGCGGCTGCTGGATCACATGCAGCGGCATGAAGGCGCGTGGCTGTGCACGCGAGAGAGCATCGCGCGGCATTGGATGGAGCATCACGCGGCGAAGTGAGGTCTAGCAGGCTGTTGAAAAAGGCCGCGTTTCATGCACAGTAGCAGCATCGCAGTGGAACGATGGAAGGATGGCATGCGCGGATCGGATGTGGATCAGGGAGGCCTCTTCAGCTACGTCTCGATGGAGCAACGGGTACCGTCGACGCATCCATTGCGTCGTGTGCGAGTGTTGCTGGATGAGGCACTGGATTCTATGAGCCGGGACTTTGATCGGGTTTACGCCGAAGGTGGACGAGGGTCGGTTGCCCCGGAACGCTTGGTGCGGGCGTTGGTGCTGCAAGTGCTGTACTCGATCCGCTCCGAGCGGCTGTTGTGCGAGCAGCTGGACTACAACCTGCTGTTTCGCTGGTTCGTGGGGCTTTCGATGGACGATGCGATCTGGGATCACTCGACCTTCACCAAGAACCGGGACCGGCTGATCGAGGCGGGAGTGGCGCGCAAGCTCCTGCGGCGCATTGGCCGGCGAGCGCGGCGTGAGGGTCTGCTGTCCTCGGAGCACTTCAGTGTCGACGGCACGCTCGTTGAGGCGTGGTCGGCAGTCAAGAGCATGCGACGGCGGGACGGCAAGGATGAGCCGCCACCTCCGGGTCGCAACCCGCACGTGGATTTCCACGGCCAGTCACGCAGCAACGAGACACACCTGGCCCCGCACGAGCCGCAGGCGAAGCTCTTTCGCAAGGGTAAAGGGCATCTGACCAAGCTCTATTACATGACGCATATACTGATGGAGCATCGCCAAGGGTTGCCGGTCGATGTGGAGTTCACCGAAGCGACCGGCTTCGCCGAGCGTGCGACAGGCATCCGTTTGATGAAGCGCAACGCTCGGCACAGGCAGTGCACGCTGGCGGCAGATAAAGCCTATGACACCCGCGAGTTCGTCGCCGAGTGCCGCGCCTTGGGTGTTACTCCTCATGTGGCCCAGAACTATGCCCGACCGGGCGGGTCGGCCATCGATGCCCGCACCACACGCCATGCGGGCTACTTGGCCAGCCAGCGCATCCGCAAGCGCATCGAGGAAGCCTTCGGCTGGGGTAAAGACGGGCGCCCGATGCGCAAAATGCGGGTACGCGGCTTCCGCAGCGCCGGCTTCATGGCGGCGCTCACCATCGGCTGCCACAGCCTGCTGCGGGTGGCCAAGCTCTTGCCTGACACGACACCGGCGTAGGAGACGTGTCGATGCGATCCGGTGAATCGGTTCACGAGAGCTCAAGGAGCGGGATCCAACACCGATGCAACCCCGCGGGTCACCGCCAGATCTCTCAAAAATGGATCGATCGCTCATGACAACGTTCATCGATAAGCGTTTTTCAACAGCCTGCTAGGGAGTCCGCGCGTTCAGCGGCGCAGGTAAGCGATCTTCGAGTCGCCGCCGCCGTCGGCCGGCTTCTCCTTGGGCTCTTCCTTGGCCGCGGCCTGCGCGGGTGCAGCCGGGGGAGCGTTGAAGATGGGGTTTTGCGCGGCGAGCTCCCGTCCCATGGCGGCGATCTTTTCCCACTGCTCGTTCCCCACCGTGCCGCGCTCGGCCGTGAACTTTTGCACGACCTCGAGGAACTCCTGCGCGTTGGTCGAGGCGTTCGAGTAGTAGAGCTCCAGGAGCTTCATGCGCAAATCGTCGCGGTCCGGCTCGCGCTCGATCGCTTTCTTGAGCGCATCGGCCGGATTCATACGGCGCTCCTTGAACGAGGGATTCTCGTTGAGCGCGCTCGGCATGTGTACGTGGTGTTGCGAGGTCATGTCGACGTCGGACATGTGCAGATCCGAGAGGCTCCGCTCGCGGCTCATGCTGAGCGAGAGCTCCGGATTCGCGCCGAGCGGCTGCAGCTTCACGGTCGGATCCGCGCGCCCGGTCATGGCATCCTCCGCGCGCATGCGCACCGTGGGCTCTTGCGAGGGATCGGGGCGCTCGGTTTGCGGGGACTGGCCATAGCTGTAGCGCGAGACGGAATTCTCGTCCATGGAGGGAAGTCGATTGGTCGGGTCATCGCCGGTTCCTTCGAGAATGGCCTGGACTCGCTGGGAGTCCTCGACGGACGCCTGTTCGAGGCCGAGCTGCTTCAGCTTCGACGTGGGCTCGAGCGCGGGGTCCACCGACAGCGCGCGCAGGGGCACCGTCTCCACCACCTCGTACGAGCGCTCGCTCGGCGGCGGGGTCGTGCGGCGCGTCTGCACGGGCTGCGGTTGCGCGGGCGGCGGCGCGAGATCCACCTGCCGGCCGGCCGGCAGCTCCGGCTCGGGGCGGCGGCGCATCTTCATGTAGATCCCGGCGAGGGCGGCGCCGAGCAGCCCCAGTCCGCCGAGAATTGGCAGCGTCAGCCCGTGCCGCGCCGATTGAGTCCCGCCACGCACTTCGGCCGGGGCATCCGCCGCGGGAGCGGCGTGGCTTGCCGGCGCCGCCGCAGAGGTCTGCTTGTTCTGGTCGGCGACGGCCTTCGTGAGGGCCGTGCGGGCCGCATACGCCTGCATGGCGGCGAGCTGATCGCGCTCCTGATCGAGCGTGCCTCTGAGGTCGCGCAGCTCTTGCTCGAGCGACTGGATGCGTTGATTGAGAGCTTCGGCGGTCTCGTCGCCGCGGGGCGAGCTCGGGTCGGCCGCGGTGCTCGCGGCAGGAGCGCCCGGCGACGGCGCGGCGTTCGAGGCGCTCGCGGTCGTGGACGGCCCTGGGGTGGCGCCGACGCTTGCCGGGCCTGCGCTCGAGGAAACGGCGCCGGTCGCGGCACGCGCGGCGAGCTTGGCGGCACGCTCCGGGGCCGAGGCGCGCCAGGCCGTCATTTGCTCGTGTACTTGACGCTTGGCCTCCTCGCGGGAGATCGATTCGATCTGATCGTCCGTCGGAATGGTCAGCATTGCGCCGAGATGGAGAATGTTGATATTGCCGTCGAACGCTCTCGGGTTCGCGCGGAATATCGCGATCATCATGCGCTGCAGATCGGACTCCGAGCGCTCGCCGATACGCCAGGCGATGCCGCGCAGGGTCGCGCGTGCACCGACCTTGATGTGCGTCATGGCGCGAGCCGGTTGGTCCTGGGCCGCATCGGCGTCGTGGGCGTCGGCTGCGGCAGCGGTCGCGGGGAGCTCCGAAGTCTCGACCGGGATCGCCTCGCTCGCCTCGGCTCCGTTCGCCGCCGTTGCGGGCGCGGATACGCCGCTCGACGCCGTGGTCTGCGCCGCGGTGCCCGCCGCCGGCAGGCGCACGGGCGCGAATCCCGCCGGATCGAGGAGCAAGGTGTATTCGCGCACCAGCTGGCCGTCGCCCCACTGGATATCGACCAGCAGATTGACGACCGGCTCGTTGAACGACTCGGTGGAGCGGACCGAGAGAACGGGATGGCCTTGCGCGTCCTGGCCCACCTTGAAGGTCATCGATGAAAGAAAGGCCGGCCTGTCGAAGCCGTAGCGGGTGAACAGGTCGCGCGTCGCAATGCTGGCGCGCAGTCCGGTGAGCTCCACGGAGGTTGCTCCGACGATGTCGATGTCCGCCGAGAGGCGTTCATTGAGGCCGGAATTCACGTGGATATCGCCAAGCCCGAGCGCGTGGCCCGCGCCGGGCACCGTCATTGCCATCATCAGCATCAACGGGTTCTTCCCGTTCGACATCGTCCACTCCATGATTGAAACGAGTACCGGAAATCGACGTCGGGCGGAGCACATCGCACACCAAGCTGCCACCCTCGGGCAAATGCTATGCGACAAAATCTGGGGTTGGATACAACCGCATTTCAAGACTTCGACGCAGTTCACGCATGGGCTGATCGAGGTCCGTCGAGGGGCTGTTCGAGCCCGCATTCTCCGCGGCCGGCCAACCGCGGCGTGTGACGCATTCGTGGTTTCGGCTTGCCTTGGCCATCTAATTTCCATAGAATTAAAACGAATGAAAGATTGCTGTAGGAATTTCGCTGACCCGCGCTCAGGCCAGCCATAAGCCCGAGCCCCGCCGCGTCATGACGGGCGCGGTGCTGCGGGCGTCGGATTTGCTCGAGGTGACCCAGGCACGCTTGGCGGAAGTGCTCGGCGTGAGTCCCTCGACGGTGTCGCGCATGGCGAACGGTGCATATTCGCTCGACGACCAGAAGAAGGAGTGGGAGCTGGGAGCGCTGTTCGTGCGGCTGTTTCGCTCGCTGGACGCGTTGGTCGGATCGAATGATTCGGCCGCGCGCGCCTGGCTCCGAGGCGAGAATCAGGGGCTCGCGGGCCGGCCCATCGATCTCATCGGCAGCGCGGAAGGGTTGGTCCGTGTCGTCCAGTACCTGGATTCAGCGCGCGGTCGAATCTGAGGCGGCCCGGTCGCAGCGCCGGCTGTGGCGCGCCGTCGAGGCCCAGCACATCGCCTCGACGTTGCGGTTGGTCGCGACCGCGGAGGAGCAGCTCGTGCTCGAGCGGCTGCTGGACCGGAGCAAGCCGCCGCTGCCCGCGGGAGCGGGCGGTCTGCACTATCTCTTGTCGACACCGTTCCGCTATTCCTCGCCGATCGGCTCGAGGTTCCGTGCGCCGGCAGACAGCGGCATCTGGTACGGCGCGGAGGTCCAGCGGACCGCCTGCGCCGAGCTCGGCTACTGGCGCTGGCGTTTCCTGCTGGACAGTGCGGCGCTCGAGTCGCTCGGCCCGTCGCCGCAGTCGGTGTTCCGCGCGGGCATCGAGGCAAGGCTGATCGATCTGACCGCACAGCCGTTCCGGCGCGCGCGTGCGCAATGGACGGATCCGCGCGACTACGGCGCGACCCAGGAGCTCGCGCGCATCGCCCGCGCCGCGGAGGTCGACGCGATTCGCTATGAGTCGGTACGCGATCCTCAGCATGGCGCGGCGGTCGCCGTGCTGCGCCCGGGCTGCTTCAAGCCCCGCAAGCCCTTGGAGCAACAGACCTGGCTGCTGACGGTGAGGCGCAAGGCGGTGGTCTGGCAGCGGGATCGATCGACCGTGGAGTTCGACGCCACCGACTGGCTGCGGCGCCGAGCTCGAACGCCGCCGCCTTGAAGCTCCGCGCGCGGACACCGATACTTCACGGACTTGCGGAGAACCTCGATGCAGCTCGGGATCGAAATCGAATCGTGGCGATACAAGGTTCCCTTCCGCGTGTCGCGGGGCGCCGAGGAGGCGCTCGCCGTCGTGGTGGTCACGCTGACCGATGCCGACGGCCGGGTCGGGCGCGGCGAAGCGGCCGGGGTGGACTACGACGGCGAGACCGTCGCATCGATGAGCGCGCAGCTCGAATCGGCGCGCTCCGCCATCGGGACGGGTGTCGACCGCGCCGGCCTCGCGCGGATATTGCCTGCCGGGGGCGCCCGCAACGCGGTGGACTGCGCGCTCTGGGACCTTGCCGCGAAACAACGGGGCGTGCGAGCGTGGGATCTCGCGCAGATCCCGGCGCCGCGTGCGCTCACGACGGCGATCACGCTGGGGATCGATACCGACGAGGCGGTCACGGCCGGCGCGCAGCGGCATTCGCAATGGCCGTTGATCAAGGTGAAAGTGGACGGCGCGCGCCATATCGATGTCGTGCGGCGCGTGCATGCCGCGGCGCCAGGAGCGCGCCTCATCGTGGATCCCAATCAGGCGTGGAATTGCGCGCTGCTCAACGTCCTGGCGCCCGAGCTCGCGCGGCAGGGTGTCGTGTTGATCGAGCAGCCCGTGCCGCGCGGCGAGGATGGCACGCTCCGGGACTACCGCGGCGGCATTCGGCTGGCGGCGGACGAGTCCGTGGACACCCTCGAGACGCTGGCCGAGGTCTCCGCGCTGTACCAGGTGGTGAACGTCAAGTTGGACAAGACCGGAGGCCTCACCGAGGCACTGGCGCTCGCGCGCGGCGCGCGCGAGCGGGGACTGGGCGTGATGGTAGGGTGCATGGCGGGGACATCGCTCGCCATGGCGCCCGGGATGGTCGTCGCGCAGCTCGCCGAGTTCGTCGACCTGGATGGTCCGCTGCTGCACGCGGCCGACCGGCCGCAGGGTATTCGCTATGATCGCGGACGGATGGAATTGCCGTCCGCGGAGCTATGGGGCTAGGGCCATGATCGGGATTTTTCGCGCCGCCGTCTGTGCGGTCTTGATCGCCGGGGTGGATTGCACGCCGGCCCGCGCAGCCGAGACGCCCTACGACGTCATCATCGCGAACGGGCGGGTCGTCGACGGCACGGGCTCACCCTGGTATTCGGCCGACGTCGGCATCCGCGGCGGCCGGATCGCAGCCATCGGCAAGCTCGGCGATGCGCCCGCCGCAAAGCGCATCGACGCGGCCGGCAAGGTGGTCGCGCCGGGCTTCATCGACATGCTGGGGCAGTCCGAGCTCACCATCCTGGTCGATCCGCGGCTGCCGTCGAAGATCTATCAGGGCATCACCACGGAGATCACGGGCGAGGGGGCTTCGGCGGCGCCTCTCCTGGGTCATGCGCGCGATGCAATGGCCCAGACGCTGGAGCACTACGGATTGAGCGCGGATTGGCAGACGTTCGGAGAGTACTTCGCGCGCCTCGAGCGTCAAGGCATCGGCATCAATCTGGCGTCGTATGTCGGCGCGACCTCGATCCGGGAGGCCGTGATCGGCCTCGACGACCGGGCGCCGACCGCCGCTGAGCTCGTGCGCATGCGGACGCTGGTCCGGGAGGCGATGGAGCAGGGCGCGGTCGGAGTGTCATCGTCCCTGGAATATGCGCCCGCGCCGTACGCGAGCACGGAGGAGCTGATCGCGCTCGCCGCCGAAGCCGCTCCCTATGGCGGCATCTACGCCACGCACATGCGTTCCGAGGGCGACGGCATCGCCGCGGCGCTCGACGAGACCTTCCGCATCGCGCGCGAGGCGCACATTCCCGCCGAGATCTGGCACCTCAAGGTCGCGGGCAAGCGCAACTTCGGACGCATGGCGGACGTGGTCAAGCGGATCGAGGCCGCCCGTGCGAGCGGCCTCGACATCAGCGCCGACACCTACGCATACACGGCGTGGTTCAACGACATGTCGGCGTTCGTGCCGCCCTGGGCGCACGAGGGCGGCAATGAGCGGATGGTGGCGCGCCTCAAGGACCCGGCGACCCGCGCGCGCATCATCGAGGACATCAGGACGCCGAGCACGAAGTGGGACAACGAGTGGGACGAGGTCCAGGGCCCCGAGTCGATTCTCGTCGGGGTGGTCAAGAATCCCGCGCTGCTCGCCTTGCAGGGAAAGACCGTCGCGGCGGTTGCCAAGGAGCGCGGCAAGGACCCGCTCGAAACATTGCTGGACATCCTGGTCGAGGACAATGGATTCACCGGCTGCGCGGTGTTCGGGATGCAGGAGGGCGACGTGGCGCTGGCACTCGCTCAACCCTGGGTTTCCGTCAACAACGACAGCTCGGGCGCATCTCCCGAAGGCCTGCTCGGGAAGGAGCATCCCCACCCGCGCGCCTACGGCACCTTTCCGCGGATCCTGCGCAAGTACGTGCGCGAGGAGCGCCGGCTCTCCCTGGAGGAAGCCATCCGCAAGTTCACCGCGCTGCCGGCGCAGCGCATGCGCCTGACCGATCGCGGCGTGCTGAAACTCGGGCTGTGGGCCGACCTCGTGGTGTTCGACCCGGCCACGATCACGGACCGCTCGACTTTCAGCGATCCGAACCAGCTCGCGACCGGCATGAGCTGGGTGCTCGTCAACGGGGTGGCGGTGATCGCCGACGGACACATGACCGGTGCGAAGCCGGGGCACGTGCTCCGCGGCCCGGGATACAAAGGGCGGTCGTAGACTGCGAGCGGCGGTTGCGGAGACGGCGGAACACGGCCGGCGGCTGCGGCAACCGTGGGATATCCGGGGCCTAATCCGTGTGGCGAGAAAAGCCTCTGAACGCTCGTACAGTTTCGCCCGCTGCAGACTCCCGCGCGCCGGGGGGAAGATTCGATCAGGTCTTGTTAAAATTGTATTTATTAATATCAATGAGATACGATTGATATGTAATTTCATACGTGAAGCCGTGGATGCGCCGACGGCCATGGAGCGGCCGCGGGCAAAGCTGTTGCAGATTTGACAAAGGAACCGGGCCAGATCCCTAATAAGCCCTCACATCCCGCGGGGATCAATTGGATGCTCAATTGAACAGCGTTTCGGAGCCCGTCGGGACGCTCGAGGTGGCTCTTGGCCACGCCGCACGCTTGCTGGAGAGAGACCCCAGGCTCGCGGCGGAGCAGGCCGAGGAGATCTTGAAGGCCGTTCCCGACCACCCGCATGCCCGCTGGATCCTGGGCAGCGCCGCTCGCCGCCAGGGAGATATGGATCGCTCGCTTGCAGTGCTCGTGCCGCTGGCCCGTGAGCAGCCCGGATCCGCGATCACCCATCATGAGCTCGGCATCGCCCTCGGCGAGGCGGGCCGCTCCCGCGATGCCATCGCGGCCTTGCGGCGTGCGGTGCAGCTCAAGCCCGATTCGGCGGAAGTGTGGCGGCTGCTCGCCGATCACCTCGACATCGCGGGAGACGCCTCGGGCGCGGATCTGGCGCGCGCGCGTTATCTCGGCGCCGCCAACAAGGATCCGCGCTTGATGGCGGCGGCCGCGGCGCTCATCGCCAATGATTTGCCGAGCGCCGAAGCTCGTTTGCGCGAGCACTTGAAGTCGCATGCGACGGATGTTGCTGCGCTGCGCATGCTCGCGGAGGTCGCGGCTCGCTTGCGCCGATACTCCGACGCCCAGGTTCTGCTCGAGCGCTGCCTCGAGCTCGCGCCGAGCTTCGAGGGCGCGCGCCACAACTACGCAGTCGTCCTCAACCGTCAGGGCAAGGCCAGCGAAGCGCTCTGCGAGGTCGAGGCGCTGCTTGCCAAGGCTCCGCGCAACCCCGGATACCTGAATCTGCAAGCTGCGGTGCTCGCCAATCTGGGCGACTATCGCGAGTCCATCGAGGTCTATGAGCGCGCGCTCGCCGCCTTTCCGCATCAGCCCAAGGTCTGGATGAGCTACGGACACTCCTTGAAGACCGCCGGGCGCCAGAACGACAGCATCGCCGCCTACCGCCGCGCTCTCGCGATGCAGCCGACGCTCGGCGAGGCGTACTGGAGCCTCGCGAACCTGAAGACCTTGCGGTTTTCCGACTCGGATATGGAGGCGCTCCAGAGCACGCTCGCGCGCGGCGACCTCGACGACGACGATCGGCTGCACTTCGAGTTCGCGCTGGCCAAGGCGCTCGAGGACGCGGGAGCGTACGAGCCTTCGTTCCGGCGCTACGCGGCCGGCAACGCCTTGCGCAAGCGGCTGCACCCGTACGACGCCGACGAGAACTCGCGCTACGTGGCGCTCTGCAAGCAGCAGTACACCGCCGAATTCCTGGCTGCTCGTTGCACCGAGGATGCCGGAGCCCCGGATGACGATCCGATCTTCATCGTCGGGTTGCCGCGCGCGGGCTCGACCCTGATCGAGCAGGTCCTCGCCAGCCACTCGCAGATCGAGGGTACGATGGAGCTCCCGGAGCTGCCGCAGATCGCACGGGATCTCGCCGGCCGCGATGCGTCGAACAGCGACACCCCGTTTTTCACGGCCCTGGCCGCGCTCTCCCCCGAGGAGCGCCGGGCCCTCGGCCGGCGCTATTTCGAGCGCACGAAGCCCTATCGCAAGACCTCCGCGCCCCGCTTCGTCGACAAGATGCCGAACAATTGGCTGTACATCGGCTTGATTCGACTGATATTGCCGAATGCCAGGATCATCGATGCGCGCCGGCACCCGCTCGGCTGCTGCTTTTCCGCGTTCAAGCAGCATTTCGCCCGCGGCCAGAGCTTTTCCTACGATCTCGTCGACCTCGGCCGATATTACTGCGACTACGTCGAATTGATGGCGCACGTGGATTCGGTGTCGCCCGGACGCGTGCATCGCGTATTCTACGAAGCCATGGTCGAGGACACCGAGGCCGAGGTCCGGCGAATGCTCGACTACTGCGGATTGCCGTTCGAGGAGCGGACCTTGCGCTTCTACGAGAACGACCGGGCGGTCCGCACGCCAAGCTCCGAGCAGGTCCGCCGCCCCATCTACAAGGAGGGGATGGACCACTGGCGTCATTACGAGCCGTGGCTCGAGCCTTTGAAGGCCGCGCTCGGTCCGGTGCTCTCGCGCTATCCGGACGTACCGAATTTCGCAACCGATTTCGAGACCGATTAAACAGCCGATCTTTCGTTAGGGAGCAGGGGAACTATGACTCGCAGCCGAATCGCCACGACGCCTAAGCGCCAAATCACCGCCGGCCGTCCGCGCGGCACTCAATCCACCGTGTTGCGCCGCTTGCCGCTGGCCTCGGCCATCTCGGCCATCCTGGTCGGCGCGCCGGCCATGGCCGTGCATGCGGCCGATACGGATACCAGCACCACGACCCTCGAGGAGGTGGTGGTCACGGCGCAGAAGCGCACGGAGAACCTCCAGGACGTGCCCATCAGCATCGAGGTGCTCGACAGCACCAAGCTGGATCAGCTGCACGTGGTCAGCCTCGACGACTACGTGAAGTACTCGCCGAGCATCGCCTACTCCCGCGCCGAAGGCCAGGGCGGCAACGGCCAGCCGGGCACCTCGCACATCTACATGCGCGGCGTCACCAGCGGCGCCAACGAGAACCACTCGGGGTCGCAGCCGAGCGTCGGCACCTACCTCGACGAGCAGCCGGTGACCACCATCGACGGCTCGCTGGACGTGCATCTGTACGACATCCAGCGCATCGAGGTTCTCGAAGGCCCGCAGGGCACGCTGTACGGTTCGAGCTCCGAGGCCGGTACGGTGCGCATCATCACCAACAAGCCCGATCCCACCAAGTTCGAGGCGGGCTACGACGTCGAGGGTAATCGCGTCGACCACGGCGGCACCGGCTGGCAGGCCCAGGGCTTCGTCAACCTGCCGCTGAGCGACATCGCGGCCATTCGCCTGGTCGGATGGGACGAGCACGATGCCGGATTCATCGACAACGTGTCCGGAACGAGCGCGGTCGACTGCATCAAGAACGGCGTGCGCACCTATCCGACCTGGGCGGGCCAGCCCGCGGGCACCTGGTACGGCGTGCCGACACCGTCACGGGCGAACGTGGCGCCATGTCCGGCTCAGGCGCCGCTCGGCGCAGGGTCGATCAGCAATGCCTCGTCGGTCGCGAGCGACTACAACACGGTCGAGACCAAGGGCGGCCGCGGCGCGCTGCGGATCCTCCTCGGCGACAACTGGACGGTGACGCCGAGCTTCATGGGTCAGACCGTCCATACCAACGGGTTCTTCGGCTACGACCCGTCGATCGGCGACCTCGAGGTCACGCATTTCGGGCCCGAATACGCCGACGACAGCTTCACGCAGTCGGCGCTGACCGTCGAAGGGAAGATCGGCAATTTCGACCTGGTGTACGCCGGCGCCTTCATGAAGCGCAGCACGCACTCGGTCGCCGACTACAGCGACTACTCCGAGTTCTACGACCGCGTCTACGGCTCGGGTTATTACTGGAACGGCGCCAACGGCAAACCCGTCATGCCGCAGGAGATCGTGGTCTCCAAGGGCTACTTCCAGAAGTGGAGCAACGAGGTCCGCTTGAACACCCCGCAAGACCTGCCGGTGCATGGGACCGTCGGCCTGTTCGCAGAGCGGCAGCTGCACGACATCTGGGAGCAGTACGTCATGCCGGGCTACGGCTACACGAATCCGACCGGGAATCCGGCCGGTCCCGTGAATCCGAACGGGCTCGATCCGTCCCTGTCGATTCCGACGCTTGCGAATACGATCTGGCTCACGGACGAGACTCGCGTCGACCGCGACCGCGCGATCTTCGGTCAGGCGACCTGGGACATCACCCAGCAGTTGTCCTTGAACGGCGGCATCCGTTACTTCACCTACGACAATACCATCCAGGGCTTCTACGGGTACTCGGAGAATTACCCCTTCACGTCCGGCGAGAAATTGTGCTTTGCGCCGGCGTCGACCCCATACGCGCCCTGTACCGATCTAAACAATCGCGTGACCGGCTCTGGCAACGTGCCGCGCCTCAATCTGACCTATAAATGGACGCCCGACGTCATGACGTACGCGACCTACTCGAAGGGCTTCCGGCCCGGCGGCGTGAACCGCACGGCGGAAAAGGGCATCGGTCCCTACCAGGCGGACTTCCTCAAGAACTACGAGATCGGTTGGAAGACCCAATGGTTCAACCACCGGTTGCGCTGGAACGGCGACTTCTTCTGGGAAGACTGGAAGAACTTCCAGTTCTCGTTCCTGGGACCCAACAGCGTGACTGTCATCGTGAACGGCGGCAATGCGCGCATCAAGGGCATGGAAAACGATCTCGAGTTCCAGGTCACGAACAGCTTCAACATAAGCGCGGGGCTGACCTACATTCATGCGGTGCTCACCGAAAACTATTGCGGTGTCGAAGGCGTCACCGAGTGCGGGGCGGGGAGCCCGAATGAGGTGGACACCTCCGAGGCATTCTTGCCGAACACGGTCGGTCCCCTGGCTCCGGCAGGCTCGCCATTGCCCATTACGCCGCACATCAAGGGCAATCTGGTCGCGCGCTATTCCTTCGATGAGATCGCCGGTTGGAAACCGTTCGGCCAGGTCTCGACCACGTTCCAGTCGCGGGTCCGCTCGAACCTGCGTCTCGACGAGAACCAGGTTCTCGGCGACGAGCCTGCGTACGGACTGATCGACCTCGTTGGGGGAGCGACGCTCAACAACCAGACCACGGTGCAGCTCGTCGTGACCAACGTCGCCGACAAGCGCGCGAGTTTGTCGCGCTTCGCGGCGATCTCGCCGCAGTACGACAACCAGACCTACATCATCCCGGAGCAGCCCCGGACCATCGCGATAAAGTTCGGCCAGAAGTTCTAAGATCGGCGCAATCGGCCGGCGGGCTTCTGGGTCCGCCGGCTTTCTTTTTCAGGAGTCCCGATGCAACGCTTCGATTTCGACCACCGCCGCGCCGCCGCTGCGGTCGCTTCGCCCTTCGCGCTGGCCTCGGCCGCCGTCGCTCCCTTCGTGCTGGTTTCCGCCGTCGCGTGCGCAGATGCGCCGGCCACGCCCGCGTCCGGGGCGCCGCTCACGGCCCTCGAGTGCGGCCATCTCATCGATACCGCGGCCGGCAAGATGCTGGGCGCGACCACCATCGTGGTCGAGGGCGGCAAGATCAAGGATGTCGCGAGCGGCTCGAGCGCGCCGGCGGGCGCGAAGGTCATCGATCTCTCCACTCAGACCTGCATGCCGGGCCTGATCGACGCCCACACCCACATCACCGGCGAGACCAGCCGCACCGGCTATGTCGACAAGTTCCACTGGAACGTCGCCGATTACGCGGTGCGCTCCACGGTCTACGCCCGGCGCACTCTGCTCGCGGGCTTCACCACCATCCGCAATCTCGGCGACCAGGACAACGAGTCGGTGGCGCTGCGCAATGCCATCAATGCGGGCATCCTGCCGGGACCGCGGATCTACACCGCGGGCAAGGCGATCGGCACCACCGGGGGCCACGCCGACCCCACCAACGGCTACCGGCTCGATCTGATGGGCGATCCGGGACCGCTCGACGGCATCATCAACGGGCCCGAGGATGCGGCCAAAGCGGTGCGGGAGCATTACAAGCTGGGGGACGATGTCATCAAGATCATGCCGTCCGGCGGCGTCCTCGACGAGGGCGCGAGCGGCGACAACTCGCAGATGACCATCGAGGAGATCAAGGCGATCGTGTCGACCGCGCATGACTACGGATTCGCGGTGGCCGCGCACGCGCATGGCGCCGAGGCGATCCGCCGCGCCGTCCTCGGCGGCGTCGACTCCATCGAGCACGGCACGTTCATGGACGCCGACGACATGAAGCTCATGGTCGAGCACGGCACCTGGTACGTCCCGACCATCATCGCGGGCGACTTCGTCATGCGCCAGGCCAAGGTTCCGGGTTACTACCCGCCGCAGGTCGCGGCCAAAGCCCTCGCCATCGGCCCGCTCATCCAGGCGACCGCGGGCCGGGCCTACAAGGCCCACGTCAAGATTGCGTTCGGCACCGACGCCGCCGTCTATCCGCACGGCCAGAATGCCCACGAGTTCGAGCTCATGGTGGGCGCGGGTATGCCCCCGATGTTCACCATCCAGGCGGCGACCGTCAACGCATCGCAGCTCCTGCGCCACGACAAGGAGCTCGGCACGGTGACCGCCGGCAAGATCGCCGACGTGGTCGCGGTGCCGGGCAACCCCATCGACGACATCAGCCTGATGAAGCGGGTCAGCTTCGTGATGAAGGACGGCGTGGTCTATAAACAGAATTCGGTCGCGGTCGACACCGGGACCTGACCTGGCCGCGCGCGCGGGCGGCGCCAAGGCGATCAACCAGCGAGCACCGCTCCCGACGCGCGGCGCGGGGCGCGGGGCGCTCAGCCGGCGCGCGCCGCTCCCATCGCCCGCCCGAGCGCGGCCTGCTTCGGGATGCCGGCGCGCTGTTTCTCGATCGCGGCGTGCAGCGCCCCAGCCGCCGCACGGATGTCCTCGAGCGAGCCGGAGCCCGCGTAGATGATGCCGCGCGAGGAGTTGATCAGGAGGCCCGCGCCCCCGCCGTCGAGGCCCGCTTCGAGGGTCGCGGCGAGGTCGCCGCCCTGCGCGCCGATACCGGGCACGAGGAACGGGATCGTCGGGTGCGCCCGGCGCAGCTCGCGCATCTCCTCGGAGCAGGTCGCGCCGACCACCAACATGACGTTGCGCCGCTCATTCCAGCGCTCCGCGGCCGCGGCGACGTGCCGATACAGCGGCAGCGCGGGACCGCCTGCGGCGGGGACGACTGCGAGATCCTGGAAGTCCCGCGCACCCGGGTTCGAGGTGCGGCAGAGCAGAATCGCTCCGCGGTCGGCGCGCGCGAGGAACGGCCGCACCGCATCCTCGCCCATGTAGGGATTCACCGTGACGGCATCGGCGCCATAACGCTCGAATGCCTCGCGTGCATACGCCTCGGCGGTATTGCCAATGTCGTTGCGCTTCGCGTCCAGGATGACGAGTGCGTCGGGCGCATGCTCGCGGATGTACGCAATGCTGGCCTCGAGCTGGCGCTCGGCCCCCGCCGCGCCATAGAAGGCAATCTGGGGCTTGTAGGCCGCGGCGATGCCGGCGGTGGCGTCGATGATGCGGCGGTTGAAGGCCAGCAGGGGCTCGCCTTGACCG
>DATAUO010000089.1:0-7644 GCA_036268215.1 Steroidobacteraceae bacterium
AAGGCTTCCGCAAGACCGGCAAGCACCTCGCGCTCGACGATGTGCGCGAGTCGATCCGCGAGCTGCAGTATTATCGCGAGCGGCTGCTTCGCCCGTTGTGAGCGCGCGTCAGCGGGGCCTTCGCCCGGGGCGCCGATGCCAGCCCTTCGCTCCCGCGGTGCCGACGCTAGCCCTTCGCTCCCGCGGCGCTCTTGGCCTTGGCGCCGTCCGGCGAATCGCCGGCGATGAACATCCAGGTCTCGACCACCGTGTCGGGGTTCAATGACAGGCTGTCGATGCCCTGCTCGACCAGCCAACGGGCGAGCTCCGGATGGTCGGAGGGGCCCTGGCCGCAGATGCCGACGTATTTTCCCTGCGCCTTGCATGCCTTGATCGCCATGGCCATGAGCGCCTTGACGGCCGGGTCGCGCTCGTCGAACGATTTGGCGACGACGCTCGAATCGCGATCCAGGCCGAGCGCGAGCTGCGTCATGTCGTTCGAGCCGATGGACATGCCGTCGAAGTACTGAAGATATTCGTCGGCCAGCAGCGCGTTGGTCGGCAGCTCGCACATCATGATGATCTTCAAGCCGTTCTCGCCGCGCGCCAGACCGTTCTCGCCGAGCAGCTGGGTGACCGCCTGCGCCTCGGCGAGCGTGCGCACGAAGGGCACCATCACCTGCACGTTGGTCAGCCCCATCTCGTCGCGCACCCGCTTCAGCGCACGGCACTCGAGCTCGAAGCAGGGCCGAAAGGCCTTGTCGATGTAGCGCGATGCGCCGCGGAAGCCGAGCATGGGGTTCTCCTCGTGCGGCTCGTAGGCCTTGCCGCCGATGAGGTTTGCGTACTCGTTCGATTTGAAGTCCGACAGGCGCACGATCACGGGCTCCGGAGCGAAGGCCGCGGCGATCTGCGCGATGCCCTCGGAGAGCTTGTCGACATAGAAGTTCACCGGCCCGTCGTAGCCGGAGATCTGCTTGAGGATGGTCTCCTTGAGCTCGGGCGTCTGCTTGTCCAACTCCAAGAGCGCGCGCGGGTGCACCCCGATCATCCGGTTGATGATGAACTCCAGGCGCGCGAGACCGACGCCCTTGTGGGGAATGCCGGCGAAATCGAACGCGCGGTCGGGATTGCCCACGTTCATGGTGATCTTCACCGGGATCGGGGGCATCGAGTCCATCTCGATGCTGCGCTCGTCGTACTCCAGCATGCCTTCGTATATGTGGCCGGTATCGCCCTCGGCGCAGGACACCGTGACCGGCTGATTCTCCTTGATCGCGGAGGTGGCGGTGCCGCAGCCGACCACGGCGGGGATGCCGAGCTCGCGCGCGATGATGGCGGCGTGGCAGGTGCGGCCGCCGCGATTCGTGACGATCGCGGATGCGCGCTTCATCACCGGCTCCCAGTCCGGGTCGGTCATGTCGGCGACCAGCACGTCGCCGGCCCGTACCCGCGCCATTTCCTTCACGTCCTTGATGATCCGCGCATGGCCGGCGCCGATGCGCTGGCCGATGCTGCGGCCGCTGATCAGCAGCTTGGAGCGCGACTTCAGGGTGAAGCGCAGGATCGTGCGGCCGGCGCGGCTCTGCACCGTCTCCGGCCGCGCCTGCAGGATGTAGATCTTTCCGGTGACGCCGTCCTTGCCCCACTCGATGTCCATCGGAGTCGCGTAGTGCTTCTCGATGATGAGCGCCTGTTTCGACAGCTCGATGATATCCGCATCCTGGAGCGAGAAACGCGCGCGATCGGCGGCCGCCACGTCGACCGTGCGCACCCGCTCCTTGGAGCCCGGATCCGCATACACCATCTTGAGGGCCTTCGCCCCGAGGTTCTTGCGCACGATGGGGCGGCGGCCGGCCTGCAGCGCGGGCTTGTACACGTAGAATTCGTCCGGGTTCACGGCCCCTTGGACCACCGTCTCGCCGAGTCCGTAGGCCGCGGTGACGAACACCACGTCGCGGAATCCGGAATCCGTATCCAAGGTGAACATCACGCCGGCGCTGCCGAGGTCGCTGCGCACCATGTGCTGGATGCCGACCGACAGCGCGACGGCGCCGTGGTCGAAGCCGCTGTGCACGCGGTAGGAAATGGCGCGGTCGTTGAACAGCGACGCATACACCTCGTGCACGCAGGTCATCAGGGCTTGCTCGCCGCGCACGTTCAGGAACGTCTCCTGCTGACCCGCGAAGGAGGCCTCGGGGAGATCCTCGGCCGTGGCCGACGAGCGCACCGCGACGGCGTAGTCGCCGCCCGCCGACTCGCCCATCTTGCGCCACGCCGCGACGATCTCGTCTTGCAGCCGCCTCGGGAACGGCGTCGCCAGCATCCAGCCGCGGATCTGCGCACCGACCGCGGCAAGCCGCGTCACATCGTCCACATCGAGGCCTTCCAGCGCGCCGCGGATCCGCTCCTCCAGCCCGTCCTGCGCGAGGAAGTCGCGATACGCGTGCGAGGTGGTTGCGAAGCCGCCGGGAACCGCGACGCCGAGCGATTTTAGAGAGGAGATCATCTCGCCGATCGAGGCGTTCTTGCCCCCGACCAGCTCGACGTCCTTGTTCTTCAGCTGCTCGAACGGAATGATGTAAGGCTTCATGGTGCTGCTTGTGGGCCGCTGGGTTAAGTGGAACACTTTGGCGGCGCCGCTGCGCCGGACATCGAGGTCAACCGTGATAAAGCGAACTGTGTTCTTCGTTTCCGATCAAACGGGCATTACCGCAGAAACCTTGGGCCACAGTTTGATGACGCAGTTCGACGGCATCGAATTTCGTCAGGTGACTGTGCCATTTATCGCCACGGTTGACAAGGCAATCGAGGCGGTTCGCCGCATCGATCTCGTGGGCAGTCAGGAGGGCGTGCGGCCGATCATATTCTCCACCATCGTCAGCGAGGAAGTGCGCAACGTGGTCCGCGGCAGCAGCGGCTATTTCCTCGATTTTTTCGACCCGTTCCTGGTGCCCCTCGAGGCCGAGCTCAAGACCGTGTCGACTCACGTATCGAGCCGCGCGCACCGCATGGCCGACACGCATTCCTACGCGCTGCGCATAGACGCGACCAACTTCGCGCTCGCCAACGATGACGGCGCCATAACGCGCGATTACACTCGCGCCGACCTGATCCTGGTCGGCGTGTCGCGCTCCGGCAAGACGCCGACGTGCCTGTACCTCGCGATGCAGTACGGCATTTTCGCGGCGAACTACCCGCTCACGGAGGAGGACTTGGAGGCGCGGTGCCTGCCGCCCGCGCTCGATCTCTACGCCCGCAAGCTGTTCGCGCTCACCATCGGCGCGGATCGGCTGCAGCAGATCCGCAACGAGCGCCGTCCGGACAGCCGCTACGCGTCCGCGGCCCAGGTGGCGTTCGAAGTGCGCGCGGCCGAAGCGCTGTTCCAGCGCAACGGCATTCCGGTGCTCGACACCACCGAAGTGTCGATCGAGGAAATTGCGACGCGCATCCTCGATCGCAGCGGCATCGAGCGGCGACTGCGCCCCTGACACGGAGCGGGTGCGTGGTATAGTCCTCGCATGTTGGCGGATCAATGGTGTGTGACTTCGTGGCGCGCGACGCCGGGCAGCTTCGTGAGCCTGATGACGCTGTACGAGAGCAATTTCGTGCGCTTGCGGTGGCTGGTGCGCGATCTGCGCGCGGTGACCGCGGCCCGCGTGTCGACGTGCGCCGCGGACTGTGATCTGCATCTCATCCCGGTCGAGCTCGCGCCGTACACGAGCGTGTTCCGTCTCACATACGTCTTCGACGCGGACACCGCGCCCTTGTCGGACCCGGACCTGGAGGTCTGCGTGTACCACGACGCGCGGCTTGCGGAAGTTCGCAAATTTCGCGGATTCCAGCGCCACCCCCAGTTGTCGCGGCTCGAGCCGGCGCTCAAGCGTGAACTGGATCAGCGCTGGAGCCGGAACATGATGTTAAATAAATGGCTGGAATACTGTACCGAGCGGGGGCACCAGTTCTAGCGATTGCTGCCTTGAGCGTGGGATGTCCCGCGGACGCGTTCGATGATTGAGGCGGGACCTTGATCGACAAGCTGAGTTTTCTCAAAGGCGCGGACGGCGGTGCGATCAGCGCCGAGGAAGAGCGGCTCATGCAGCTCTTCCAGAATCGCGCGGGCCTGAAGAAGGCTTACGCCGATCTCAAGGATGAGTTCCACCTGCTGCGCGACCGGCTCAAGCAGCAGGAAGGCTCGACCATTCGCGCTCAGGAGCAGCTCGATTCGCTCGGGGAGCTGCTCGGCGATCCGAAGACCGGATTCAGCGCGCTGGTGTTCTTCCAGCTGCGCGGGCTCTGGAAGGCCTCGCATCACCAGCTGTCGACGTTCGCCGCCGATCTGACCCGGGCCCAGGAAGTGCGCGAGCTCGCCAAGCACAAGGCGGACGCCGAGGCCGCGAAGCAGGAACGCCTCAGGGAAGTCGATGGGCGATTGCATGCCGCCTCGGCGGAAGCGGACGCGCGCCGCGCGGACCTTGCGGCGGTACAGGCCGAGATCGGCCGGCTGACGGCATTCTGGCACTACTTCAAGCGCCGCCGGCACCAGAGGTCGCTCGGCGCGCTGCGCGATCGGGTCACGGCCGCGGACGCCGTGGTCGGCGATCTGCACTCGGAGCGCAGCGCCATCGAGGGCAGCCCCGAGCCGGAGTTCCCGGGGATCTCGCTCGCGGCCCGCCGCAACATCAATCTTGCCGTCATCAGCTTCGCGGAACTCCTCTGCGAGCACGTCGAAGCGTTCGGCCTGGCATCGAAAGCCAAGGAGGCGGTCGCCCGCCGGGTCCACGAGATGACCTTCGGCACGCGCGAGGAATGCGACGGCTACATGCAGCGCGTCCAGAAGGCGCTTGCCGCGGTCGCCGCGCAGAACAAGGTCACTCCCGCCTTGAAGGCGAGGCTCGACCGCTTGCGGGCCACCTGCGGCTACCGCAACGATGCGGACACGGTGCCGACCGCCGACTCGTTGGTCTCCAACAACGCGCCGCTCGAGCTCGACAAGCCGCGCCCGAAGGCGCCGGCCTGGAACGTGCTCGCCGAGGATTACTGGGACCTCTATACCGTCCTGCTCCGCTAGGCCCGTTCCCGGCGGTGAACGCCGGGAAGCGGCCTAGTGGAGGTCGATGCGCCGCGCCTGGGTGGGCGGCGGGCGATGCGAGGTGAGCGCAAGGTCCGCGGCGATCTGCGAGGCTTCGTCGAGCAGGATCGCGGCGGTGGCGTCGTCCTTGATCTCCTCGAGCGACTTGGCCGGAGCGACGGCGTGCGCGGCGCGCCAGGCGTTCTCCCGCGCGAGCCGGTCGTCATCCATGCGCTTGCGCTCCGCCTCGCGCGTCTTCATGTTGAGCGACAAGGTCTTCTGGCTGCGGATCGCGTCGGCCGCGGCGATGTCGTCGTGCAGGTACTTGAAGTCCGCGCTGTTCGCAGTGCGCTCGTCGTGCAGCTTCTGCAGCGTCGCGGCGACGGGCTTGAGATCGCTCTCGATCTTGAACGCCGCGGGCTCGATGTGATCCCACGGGAGCGCGCGGTCGCGCGTGCTCTCGCCCACCTCGTTGGCATCGATCAGCGAGGGCAGGACGATGTCGGGCGTCACGCCGCGGTCCTGGGTGCTCTCGCCGGTGATCCGGTAGTACTTGCCGATGGTGACGTTGAGCTGACCGAGCTCGGGCTTGCGTCCGAAGATGGTGTAGTTGAGCGGGTGCGCGTTCTGCACCGTGCCTTTGCCGTAGGTTTGCTGGCCGACGATGAGCGCGCGGCCATAGTCCTGGATGGCGCCGGCGAAGATCTCCGAGGCCGAGGCGCTGAACCGATCCACCAGCACGATCATCGGGCCCGAGTAGAACACGGACGGATCCGGGTCGTCGTCCACCTCGATACGGCCGGTGGTGTCGCGCAGCTGCACCACGGGACCGCGATCGATGAACAGGCCGGTGAGCGACTCCGCCTCGGGCAGATAGCCGCCGCCGTTGCCGCGCAGATCCATGATGATCACGTCCGCGCCGTCCTTCTTGAGCTCGCCGATGAGGCGCTGCACGTCGCGCGTCGTGCTGCGATAATCCTTGGCGCCGGCGCGGCTCGCGTCGTAATCCTGGTAGAAGCTCGGCACCGTGATGATGCCGACCTTGACGTCCTTGCCGTTGCGTTGCACGACCTTCATGGACTTGTGCGAGGCCTGAGCTTCGAGGGAGACGCGGTTGCGGGTGAATTCCACCACCTTCTGCGGGGTCCCCGGCGCCGCCCCGGCGGGCAGCAGCTGCAGACGCACCATCGTGCCGCCGGGACCTCGGATCTTCTGCACCACGTCATCGAGGCGCCAACCGATCACATCGACCAGCTCGCCGCTCTTGCCCTCGCCGACGGCGGTGATGCGGTCGTTGGCCGCGAGCTTGCCGCTGATCGCCGCCGGACCGCCCGCGATCACGTCGATCACGGTGACGTAGTCGTCGTTGAGCTGCAGGGACGCGCCGATGCCCTCGTAGGAGAGGCTCATCTGGATGTTGTATTCCTCGGAGGCACGCGCCGAGAAATAGTTGGAATGCGGGTCCAGGGACAGCACGAACGCGTTCATGAACGCCTCGAACACGTCCTCCGGCTTGCTCTGGTCCATGCGCTTCTCGACGTGCTCGTAGCGCTTCTTGAGCGTGTCGGCGGCTTCGCTCCAGCTCTTGCCCGCGATCAACAGCGAGAGCGCATCGTTCTTCACGCGCTTGCGCCAGAGCTCGTTCATCTCCGCGGCGTTGGCGGGCCACGGCTCCTTCTCGCGATCGAAGTTGAACGATTCGTCCACGTCGAAATCCGGCTTTTTCGCCAGCAGATCGATGGCGTAGGCCATGCGCTCGCGGGTGCGCTGCTGGTAGCGGCGGAAGATCACGAACGCGGGCTCCACGTCCCCGGACTTGATCGCGTCATCGAGCTCGTAACGGTAACGCTCGAAATCGGCGATGTCGCTCGCGTAGAAGTAGCTGCGGCCGCCGTCGATGGCATCGAGGTAGCGGTCGAGGATCAGGCTCGAGAGGTGGTCATCGAGCGGTGCCCGCCGGTAGTGCTCGCGCGCCACGATGTCGGCGACCCGGCGCGCGACGTAGTTCTCCTGCTCGGTGGGCGCCAGCACCGCGGGTGCGGCGGCCGCGGGCGGCGAGGCGGCCGGAGAAGGGGTCATGGCGGCGCCGAGCAGAGCTGCGAGCCCGACCGCGCCCGCGCAGACTGCGATCGCGGTTATCCACCGTGAATGATTGGCTCGCCTCTTGGGTCTCACCGTCCAGATCTCCTGTAAACTCGTCTCGTGCTTACGTTACGTCAAGGCTAGAGAAGCCGGTGCCCGCTAGCAAGTCCATATGAGCCCCAAGGTATGCGTCCGTTCACGGTTTTGATCGGCATCGTCCTGGGGTCGGCGGCGTCGATCACCTTCGGCCTGGCCACGGTGCTGATCGTGTTCGCCGTATTGGCGGGCGAGCACCCCGATTTGCGCCGCGAGTTCCCACAACTGGCCGTGAATTTTGGCGCATTCGCGCTTTTGACCGCGGCCAGCGCCTCGAGTTTCCTAGGACAGGTCAAGGAGCGGGGATGGCGGCGGCGGGCCCATCTTGCGACGGCGGCCTGCCTCGGCGTGGTGGTGGCGCTGCACTGGCCGACGCGGAGCTGACGAGGAATGGCCGAATGAGGCGAGCGCGGGGA
>DATAUO010000090.1:0-7719 GCA_036268215.1 Steroidobacteraceae bacterium
AGCCGCCGGCACGGGGATAGCGCGAGCCGATATCGGCGAACGTGAATGCGCCGATCAGGCTGATGAGGCCCCCCACGATCCAGGCGGCATAGAAGAGCGCGGTGCTGCCTGCCGCCCTGGCGACGATGGCAGGCGTGCGGAAGATACCGATGCCGACCACGAGACTGAACACGACCATGGCGGTGTCGAAGGTCGACAGCCGCGCGCGAATCGTCGAGCCCGGCTCACCCGCCATGCAAGGCTTCGCCGAGGAGTTGCGCGAGCCGCACGAACTGGCCGCGGTCGTTGTAGATCTGCGCCGAGACGCGGATCAGGGAGCGAGGATGCGGGTGCAGCCAGGTCTCGACCGAGCGTGCGCGAAACCAGTCGTGCAGGCCCTGGAAATCGAGATGCTCCGCCGCCGATCCGGGCGCCGGTTTCGGGAGCGGTATGGAAGCCATCGACCCCAGCATCTCATCCGGGCAGGGCGCCGCGAGGCCGCAGACCTCGAGCAGCAGGTCGCGCGCCTCGAGCGCCAGCGCACGGTTGCAGGCCATGATCTCGGGCCAGCCCCCCGGCACCAGGCTCGCGAGGAAGCGGATGCTCTCCGGGATGCAGAGCCAGGGCGTCGGATCGAACGTGCCGGTCCAGTCGAATTCCTCTTGGAAGCCGGCGCTGTAGCCGTGACTGATGACGTTCGGATGCAGCGCTGCCTGGCGGTCGCGTCGCACGTGCAGGAATGCGGCGCCTTTGGGCGCGCACAGCCATTTGTGGGCATTGCCGGTGTAGTAGGCGGCGCCAAGCTCGGATAGCGCCAACGGCACCATCCCGGGTGCGTGCGCGCCATCGACCAGCGTGTCGACGCCCGCGGCATCGAGCTCGCGCACCAGCCGCGCGATCGGCAGCACCAGGGCGGTGGGGCTGGTCACGTGATCCATGAGCGCCAGGCGCGTGCGCGGCGAGATGCCGGCGCGCACGGCGGCGACCACCTGCTCCTCGTCCGCCAGCGGGAACGGCAGCGCGGCAACGACCGGGCGCAGCCCGGTGCGGCTGGCAATGAAATCGATGGTCTTCTTGCAGGCGGCGTAGGTGTGCGTGGTGAGGAGCAGCTCATCCCCCGGCTCGAACCGCAGCGAGCGCAGCACCGCGTTGACTGCGGAGGTGGCGTTCGAGACGAACACCACGTCCCGGGGCGCGGCGCCGAGAAAGCCGGCGAGCGCCTCGCGCGCGGCCCCGAGCCGCGTCGGAAGCGTCGCGACGAGAAAGTCCACGGGCTCGCGCTCGAGCTCCTCGCGCAGCGCAGACTGCAGGTCGAGCACCGCCCTGGGGCACGCGCCGAACGATCCGTGATTCAGATAGTCGACCGACGGATCGAGTATCCAGTGTTCTGCGAAGCCCAAGCGTCTCTCCCTCGAAAGCGAGGGCTAACGATGCTTGAACTCGGCCGGCAACGCCAGCCCTCGCGGCCGAGAGCGGGCTTGGGAGCCCGCTCGCACCTTTGCGGATGGGCGGCTCGCCCGCGGGATCAGCGGCCGGTATTGATCCAGACGACCTTCGGCTCGGTGAAGTTCTCGATGGCTGCATCGCCATGCTCGCGGCCGAGCCCCGAGTCACGCGCGCCGCCCCAGGGCAGCCGTACGTCCGTCGGGCCGAAGGTGTTGACCCAGACGGTGCCGGCCTTGAGCTCCTTCGCGAAGCGGTGAACGCGTCCGATGTCGGCGCTCCACACGCCGGCGGCGAGGCCGTAGACCGTGCCGTTGGCGAGAGCCAGCGCCTGATCCTCCGTCTCGAACGGGATGACCGAGGCGACCGGCCCGAAGATCTCCTCCTGCGAGATGCGCATCTCGTGGCGCACGCCGGAGAACACCGTCGGATTCACGAAGTAGCCGAGATCGCCGCGGCGGCTGCCGCCGGCGACCAGGGTCGCCCCCTCGCGCCGTCCGATGTCGATGTAGTCCAGCACGCGCCTCATCTGCGTCGCCGAGACCAGCGGGCCCATCGCCGTCGCCGCATCGGCCGGGTCGCCGACGCGCATCGACCTGGCGCGGGCCGCCAGGCGCTCGACCACTTCGTCATATGCGTCGGCGTGGACCAGGATGCGAGAGCCGGCGGAGCACACCTGGCCGGCGTTGAAAAAGATTCCCGAGGCGGCCGCCTTGGCGGCCGAGTCGAGATCGGCGTCCGGAAAGATGATGTTCGCGGACTTCCCGCCGAGCTCGAGGGTCACGCGCTTGAGGTTGCCCGCGGCGCTGCGCAGGATCTGGCGGCCCACACCCGGGGACCCCGTGAAGGTGACCTTGTCCACGTCCGGATGGTCGACCAGCGCCTGACCCGCCACCTTGCCGAAGCCGGGGACGACATTCAGCACCCCGGCGGGTATGCCGGCCTCGAGCGCGAGCTCACCCAGCCTGAGCGCCGTCAGCGGCGTGATCTCGGCGGGCTTGAGCACCACGGTGCAACCGCAGGCGAGGGCGGGCGCGATCTTCCACATGCCGATCATCAACGGAAAATTCCAGGGCACGATCGCGCCGACGACGCCGACCGGCTCGCGCACGGTGTAGGTGAGCGCATCGCTGCGCACGGGCAGGACCTGACCGTTGATCTTGTCGGCCCAGCCGGCGTAGTACGTCAGGGTGTCGAGCACCGCGGGCAGATCCTGGCGGCGGATCGCCGAGACCGGCTTGCCGGAGTCCAGGCTCTCGAGCTGGATCAACTCCTCCTGCGCCTTGCGGATGGCATCCGCGAACTTGAGCAGCAGGGCGCCGCGGTCGGCGGCACGCAAGCGTCCCCATTCGCCGGTCAGCGCCTTGCGTGCCGACCGGACGGCGAGGTCGATGTCGACGGCGTCCGCTTCCGCGACCCGCGCGATCACCTGCTCGGTCGCCGGATTCACGGTATCGAAATAGCGGCCCGAGGCGGGCACGACGCGCTTGCCGTCGATGAGAAGGTCCTGGGGGGCTCCCATGGACACCACCGGCTCGGTCTTCAGAGAATAGGCAACTGAATTCATATATAATACCCGTGAAAGGTGAAATGACTCGACACCGTATTTGGATAGTACGGGCGATTTATTCCGAGAAAAATATGAGAGTTATTGCCTAAAGTGGTGCCGCGAGATATGAATTCAAGTTCCTATGGCTAAGGTCGTTTCATGACGATTCGGATCGAGATCGAGCCCGTCTGGCGATTCACCAAGACCCAGGATTCGAAGTCCATGCTGGTGATGCTCGACTTCCTCAATGAGATCCGATCGACGGGCAAGATCACCCGGGCGGCCGGCCAGGCCAACATGTCGTATCGCCATGCCTGGAACCTGATCGAGAAGTGGTCGGCGTTCTTCGAAGCCCCGCTGGTCGACCGCCGCCGGGGCCGCGGCACCACCCTCACGCCGCTCGGCGACAAGCTGGTGTGGGCGGGGCAGCGCTTGCACGCGCGTCTGAAGCCGCAGCTCGAGAATCTCTCTCAAGAGCTCGAGACCGAGATCAACCAGTTCCTGCCGCACAGCGCGCAGACGCTGCGCGTGCACGCGAGCCACGGTTTCGCGGTCGAGAAGCTGCGCGAGATCCTGAGCCGCGACTCCAACATCGGCGTCGACCTGCGCTACGTCAGCAATCAGACCTCGCTCGCATCGCTCGCGCGCGGCGATTGCGACCTGGCGGGCATGCACCTGCCGCAGGGCGAGCTGCGCCGGCGCAGCATCGCGGCTTGCAAGGACTGGTTGTCCCCGACCCAGCATCGCGTGGTCAGCTTCGTGACGCGCGAGATGGGTCTCATGGTGAAGCGCGGCAACCCCCTGAAGATCGACACGCTCGAGCGGCTGCTCGATCCCGCAATCCGCTTCGTCAATCGGGATGCGGTCTCCGGCACGCGGCTGCTGCTCGAGCAGCTGCTCGCGCAGCGCGGCATCGACGGATCGAGCATCAACGGCTATGGCGGCGTGGAATTCACCCACGCCGCGGTGGCGGCCTATGTCGCGAGCGACATGGCGGACGTGAGCTTCGGCGTCGAGGCGGCGGCCAAGCAGTTCGACCTGGACTTCGTGCGCCTCCTGACCGAGGACTATTTCTTCGTGTGCCAGCGGCAGCTGCTCGAGCTCGAGGCCATGAAGCGGGTCGTCGAGATCATGAAGAGCACGGAGTTTCATCAGGCGATCTCCGTGCTGCCGGGTTATGCCGTGCAGGATGCGGGATCGATCAAGACGGTGAAAGAGGTATTCAGGGAGGAGAAGTAGGCAACGTGGCAATGTCCACGAGACGAGGACGCATGCTCCTGCGCAGGCAGCCGGCCTCGCCCTGGGACAACGACGAGATTCTGCGCGCCGAGCTCTTCAGCAGCGAACGGCTCGAGCAGCATGCCGCGAGTCTGGCGGCCGCCCAGCAGGTGACGCGACGGCGCTCGGCGGGGCGTTCCCTCAATGCCCGACTGAAGGAGAACGAGGCCGTTCTGCTCGCGTCATACCGGGCGATCGGCGCGGCAGTCGGGAAAGGCCGGTCGATAACGCCGGCCGCGGAATGGCTGCTGGACAATTACCATCTCGTCGAGGAGCAGATCCGCGAGATTCGCGCCGATCTGCCGCCGGGCTACTATCGGCAATTGCCGCGGCTCGCGGATGGGCCCTTGGTCGGCTACCCGCGCGTTTTCGGTCTGGCCTGGGCGTTCATCGCGCACAGCGACAGCCGATTCGATCCGGAGTCGCTCCGCTCGTTCGTGCGTGCCTATCAGCGTGTCCAACCGCTGACCATCGGCGAGCTGTGGGCGGTCGCCATCACGCTTCGCATCGTGCTGGTCGAGAACCTGCGCCGCGCCGCCGCGCGCATCGTCAGCAGCCGTGCCGCGCGGCAGGAAGCGGACGGTGTCGCCGATCGGCTCTTGGGGGTCAACGGATACGCGGGGGAGCCCGACGCACTCGCGCGCCGCGCCCCGTCCGACGCGTCCTTTCCTCCCGCTTTCGTCGTCCAGCTGGTGCTGCGGCTCAGGGATCAGGATCCCCACACGACCCCGGCGCGGCAATGGCTGGAGGCACGGCTCGACTCGCAGGGCACCACGGCGGACCAGATCGTGCAGGAGGAGCACCAACGGCAGGGCACGTCCAACGTGACCGTGCGCAACATCATCACGAGCATGAGGCTGCTCTCGGACGTGGATTGGTCCGAATTCTTCGAGAGCGTGAGTCTCGTCGACGAATTGCTGTGCTCGAAGAGCGGATTCGCGGCAATGGAGTTCCCGAGCCGCGATCTTTACCGTCGCGCGATAGAGCAGCTGGCGCGAGGGTCGGGAAAGACCGAGCAGGAGATCGCGTGCGCGGCGCTGTCGGCCGGCGGCGCGGGCTCGCCGGCCGAGAGCGGCGATCCCGAGCGCAGGCGTGATCCCGGCTACCGGTTGATCGGGGCCGGCCGGCGCGCCTTCGAAGGGACCGTCGGCTACCGATCGTCCCGATGGAGCTCCATCGTCCGCTTCACGACGCAGGGGCCCGGCGAATACATCGCCGCCGTTCTGTTGCTCACGGCCATGCTGCTCGTTCTTCCGCTGATTCAGATGCAGGTGTGGGGCGTCGGCCATTCCTGGCTGGCCCTGTTGACCCTCCTCGGCGCGGTTCCGTCGATGGACGCCGCAATGGCGCTGGTGAACCGCTCCGTCATGCGAGGGCGGGGTGCGACGATCCTCGCGGGCCTTGCGTTGCGCGAGGGCATTCCCCCTCATCTTCGCACGATGGTGGCGGTGCCGACGCTCCTGACAACGCAGGCGGCGATCGAGGAGCAAATCGAGCGCCTCGAGATCCACCATCTCGCCTCGCCGGAGCGCGAGCTGTTCTTCGCTCTGCTCTCCGACTGGACGGACGCGCCCGCGGAACACTCCGCCAGGGACGCCGCGCTGCTCGACATCGCCGTGCAGGGCATCGCGCGCCTCAATCGCCGGTACGAGGGAACCTCCTCCGGCGAGCGCTTCATGCTGCTGCATCGCCGCCGAGTGTGGAGCGAGGGGCAGAGACTGTGGATGGGTTGGGAGCGCAAGCGCGGCAAGCTGCACGAATTGAATCAACTGCTGCGGGGTGCGCGGGACACCACCTTCGTGAGCGTCGGCGGCCGCCCCCTCTCGGTTCCGTCGGACGTGCGCTACGTGGTCACGCTGGACGCCGATACGCGGCTGCCGCGGGATACCGTGCGGCGTCTCGTCGGAAAGATGGCTCATCCGTTGAATCGCCCGAGGTTCGATGCGGCCACCGGTCACGTCGTCGAGGGCTACGCGGTGCTGCAGCCGCGGGTCTCGCCGTCGCTGCCGACGGGACGCGAGGGGTCGCTATTCCAGCGGGTGTTCTCCAGCGCCGGCGGAATCGATCCCTACGCAGCAGCCGCCTCCGACGTGTACCAGGATCTGTTCGGCCTGGGCTCCTACGCCGGTAAAGGCATCTACGACGTCGACGCTTTCGAAGCGGCGCTCGCCGGGCGCGTTCCGGAGGGGACACTGCTGAGCCATGACCTTTTCGAGGGGACGTTTGCCCGCGCCGGTCTGGTCTCCGATATCGAGGTCGTCGAGGAATTCCCTGCGCGCTACGACGTGGCCGCCGCGCGCCAACACCGCTGGTCGCGGGGAGATTGGCAGCTGTTGCCGTGGATACTCGGCCGTGGCGACGCCGCGGGCGGCGATCGCGGCAGCGGAACGCTGCCGCTCATCGGCCTGTGGAAGATGCTGGACAACCTGCGGCGCACGCTGTCGGCGCCGGCGGGCGTCGCGGCTCTTCTGGCAGGTTGGCTGCTCCCGGCGGCATCCGCCGTTCTGTGGACCGCCTTCATCGCCGCGACGATCGCATTGCCGGCAATGCTGCCCATTCTCGCGGGGATCGTCCCGAGCCGCGCCGGCGTGACGCTGCGCAGCCATCTGCGGGCGCTGCGCCAGGACGCCTGGCTCGGCGCCCTGCAGACGGCGCTCATCCTCACCTTACTGGCACACCAGGCAAGCTCGATGGTGGATGCGATCGGGCGGACGCTGTTTCGCGTGTTCGTGAGCGGGCGCAATCTGCTCCAATGGGTGACCGCGGCGCAGGCACGGCTCAAATCGAGTCTGACGCTCTCGAACGCCTATCGCCGCATGGCGAGCGCCGTCGCGATCGCCGCCATCGGCATCGTCATCGTCGGCCACTTCCGGCCGGGCAACGGCTGGCTTGCGGCGCCCTTCCTGATTCTTTGGGCTGCATCCCCAGCGGTGGCCGTCTGGATCAGCATATCGCCACTCGTCGCGGGCCGGTTGACCGTGCCGGCGGCGGATGCCCGCGCCTTGAGACTGGTCGCACGCCGCACGTGGCGATACTTCGAGACCTTCGTGACCGCCGACGATCAAATGCTGCCGCCCGACAATTTTCAGGAGGACCCGCGGCCCGTGGTGGCGCATCGAACGTCGCCGACCAACATGGGACTCTACCTGTTGTCGGCGGTGAGCGCCCGGGACTTCGGCTGGTTGGGGACCCTCGACTTCGTCGAGCGCGTGGAGGCGACGCTCGCAACCATGCTTCGGCTCGAGCGGTACCGCGGTCACTTCTACAACTGGTATGACACGCGGGATCTGCGTCCCTTGGAGCCGCGGTACGTGTCCACCGTCGATAGCGGCAATCTTGCGGGACACCTGATCGCGCTGGCGAGCGGCTGCCGCGGCGTCGTCGATCCGCGGCTTCCGTGCGCAGAGCTCTTCGCCGGCATCCGCGACTCCGTGAACCTCGCGCACGAGGCCCGGATGGAGCTGCCCGAC
>DATAUO010000091.1:0-13156 GCA_036268215.1 Steroidobacteraceae bacterium
TGGGCGCGAGGTCCTGGGCCGCCACCGCGCGAATGCCCTCGCAGACCTTGTCGAACGCGTCCAGCCCGCGAATGGCCGCGTAGGTCGCGGCATCGGCGCCGTCGAGCGACACGGTCACGCTGTCGATGAGCTGTCGGACCTTGCACGCGCTCTTGGCGAGCGCAAGCCCCGCGGTCAGCAGCCACACCTCGAGGCCGGCCGCGCGCAGCGTCGCGGCGATCTCGGGCCATTCGGGGCTCATGAGCGGCTCGCCGCCCGAGAGTTGCACGATCCGCGTTCCGAGCGCCTGGAGGCTCGGCAGCAGCCGCCGAACCGCCTCCAGCGACAGGTCGGTGCGCCCGTGCCGCCAGTAATCGCAGCTCCGACAGCGCGAATTGCAGCGGTCGGTGACGTACAGCGTGACCAGCGGCAGATGGGGGATCGGCGGGTGCGCCGCGCTCGAGAATCCGCTCATAGACCCCTTGTGGTTTCACGCGGACCCTTCGCGCGTGTATCGACCGTGAGTACCCGGGGCGCTGCCGGGGGTTTAGCGCGGGCCCGCCGGCGACGACGGCGGCCTGGGGATTGGGGCGGGCTGCGCAAAATCCGCGTGAAAAGGTGGTTTTAACCCTTTGATTTGGCTAAGCTCTGCGCCCACGATGGATGGCCTCAGCGTCGACAAGATCCATGTATGGCGCGGAGAGCGCCATCTCTTGCGCGGCGTCAGTTTCGCGCTCGCGCCCGGGCAGCTGCTCGAGGTGAGGGGTCCGAACGGCGCCGGCAAGAGCACGCTCCTGCGCGCCGCCTGCGGTCTCACCCGTCCCGAGCAGGGCGAGGTGCGCTGGGGCGGCAAGCCCATCGCCGCGGTCCGGCAGGAATTCCTGGCACAGCTCGCGTACGCCGCGCACGAGCCGGCGCTCAAGGGAGACATGACTGCGCTCGAGAACCTGCATTTTGCCGTGAGCCTGCGCCGCCGCGCCGACGCCGCCGAGCTCGAGGCGTGCCTGGAGCGTACCGGCGTCGGATCGTGCGCCGAGCTCGCGACGCGGCTCCTGTCGGCGGGACAGCGTCGGCGTGTCGCGCTCGCCCGCGTGCTCGCGTTGCGGGCGCCGCTGTGGTTGCTGGACGAGCCGTTCGCGAACCTGGATGCGGTGGGCAGCGCAATGCTTGCGGCGATCCTGCGGGAGCACGTGACCGGCGGCGGCGCCGCGCTCGTGGTCGCGCATCACGATCTCGCGGTGGGGATCGAAGCAGGCCGGCTGGAGCTCGCGCCGTGACGCCCGGCAACGAAGCACGGTGCCCGGGGATGACGACATGACCGTCACGACCTCGCAGGGCATCGCCGCGGGCTCGTCCCCGGGCGATGCCGTCGGAGCGATCGGCGCCGCGGCGGCGATCATGCGCCGTGAGCTGAGTCTCAGTTTTCGGCGTCCCGAGCATCTGGTGCAACCTTTGGTGTTTTTCCTGATCATAACGACGTTGTTTCCGCTGGGTTTGAGCCTGCAGCTGTCGCAGCTGCGAGACATGGCGCCGGGTGTGCTTTGGGGCGCCGCGCTGCTATCGTCGTTGTTGTCATTGGATGCCTTGTTCAAGAGCGACGCCGACGACGGCACGTTGGAGCAATTGGCTTTGTCCGGCCAGGGATTGACTGTGATCGTGATTGCCAAGACGGTGGCGCACTGGCTGGTGACCGGCGCCGCGCTGGTGCTGGCGTCGCCGCTCGTGGCGACGGCCCTCGACATTCCGGCGAGCGCCTTCGCGCTGATGATGTCGAGCCTGGTGCTCGGAACACTGACCCTCAGCTGGCTCGGCGCGATCGGCGCCGCGCTCACGGTCGGCTTGAAGCGCGGGAACGTGCTGATCTCGCTCATCGTGCTGCCGCTCGCCATGCCGCTCCTGATCTTCGGCGCGAGCGCCACGGAGCGCGCGATCTCCGGCACGAGCGCGGCGGGCCCCTTGTATCTGCTCGCGGCGCTTTGCGTGCTCGCGACGACGCTTGCCCCCTTCGCCGCGTCGGCGGCGCTCAAGATCTCCCTGGATTAGGGGCTCGCCGCGCATGTGGACCTGGTTCTATCGGCTGGCATCGCCTCCCTACGTGTACGGCCTCGCCGCGGCGTTGCTGCCCTGGCTGCTCGGCAGCGCCGCGCTCGCGATCGGCGCGGGCCTGGTCGGGGGACTCGTTGTCGCTCCGCCCGACTATCAGCAGGGCGATGCGTTCCGCATCATCTACGTCCACGTGCCGGGCGCCTTTCTCTCGCTGATGGTCTACTGCATCATGGCCGCGGCGGGCGCGATCGGGCTCATCTGGCGCATCAAGATGGGACATGCCGTCGCCGCCGCCTCGGCGCCGGTCGGCACCTCGTTCACGCTGATCGCCCTGGTCACGGGGTCGCTCTGGGGCAAGCCCATGTGGGGCACGTACTGGGCCTGGGACCCGCGGCTGACCTCCGAGCTGATCCTCTTGTTCCTGTACGTCGGGATCATGTCCCTGCGCTCGGCGTTCGAGGATTCGCAGCGCGGCGATCGGGCGGCCGCCTTGCTCGGCATCGTGGGGGTCATCAACGTCCCCATCATTCATTTTTCCGTGCAGTGGTGGAACTCCCTGCATCAGGGGCCGACCATTGCTAAAATAGGGGCGCCGTCCATGCCCGGCAGCATGCTGTGGCCGCTCTTGTCGATGCTGCTCGGCTTTGCGCTGTTCTTTGGCGCGGTGCTCTGCATGCGCCTCAAGGGCGAGATTCTCATTCGGGAGCGACAATCCACATGGGTGCGGGAGGCGGTTGGATCGTGATGAGCGCGCAGTTTTGGTCCATGGGCGGGTATGCGGGCTATGTCTGGCCGTGCTACGCCTTTGCCTCGGGCGTGCTCGGCTGGAACCTCTGGGCCGCGCGCCGCCACTACCTCGAGGCCCGCCGCCGGGCGCGGCGCGCGCTCGACATGATGGAGGCCGACAGGGCATGATTCCGCGGCGCAAACGCCTGTACGTGGTGCTGGCGATCCTCGGCGGCGTGGCCGCCTCGGTTGCGCTCGCGGTCATGGCGTCGCGCCAGAACATCATGTTCTATTACGACCCGAGCCAGGTCGCCGCGGGCAAGGCGCCGGCCGACAAGCGCTTCCGCATCGGCGGCATGGTCGTCAAGGGAAGCGTCGAGCGCAAGCCGGGAGACCTGCGTGTGCGCTTCGTGCTCACGGACTTCGCGCACCAGGTGCCCGTGGAATACGACAAAGTGCTCCCCGACCTGTTCCGGGAGGGTCAGGGCATCATCGCGCACGGCACCCTGGATTCGCAGGGCGTGTTCGTCGCCGACGAGGTGCTCGCCAAGCATGACGAGAAGTACATGCCGCCGGAGGTGGCGGCTTCCCTGAAGAACAAGGCCGCCGTGAGCTCGGAAGCCCCGAAGCACGGCGTGCCCTCGACCTAGAGCGACGAAATGGGCCAGCGTCGCCGGCGATTCATCGCGTTTGCAGGCCCTCGAGGTTGATCGTATGGCGGCAGAGCTTGGCGTATTCGCACTGATCCTCGCCTTCGTGCTGAGCGTCGCCCAGGCATTCTTCGGGCTCGCCGGCGCCTGGCGCCGGAGCGCGGCGTGGATGTCCGTGGCGCGGCCCGCGGTCACGGGCCAGTTCGTGTTCGTGGCGACCGCGTTCGCCTGCCTGATCTACTGCTTCGTCAACGACGATTTCTCGGTGTTGTACGTTGCGCGCAATTCCAATTCCCAGCTGCCGCTCTTCTACAAGGTCGCGGCGTTGTGGGGCGCGCACGAAGGGTCGCTGCTGCTCTGGATCATGATCCTCGCGATCTGGAGCGTGGGGGTCGCGGCATTCAGCCGCCAGCTTCCGTCCTCCTTCGCGAGCCGCGTGCTCGGCGTCCTGGGGTTCGTCAGCGCGGGCTTCATGCTGTTCACGCTCTGGACCTCGAATCCGTTCCTGCGCCTGATCCCGGCGGCCGCGGATGGCGCCGACCTGAATCCCGTCCTGCAGGATTTCGCGTTGTCGATTCACCCGCCCATGCTCTACACGGGCTACGTCGGCTTCTCGGTGGCGTTCGCATTCGCGATCGCGGCGATGCTGGAAGGCCGGCTCGACCAGCAATGGGCCAAGTGGACCAGGCCTTGGACCATCTTCGCGTGGATGTTCCAGACCATCGGGATCGCGCTCGGGAGCTGGTGGGCTTATTACGAGCTCGGCTGGGGCGGGTGGTGGTTCTGGGATCCGGTCGAGAACGCCTCGTTCATGCCCTGGCTCGTCGGCACGGCGCTGATCCACTCGCTCAGCGTCACGGAGAAGCGCGGCATCTTCAAGAGCTGGACGTTGCTGCTCGCGATCTTCGCGTTCTCGCTGAGTCTCATGGGCACCTTCCTGGTCCGCTCGGGCGTGCTGGTCTCGGTGCACTCGTTCGCCACCGATCCCACACGCGGGCTGTACATCCTGGCCTTCCTGGTCATCGTCATCGGCGGCTCGCTCACCCTCTACGCGTGGCGCGCGCCCAAGCTGTACGTGCCGGCGGGCTTCGAGCCGCTCTCGCGCGAGTTCTTTCTGCTCGTGAACAACGTGATCCTGGTCGGGGTCGCGGCGCTCGTGCTTTGGGGGACGCTCTCGCCGCTGGTGTACGAGATGCTCGGGATCGGCAAGATCTCGGTGGGACCGCCCGTGTTCGCGGTGATGTTCCTGGTGCCGATGCTGCCCTTGATGGTGTTCCTCGCCGTGGGCATGCACTCGGCGTGGCGGCGCGGCAAGCTCACCGTGGCCGCTCAGCCGCTCGGGTGGCTGCTGGCGGCGGCCGTGGTGCTCGCCGTGGCGGTTCAGGGACTCGTGTTCCGCGAGTACCACTGGGTCGGACTGGTCGGCTTCAGCTTCGGATTCTGGATCATGATGTCCGCGTTGCTGGAGCCCATCCGCCGGCGGCGGCTTGGCCAGAGCATGGGCGCCGCGATGCTCGGCATGTGCATCGCGCACTTCGGCGTCGGCCTGTTCGCGGTCGGCGCGAGCGGGGTCGAGAGCTACAAGATCGAGAAGGACGTGGCGTTGAAGCCGGGCGGGAGCTTCGGCATCGCCGGCTATGAGTTCAAGTTCCTCGCCGCCTCGAACGTGCGCGGACCCAACTACGACGCAGTCGAGGCGCTGGTGCAGATCTCGCGGGACGGCAGGACGGTCGCCTTGCTGCGTCCGCAGAAGCGCCACTTCTGGGTGCAGCAATCCGACAACAGCCAGGCTGCGATCTCCGTCAACTGGGCGCGCGACCTGTTCGTCGCGATGGGCAATCCGCTCGGCGACGACGCCTGGAGCATGCGCATTCAATACAAGCCGCTGGTGCGCTACGTCTGGCTGGGCGCGATGGTGATGGCGCTCGGCGGCCTGCTTGCCGCCACGGATCGCCGCTATCGCGCCAAGGTTCCGGCGACGGCGGACGATGTCGTCGGCTCGGGCGTGCCCCGGACCGGAACGGCGTGATGATCAAATTCCTGCTCCCGGCCGTGGCGTTCCTCGCCCTCGTGGCGCTGTTCGTCGCCGGCCTCAACCCGAAGCGCGACATCCACGCGTTGCCTTCGCCGCTGATCGGCAAGGCCGCGCCGCAATTCGCGCTCGCCGACGTGCTCGATCCGGCGCGCTCGGTCGGCAATGCCGCGTTCAAGGGGCAGGTGTACGTGTTGAACGTGTGGGGAAGCTGGTGCGAGCCCTGTCGCGAGGAGCACCCGACGCTGCTCGCCATCGCGCAGACCAACCTCGTGCCCATCATCGGCCTGGACTACATGGACGATCGGACCAAGGCCACGTCGTGGCTGCAGCGGCATGGCAATCCCTATCAGGTCGTGCCGTTCGACAAGGAGGGCCGGACCGCCATCGACTGGGGCGTGTACGGCGAGCCCGAGACCTTCCTGGTCGACCGGCAGGGCCGCATCGTCTTCAAGTACATCTCGCCGATCACGCAGGAAGTCTGGGATCGCGAGTTCGTGCCGCGCATCGAGGCGGCGCGGCGCGGAGGCCCTTCGTGAGATCGGCACGGCCGCCCGATCCGCGCCGCGCCTCGCTGATCGTGCTCGCGGCGCTCGTCGGAAGTGCCGCGCTTGCCGAAGGCGCGGGGCTTGCCGGAGCCGCGGGGCTTGCCGAAGGCGCGGGGCTTGCCGGAGCCGCGCAGGGCGCGGCATCGGCCGTGACCGATGCCAACGGGCAGCTCCAGAGTCCCACCCTGCAGGCGCGCTTCGAGCGCATCGCCGCGAATCTGCGCTGCCTCGTCTGCCAGAACGAGTCCATCGCCGACTCCAATGCCGAGCTGGCGGCGGACCTGCGGCGTCAGGTACGAGAGATGCTGGTGGCGGGGAAGAGCGATCAGGCGATCTACGATTACATGACCGACCGCTACGGCGACTTCGTGCGCTTCAATCCGGCGCTGGAACCCAAGACGCTGCTGATCTGGGGCGCGCCGTTCATCATGGTGATCGCCGGCGGGCTCATCGTGTACCGGGTCGCACGCCGGCGCGCGCGCCTGCCGCTCGACGAAGAGTCCGCGGCGAGCTGATCGATGGCGACGTTCATGGTCATCGCGGCCATCATGGCGGCGATCGCGGGCGCGGCGGCGGCATGGCCGCTGCTGCGCGATCGCGCCAGCCGCGCGCAGGGCGCGCTCACCGCCGTCATCGTCGTGGCTGCCGCGGCCGGGCTGTATCCGCTCTGGTCCAACTGGAACTGGCACGCGCCGGCCGGCGAAGGTGCGCCCGGACCCGACGTGGGCGCCATGGTCGCGAAACTCGAGAAGCGCCTGCACGACCAGCCCAACGACTTGAGCGGCTGGCTCATGCTCGGCCGCTCCTATTTGGCGCTCGAGCGGGTCGACGGTGCGGTCGCCGCGTTCAGCCGCGCCCGTGAGCTCGATGCCAACAGCGCGGAGGCGGCGTTGGGTCTAGGCGAGGCGCTCTCCCTCAAGGCGGGCGCGCAGATCACGCCGCAGGCGGGCGAGCTGTTCGAGACGGCGCTGCGGCTCGCGCCACGCAATCCGAAGGCGCTCTTGTACGGAGGGTTCGCCGCGGCGGTGCGCGGCGACCGGGCGCTGGCGCGAGAGCGCTGGGAGACCCTGAAGGGCTTTCATCCCCCGGATGCGGTGGTCCGCTTGCTGGATGCGCGCATCGCCGAGCTGGACTCGCCGGACAGCTCGGGGGGCTCCGGGTCGGACGCGGCCGCGACCGGGCCCAGCGGCGGCCCGCCGGCGGGGACGATCTGGTCGGGGGCGGGGACGAGCACGAGCGCCGGGGCTTCAAGCGGGGGCCAGGTCGCTGTCAATATCACGCTCGCACCGAATCTTAAGTCGAAGCTGACATCGGAGTCATCCTTGTTCGTATTCGCACGCGAACCCGGCAGCCAGGGACCGCCCCTCGCGGTGAAGCGCCTGACGACCGCGGCGATCGGAAGTCAAGTTCGGCTGTCGTCGGCCGATTCGATGATGCCCGGGCGTGTTTTGACGGCCGGTCAGCGCGTGACGCTCACGGCGCGCGTGTCCTTCTCCGGCCAGCCGATGCCTTCGCAGGGCGACCTGTACGGCGAGCTGTCCTACGAGGTGGGTCAGGCGGGGAAGGGAAATCTGGTGATCGATCGCATCGTGCCTTGAGCACCGGCGCTGGTGCCGTGCACCATTGCATCGTGAAGGACCCTGGATCATGGGGAACCAATCGGACGGCGAGACGGTATATGGGACTGCCCGTCCGGATAAGTATGGGAAAATGCGCGCGGCCGAACCGAACTACCGGCTTGCAGGCGAGGGCCGGCTTGCAGGCGAGGGATACAGCCTTGGGATGTCCAGAATGAATGATGTGGCCACGGATCATGCGCCGACGTTGCTCCCCGCCTCGCGGCGCGGCGTGTGGCTGGCCGCCGCCTTTGCGCTGGTCGGCGTAGGGGTGATCGTGCTCTTCGCCGTTCGCCTGACGCATGCGCTCGGCGTCAAGCCACCGCCCACCAAGGACCCCATTCCGACCGTGTCGGTCACGCAGGTGGGGCACAGCGCGGTGCCGACCACGATCAGCATCATCGGCACCATCGCCGCCAAGTACGACATGCCCATCGGAGTCGAGGGAGATGCCGGCCGCGTTTCGGCCATCTACGTCGAGGCGGGAGACCGCGTGAAGCGCGGCCAGATCCTCGCGCGGCTCAATGTGTCCGTGCTCGAGCCGCAGGTGGCGAATCTCGAGGCCGCGCTCGAGCAATCCAAGGCGGAGGCCGATCTCGCCGACGCCGAGTACAAGCGCGCGCAGGCCGTGGGCGCATCGGGTGCCTTGTCCGCCGAGGAGACTCAGCGGCGCAAGTCCGCCGGGATCACGGCCGCCGCCAAGGTCAAGGTGGCGGCCGCCCAGCTCGCCGAGGCACAAGCCAAGCTGGCGCGCACCGAGGTGCGCGCGCCGTCCGACGGCATCATCCTGACCCGCAACGTCGAGGTCGGTCAGACGGCGACGCCCGGCGGGGAGGCGCTGTTCCGGTTGTCCGAAGGCGGCGAGGTCGAGCTTCGCGGCCAGGTGGCCGAGCAGGATCTCCCGTCGCTGCAGGTCGGCCAGGCCGTCGCCGTGCGCCTCACGGGCTCCTCGCACGCCTACGAGGGCCACGTGCGCCTGCTGGGCGCGGTCATCGATCCGCAAACCCGGCTCGGCATGGTGCGTGTGTCGCTCACTCCGGATCCGAATCTGCGTCCGGGCGCGTTCGCGCGCGCCGACGTGACCGTGAGCAACGCGGAGCGCGAGGTGCTGCCGCAGACGGCGGTGCTCACCGACGACCGGGGCACCTACGTGTTGATCGTGAACGCACAGAACAAGGTCGAGCGGCGCAGCGTGCGCGTCTCGGGCATGGTGAAGAGCGGGGTTACCATCGCCGACGGCATCACCGGCCAGGAGCAGGTGGTGGCGACCGCCGGCGCGTTCCTGCAAGAGGGCGAGGTGGTCAAGCCCGTCCAGAAGGAATCCGGCAGCTCATGACCAGGCGGACTCCGAGCGAGCCTGCCGTTGGGGCCGCAAGGCCGGGGCATCCATGAGAAATATCTCCGCGTGGGCGATCAAGCATCCCGTCACGCCCATCGTGCTGTTCGTGGTGCTGTTCTTCCTCGGGCTGGTCGCATTCATCCGCCTGCCCGTCAACCTGAACCCGGACATCTCCTTTCCGCTGGTGAGCGTCAACGTCTCGCAGCCCGGCGCCGCGCCCACCGAGATGGAGACCCAGATCGCGCAAAAGATCGAGGGCTCGATCGCCAACATCGGCAACGTGCGCAACATCACCACCTTCATCGTCGAGGGGCAGGTGAACATCTTCATCGAGTTCCTGATCGGCACGCCCATCGACCGGGCGGTCACCGACGTGCGCGACGCGGTCGCCAAGGTGCGCAACGACCTGCCTCAGGGCATCTTCGAGCCGCTGGTCCAGCGTCAGACCGTGGACGGAGGCGCTTTTGCGTACTACGCCGTCACGACGACCGCCCTGACGCCCGAGCAGCTCAGCTGGTTCATCGACAACAACGTGACCAAGCGCCTGCTCGGGGTGGCCGGGGTGGCGCAGGTGAGCCGCGGCGGCGGCGTCGATCGGGAGATCCGGGTCGAGCTCGACCCGAGCCGCATGCAGGCGCTCGGGCTGACCGCGGTCGAGGTCAACCAGCAGCTCCGCGCGTTGAACATGGACGCGGCCGGAGGGCGCGCGCAGGTGGGCGGGGGCGAGCAGGCCATCCGCGTGCTGGGCGGCGCCAAGACCGCGGAGGGCCTCGCCGATACGCAGATCATCCTGCCCGGCGGCAGGCTCGTGCGCCTGCGGGAGATCGCCGACGTGCACGACGGCATCGCCGAGGTGCGCTCGATCGCGCGCTTGAATGGCCGGCAGGCGACGACCTTCGGCGTGTTCAAGGCCAAGGGTGCGTCCGACGTGGCGGTTGCCAAGGCGGTCGACGCGGAGCTCGACAAGCTGCGCGCCGAGAACCCGGCGGTGCACATGGTCAACGTGTTCACGACGGTCGACCACACCGTTCGCACCTATCATTCGGCGATGAGCGCGCTGGTGGAGGGCTCGGTGCTCGCCGTGGCGGTGGTTTGGCTGTTCCTGCGCAACACACGCGCGACCCTCATCTCGGCGCTCGCCATCCCTCTCTCGGCAATTCCGACTTTTGCCTTCATGAATTGGATGGGGTTCACGCTCAACCAGATCACGCTGCTGGCCTTGTCCCTGGTCGCGGGCGTGCTGGTCGACGATGCCATCGTCGAGATCGAGAACATCGTGCGGCACATGCGCATGGGCAAGAGCTGCTTCCGGGCCGCCATGGACGCGGCGGACGAGATCGGACTCGCGGTGGTGGCGACCTCCTTCACCATCATCGCGGTGTTCCTGCCGGTGAGCTTCATGGGCGGCATCAGCGGTCAGTATTTCAGGCAATTCGGCTTGACCGTCGCCACCGCCGTATTCATCTCTCTCATGGTGGCGCGCCTGATCACGCCGGTGCTCGCCGCCTATGCCCTGCGCAGCGACTCGCTGCCGGTGCACCACGACGGGCCGATCATGACCCGGTATCTGCGCACCCTGCGCTGGTGCGCCGCGAATCGTTGGAAGACCATCCTCGGCGGCTTCGTGTTCTTCGTGCTGTCGGTGGCGTGCCTCGCCATCATTCCGGTCGCCTTCATTCCCGACGAGGATTTCGCGAGCTCGCAGCTCGAGGTCGAGCTTCCCCCCGGCGGCACGCTCGAGGACACCTCGCGGGTCGAGGCGGCGGCCACCGCCATACTCCGCCGGTCGCCCGAAGTGGCGGACGTGCTCGAGTTCGTGGGCGGAGACGACGGCGAGGTCCGCAACGGCAACATTTTCATCACCTTGGTGCCGCGGTCGGAGCGCAAGCTCACGCAGAAGGAGTGGGAACAGAAGACGATGCCGCTGCTGGCCCAGGTGCCGGACGGCCATCTGAACTTCTCCAGCCAGAGCGGCAACGGCGGCCGCGACGTGCAGCTGTATTTGATCGGAGACGATCCCATCCTTGCCGAGGAGGCGGGGCATCGCGTCCTCGAGGAGATGCGCAAGCTGCCCGAGCTGCGCGAGGCGCGAATACGCGGCGACCTGCCGCGTCCCGAGATCGTGGTGCATCCGCGCTTCGACGTGGCGGCCCAGCTCGGCGTGAGCGTGCAGAGCATCAGCGAGACCATCCGCATCGCGACGCTCGGCGATCTGCCGCAGAACGGCGCCAAGTTCTCCCTGACGGACCGCCAGATCCCGATTCGCGTGAGCCTGCTCGAGAGCGCGCGCCGCGATCTCACCACGCTCGAGAATCTGCCGGTGCCCACCGCGGCGGGGGCGAGCGTCCCGCTGAAGTCGGTCGCGGACCTGTCCTTCGGTCAGGGACCCTCGGCGGTGCGCCGCTACAACCAGAGCCGCCGCATCTTCCTCGAGGCCGATCTGACGCCCGGCAATCAGCTGGGCGATGCCACGAAAAAGATCTACAACCTGCCGAGCCTCAAGCATCTGCCGCAAGGCGTGCGCCTGGTGCAGACCGGAAACGCCGAGTTCATGACCGAGCTGTACACCAACTTCATGCTTGCGGTGGGCGCCGGCGTGCTGATGGTCTTTGCCGTCCTGGTTCTGCTATTCGTGCGCGTATTTCAGCCGATCACCATCTTGTCGGCGCTGCCGCTGTCGCTCGGCGGGGTGGTGCTCGCGCTGCTGCTGACGGGATTGCCTTTCTCGCTGCCCGTCGTCATCGGCGTCCTGATGCTCATGGGCATCGTCGCCAAGAACTCGATCTTGATGGTGGACTTCGCCATCGAGGAGATGCGCTCGGGGAAGGATCGGCTGGCGGCCATCCTCGAGGCCGGTCACAAGCGCGCGCGGCCCATCGTCATGACCACGGTCGCGATGGTCGCGGGGATGATGCCGGTGGCGATCGGCTGGGGCGGCGACAGCGACTTTCGTGGTCCCATGGCAATCGCCGTCATCGGCGGCCTGATCACCTCCACCGGGCTCACCCTGGTGATCGTGCCGGCGGTGTTCACGGTGCTGGATGACATCGAGCGCTGGATCGCCCCCAAGGCCAACAAGCTGCTGGCGGAGACGGCCGTCGAGCCGAAGACGGCGGGGCACACGGCGTTCCCGTCCCAGGAGACGGTCTGAGCCGCGGCGCGCGTCCGCTCATCGCGGCCGCCATGCTCAACCGCCCCTGCCTTCCAGTGCTCCCCGTTCCCGCCGGGCGTCGGCTGGCGCTGCTCGCGCTGATCGGCTGCCTGGCGTTGCCGTCGCTGAGCGCCGCGCGCCCGGCCTCAGCGGGCACCGAGCTTGCGGACACGGTGAACTGGGTGCGCGCGCGGGGCTGCAATTCCACGTCCGCACACCCGGCGCTGCGAGAGAGCGCGAAGCTCGATGAGGCCGCACGCCGGCTGGCGGGGGGCGCGGCGCTCCGCGATGCGCTCTCCGAGGGGGGCTACGCCGCTTCGCAATACGGCGAGCTCCATCTCTCCGGCGTGTTCAACGATGCGCAGGTCTCGCGCATGCTCGCGGGGAGCTATTGCCGCACCTTGCTCGATCCCAAGTATCGCGAGATCGGCGCGCAGCGCTCCGGCCCGGACGTGTGGCTGGTGATCGCCGCGCCCGTCGATGTGCCGGCGCAGGGCGATTCGGCCGGGGTCAGCCGCAGGATCCTGGACCTGGTGAATGCCGCGCGCGCAGCCGGGCGCCGCTGCGGCTCCAAGGAATTCGGGCCGGCCCCCGCGCTCGTGCTGAATGCGAGCTTGGGACAGGCGGCGCTCGCGCACTCGCAGGAGATGGCGCGCTACAACGAGTTCGATCACCAGGGTCACGACGGCAGCACGCCCTCGATGCGGGTGGAGCGCGCCGGATACGGTGTGCATCGCATCGTCGGAGAGAACATCGCCTGGGGCACCTTGTCCGCTTCCCAGGCGGTTGCCGGCTGGCTCTCGAGCCCGCCGCATTGCGAGAACATCATGGACCCGCGCTTCACCCAAATGGGGGTGGCCTTCGCCGAAAACGCGCGCTCCTCGGCCTCCCTCTTCTGGACGCAGGACTTCGCGACGCCGCGCCCGTAAACCGCCGCGTAGCACGCCTCCGCCCCTTCTTTCCGTCCGACGTCTTGCCGGCCTGCGCATCGCCGCGCGGGATGGGTGGCGTAGCGATGCCTGCTCCAGCCAAACCGCCTGACGCCAGATATCGATTCGCGGTGACCCTA
>DATAUO010000092.1:0-2573 GCA_036268215.1 Steroidobacteraceae bacterium
CCGCGCGCTGCGGAGGAAACCTCTCGAGCGATCTGCGCCTCGCGGGCCAATATGTGTTCATGTACTACGCGCGCCCGACGCGGGCCAGAAGCTTTCTCACCGTGGCGCTGGCAGCCGATCCGCTCTTCCAGAACATCACGCAGAAGGTCGAGCTCGAGCCGGCGCTCGGCGACGAGAAGGTGATCGAGAAGTTCGAATCCTACTTCATCGACGGCACGCTGCACGTCATCTATGAAAATCAGCTCGCCTCCGGACACTGGGGCACGGGCATGCGAACCTATCGAATTGCCGATTGAGCGTGCCCGGCCCTCGGGCCAAGAGCTTGCCCCGTCCGATCAGTGGGCGTGAAACACCACCGTCGTGTCGAAGCTCTCGAAGCCCGTCAGCACGCGCCGGTACGCGCTGTGCACGATCTTCTCCACTTTCTTGTCCGCGCGCGCGCCGAGCAGCATGCGCACGACGACATCGTCCTGCGGCCGCGCGGCGTCCTCGCCGAGCAGCTGGTACGCGAAGCGCGCCAGCCGCTGGCTCATCTCATTGGCGAAGCGCATCCGCATGAGGTCGCCGCCGTCTCCCGCGCCGAGCTTTGCCTCCTCGCAGATCTCGTGGATCAGCCGCGTCACGAAGCGCGCCTTGTCGATGACGCCCAGGTCGGCGAAAAACTCGATTTCGGATTGGATGTTCATCCGGCGGGGAAGAAGTCGATGGGTTTGGTGGCGGTCAGAGGGGCCACGTCCTTGGCCTCGAACTTGAAGAGGCGGATGCGCGCGAGCAGCTTGCTCTCGAATTCCGGATCGTTGAGCTCGGAGGACACGATGCGCGCGGCGGTGATGTCGCCGGAGGGCGCGATGGTGAGCTCGACCACCACCTTGCCCTGCAAGGCCGGTTTGTCGCGCAGGGCGCGCGCGTACATGGCATCGATCGCGCCCTTGTTGTGATCGAAGACCAGCGCGATCTCGCTCGCGCTGCGCGAAGCCTTGCCGCTGCCGCCCGAGCGTGTCGACCCCTGGCCGCCGGTGGCGAGCTTGGGATCCGTGATCGCGGACGTGCGAATGCCGTTCAGCGAGCCGGAGCCCGCCGCCAACCCGCTCGAGGTGGGTGCGCTGATGCCGCCGCTCGTGCCTCCAACCTTCGATGTGATGAGGGCGCGCGACACGACGCTCACGTCGCCCGGGTCGGTCGTCTTGGCCTGATTCTTGAACTTGTCCATGTCCATGTCGCGCAGTGCCGCGAGCTGGTCCATCTGCGCGAGCAGTCCGCTCTTCTGCGCCTTGAGCCGCGGGTTCACTTCCGGCACGGGCTTCGGCACCGGCACCTTCTCCACCGGCTTTTCCTCCGGCTTCGGGGGCGGCGGCGGCGGCGGCGGCGGCTCCATCACGAGCTGCACCACGCGTTCGGGCAGCGATTCGGTGTTCACCTGACGCTCGTGGCGCGGCAGGAACGGCATGAGCACCGCGAAAATGGCAACCACGACGGCAACGTTGCGCAGAATCCTGCGGAAGCGGCGCTCCATCTCCTCCGAAGGCGACCACGGCAGATCGTAGCGCCGGTAGAGCGGCGGCAGGCCCGTCGCGATGGTCTGCGCGGAGCTCACGACGCCGCCCTCTCGCGCTCGACCACGGCGAAGGAGACCTTGCCGTATTCAGCCTCGCTGCAGCTCAGCATGATCTTCTTGAGCAGGCTGTAGGGCGTGCTCTTGTCGCCCATGATGGTGACCTCGCGCTTGGCGGGGTCGGCTTGCGCGCCCGTCACGCTGCGCTCGTTCTGAGCGACCAGCGCATCCTTCAGCGGCGCGAAGAAAGGGCCCTGGCTGTTGTTCACGTCGGCGACCGACCCGACCAGCTTGCCGTCCACGAACACCGAGTCCTTGGTGACCATCACGACCACCGTGGCGCCCGGCTTGCGCTCGGACAGCGACTGCGGGATGGAGATGTTCTTGGTGTTCGGCAGGATGTCGACCTCGGCGGTATGCGCGAGCAGGAACACCACGAGGATGGTCATCATGTCGATGAACGGAATGAGCGCGAAGTGATTCGCGCCGTGCCGGCGCTGCCGATGGCGCTTGATGCGGTATGAGGTCACGTCGGCGCGTCCCCGATGGCGATGTCCGGAAACAGCTCGGCCTTCGAGAACGGCGCGACCGGCAGCTGGTAGACGCGCACCGAGTCCATCACCTGCACCAGCGTGTCATAAGGTATCGCCGGCCCCGACAGGATGGTGGCCTTGGTCATATCGGGGAATTGCGATTTGACCCGGCGCATGAATTCGGACAATCCGTCGTAATCGTAGCCTTTCGCCGTATTGGCGAGCGTCTTCAGCGGGCCGGAATTGCTGTCGTTGATCAGGAGATCGTCGGAATGAATGATGATCTCGAGCTTCAACCCCTTGGGCAGCTCCTCGACCGGCTGCGCATTGTTGGTCGGCAGATTGAGCTGCAGGATGTTGGTCTTGGAGAACACCGCGGTGAAGATCAAAAAGAACACCAGGATCACCATCATGTCGATCATCGGCACGATGTTGAGATCGTCGCGCCCCTGGTGATAGCGGGCGTGATTGCGGCGAACGAGTCGCGC
>DATAUO010000093.1:0-69871 GCA_036268215.1 Steroidobacteraceae bacterium
GCTCTCTCCGCCGGAGCTGCGGGCAAGGGCGCGCCGCGGAGCAGCGCGGCGACGCGGGCAACGAACTCCGGGGGTGTGTTGCCGCCCGCCAGACGAGTCCACTGCAGATCGCGAAACTTCGGCGGCACGCGGGCGGAGGCGCCAGAGGTGTCGTCTATGACGACGGGGACGAGGAAGGGCATGTCGGCGGCCATGTCCTCGGTACGATCGACGGCGAGCTTCCATTCGCGCCGGAAGTAGCCCTCGCCCCGCCCGTCGGTCGCGGCGGAGATCAGCGGCATGAACAGTCGGCACTCGCGGATGCGCTGCCGGATGGTCTGGTCCCAGGCGTCGCCGCCGCGCAGCTCGCTCTTGTCGAACCACACTTCGATGGCGGCAGCCCTCAACGCCTCGCAAATGCGTTGGGCCGGCTCCGCATCCTCGGAGGCATAGCTCAGGAACACGGCGCGCGATGTCTCCGTCATCGAACTCATGTTCCCGGTGGCATCAGTCGAGGGCCCCTCCCTATTCACAACTATACGCGCGTAAATCAGCCAGCATGGCGGTCAAGGTAGAGGGCGAAAGTGTCGGTAGGCGACCTTGCCGTCGACCAGAGGTCCGATATGCCACTCAAGCCGACCTCGAGCAAACGCTGCTACGTAGACGTCCGCTCCATCGGAATCCGTGCCTCTGTAAGTCAAGGATTTGAGCTCGCCCAATCCATCGATGAGCGCCTTGATTTTCGGCAATTGCCGGTTTACCGACGCTGCGAGCTGCGGTGACATCTCCTGGTAATTCGGACTGCCTTGCGCCACCGAAAGGATGTAACGACGCAGAGAATCCTCTGTCCCCGGACCAGCAGGCCCGCTCTTGAGAGGCCCGCCGGGATTGTCCGGCTGCAGCGGCGTCGATACCGCCGAGTCGGATACTTCTCGCACCAGCAGGGGTCCCATGCCAACGACGATGGCCAGCGCCATGAGGGGCACCCACGACCAAGGATTGCCAAAATTTGGCGTCCAGCCGATCCCCATGCGTTTCTCGACCAGCAAGGCCCGATCGGTTGGGTTGAAGTAGATGAGTCCTCCGATCCAACGTGCGTCCGCAGTGCGATCTCCGGCCGGTCGACCGCCTGTTGTCGTCAGCCGCGCGCCCCCTTGGCCGGCGCGCATCAGGCCTATTACGAACGCGATGACGGTGACGAGGAGCGCCACGCTCCAGAGTCTGATGGCGAGAGCGGGTGCTTGCAGCAGACTAAATGCCGGCGGCATTATCGTAAAATACTCAACCGTGAGTATCACTAGAATGCTGCGGCGTCGGAACTGGCGCTCCGCTGCTGCGGATGGTCCCGACGTGGAGATGCGTCGCGACCAGTGCAGCACTCCCAATGCCGACGCGGTAAGCAAAAGGCATGCAAACGCGTGCACCATCAGGAGCCCGATGATCGCCCGAGGAGATGTGATCACCCACCGATCCGGACCGCCAAATCCCCAATGAACCGGAAGTCGGTGCGGCAGCCGGTCCATATGCGATACGGCCCACGAGCCCAAGCCGATGAGCGCGACGAACGGCAGCAACGTTGCTGAAATACCTCCTGGAATGTGCTCTTTGGGGGCCGACAGATCGATTTCGATCGTCGTTGAGCGCGCGGTTGCATGGATCAGCGCCCGGCGATGCGATGCCACCTGCGCACCGCAGGCGCCGACCAGGTAAACGAGAAATGCGGCCCCGACTCGATCGAGCATCCCTATGAGAGCGCCCGCCGCGATGGAGCTGCACCAAAGAGCGATGCGATAGTCGCGAAGTATGCGGCGAGCCTCATCGGAGGCCCGAAACGCAGGGTCCACGGTAACTCCAAAGAACACATCCGGCCGCGTGAGCTGAGGCAGGTAGTGGCCCAGCGCACTCATCGAAAAAAGGCCGATCGAGACGAGGATGGTTGCTGTGCTCATGGGATCAAAAGCCCTCCAGAGCCTTTGCGATACGACGTAACTCTCGCGCCAGCGACGAGGGTGCCGCCCCGCTCGCTTGAATCTGGGCGATGAGCTCCTCGATGCGGCGTCGATATGTCGCCGCCTCCGGTTTGGAGGCGACCGGCATCGAGCGCTCCTTGACCTGCGCTCCTCCGCGGGCGCTGATGTGCAGCCATCCCTCCCGCGCCAGCTCGCGATATGCCTGTGCCACGGTATTGAAATGAACGCCGATATCCAGCGCCAGCCGACGCACGGCAGGTAACGAATCACCCGGGGCGAGGTCGCCTTTGACCAATGCAACTCGCAGCCCATCGACTATTTGCCGGTAGACCGGAGTCGCCGACTCAGCGTCGATGCGAAGAATCATGCCACCTCTGTATACTGTATATGTACAGTATACAGATGTTGAGCCTTATGCGCAAAATCGGCTCAGGCTACAGGGAGCAGAGCGTCATCCCGGCGATGATCGCGGCGATGCAGACATACTGCCGGGGAGTGATCCGCTCCTTGAGCACCAGTGCGGCGTAGATGATGGTGACGACCGGATAGGAGCCGATCAGCGGGGTGACGATGGAGATCGGGCCATGGCGCGCGGCGATGATGAGCCCCAGGCTGCCGCCGGCCATCATGCCCATCGGAACGAACGAGTGCGCCCACGCCCGCACCGAGTGCGGCCCGCCGCGCCCGCGCAGCAATCCGAATACGCCGAGGGTGAGCGCGCCGCCGATGGAGCTGCAGACCGCCAGGTTGGCCTCGTTCGCACCGGGCAGCGAGTACGAGTACTTGATGAGGGTGTTCGACGTGGCCCAGGAAACCAGCGCCATCAGGGAGAGCGGGATCCAACGACGGCTCGTGGTCTGGCTCTCCGTGCCGGAGGGCGCGTGCGACAGCCCGAGGCAGCCGGCGACCACGAGGGTGACCGCCACGTATTGCAGGGGGGAGAGGTGCTCGCCGAGAAAAATGCGGGCGAACACGATCGTGAGCGCCGGATAGGCCGCGGACAGCGTGCCGACGATCGCCACGGGCCCGAGCACGACGGACTGGAAGTACAGGATCCATGCAGCGCCGTCGAAGAGATACGCGAGCACCCCGAACACCAGGAATTGCATGCCGCTTGCCGCCAGCAGCGGCGGATGGCCCTGCGTCAGGAAGAAGCCGAGGTTGACGATCGAGGTCGCGAGCACGTAGTAGAGGCAGAAGCGCGCCGGCGACACCTCGCCGATCCATTTCTTGGTGAGCCCCTGGCCGAGACCATAGAGCAGGAGCGCGATCAGCGCGGGAGTGAGCCAGACGTAAATCGGAACGATGTCTCCGGCCATGCCGCGTCAGCCGCTGCGTCGCCTGAGACCGGGTTGAGCCGCCACGGGGCCGACGCGGACGCGAGGCAGCCCGAAGCTGCGCTCGAGATACCGGCGCACCAGCTCGTCCTTGGCACGCTTGGCCTCGCGTTTGCTCAGGAACAGCAGCTGGACCGCGAGGCCGTCGACGAAGCTTGCCAGGGCGATTGCCTCCAGGCCGGTGTCGAGCGAGCGCTCCAGAACCCCATCCTCCTTGGCGATCGCGAGCTCCTCGTCGAAGAATTGCCGGCACTTGGTGTACCGCGACATCTGGATCGCGGTCAACTCCGTGTCGCCGATGGCGCGTCCGTTGAATGCCGTCAACACCAGCCAGGCCATGCGCGCCGACTCCGTGAGGGGGAGCAGGCACTCGCAGACGACGCGCAGTCTCGCGGCTCCTCGAAGCCGCTCACCGGCCTCGCGAGCGTTGTTCAGCATCTCGTCGATGAGGAGATTTTTGGTGTAGAGCAGCAACTCCTCCTTGCTGGCGAAGTAGTGCTGCAGGGGGCCCGTGGTGGTCCCGAGCGCGCGGGCGATATCCCGCATGTTCATCCGATGCAGCCCCCGCTCGATGATGGCGCGGCAGGTCGCGCGGGCGATGGCCTGTTTGCGGTCTTCCGGCGAGCCGGCCATTCGTGACGCCAAGTCTGATGCTCCTATGAAGCGCTGTCGCGGACCGGCATGCCATCGCGGGCGCAGACGCTCTAGGACGACGACCGCGATTGACGTGAAGCCGGCGTTAGTATAATTATTACAGACATAATGAACAACGCCGACGCCGGCCGCCGGCGTCCGCGCCGGTCGAACTACGCAAGGGGACGGGGATGAAATCCAACCTTTCAGCTGCGATCGCAGCCATTCTGGGCGGCGTGTCGGCCGCGAGCTCGCTGGCCGCGGCCGCGGAATCCGGCACCGAAGCTCTCGAGGAGATCACCGTCACGGCCCAACGGCGCGAGCAAAGCATCCAGGACGTGCCGATCTCGATGCAGGCCCTGACCGGCCAGACCTTGCAGCAGCTCAACATCTCGACGTTCGACGACTACATCAAGTTCCTGCCCAACGTGACCAGCGCCAACAACGGACCGGGTCAGAGCGAGGTCTTCATGCGAGGCCTCTCCGCAGGCTCGCAGGCAAGCCAGGGCAGCTCATCGACCGGTCTGTATCCGAACGTCGCCATCTATCTCGACAATCAATCGGGCCAGCTGCCGAATCGCAATCTCGACATCTATGCCGCCGATCTCAACCGCATCGAGGTGCTGGAAGGCCCGCAGGGCACGCTGTTCGGCGCCGGCGCGGAAGCCGGCGTGATCCGCTACATCACCAACCAGCCCAAGATCGACGTGACCGAGGCCAGCGTCAAGGCGGGATACGGCACCACCGCTCACGGCGACAACAACGCGGACCTCACGGCCGTCCTGAACCTGCCCCTGATGCCCGAGCATCTGGCGGCGCGCGTCGTCATCTACGACGATCGGCGCGGCGGCTACATCGACAACGTGCCGGCCACCTTCGCCCGCAAGGACACGGACATCGGCATCCATTATGCGGGCTACCCGGCCGTGAACGGCGCTTGCCCCGACGGCCAGCCCAACAACGGCTATTGCGTGCCGCCGGGAAGCTCGACGGTGAGCAACGCGAGCATCGTGGGCCGGGCAATCAACCCGGTGACGTATCAGGGCGTGCGGGCCCAGCTCCTCTTCAAGATCAACGACGATTGGGACGCGCTGCTGGCGCAGACCTATCAGGAGATGCACTCGCAGGGCGTGTTCTACCAGCAGCCGAACGCCTCGGATGGCGCTCCCATGGCTCCGCTCGAGGTCACGCTCTTCAACCCGGCCTACAACAACGATGGCTTCGAGATGACGTCCCTGACGATCGACGGAAAGCTCGGGCCTCTCAAGGCCGTGTATACGGGCGGATATCTGGTGCGGCACGTCGAGCAGAGCGGCGACTACACCAATTATTCGCGCGGCGTCTATGCCGATTACTATCAGTGCTACGGGCTGTTCGATCTCTCGCCGACCTGCTTCTCGCCCAACGCGTACTGGCACACCGAGGAGCAGAACAAGCACATGCAACACGAGGTCCGGGTGAGCACGCCGGACGACTGGCGCGTGCGCGCCATCGCGGGCGCGTTCTACGAGGACAACCAGCTGTTCGATCACACGGCCTGGAGCTACAAGGGCGTCCCGGAGTGCACCGCGACCCGCACCACGGGTTGCTTCACCGACCTCGGCACCTTTCCCGGCAGTACGGTGGACCCCGCCGGAATCCGTCCCGCGAGCGAGTCGTTCTATCAGGACAACACGCGCGAGACCAAGCAGACGGCATTCTTTGCCTCGGTCGACGTCGACTTGATCCCGAAGGCCTTGACGCTTACCGCGGGAACGCGCCACTTCCTGTTCGAGAACTCCTACAAGGGGAGCGTCATGTCGAGCTTCGGGTGCTATGAGGCCGGCACGCCGCCGGGAGGCTGCACCTCGTCGTCCTCGTACAATCTCGACGCGCAACATCTGCAGGGCTCGGAGTCGGGGTTCAAGAATCGCGCCAACCTCAACTGGCACGTGACGCCGGACGTCATGTTGTACTACACCTGGTCTCAGGGGTTCCGGCCGGGCGGGTTCGACGAGAACGGGGGCACGCCTCACATCTACGGCACGGACGGCAAGTACCAGTACCTGCTGCCGCGCTCCTGGGACTCCGACAAGCTCACCAACAACGAGCTCGGCTGGAAGACGGAGTTCTTCGACCACCGCTTCCAGTGGAACGGCGCCGTCTACCGCGAGAACTGGGACAACGTACAGATCTCGTTCTTCGACCCCGGCCTCGTCGGCAACCTGTTCTTCAATGCGAACGGACAGAACTTCCTGGTCAAGGGCGTCGAGACTTCGATGGTGGCCCGCGTGTTCGGCGGACTGTCCCTGCAAGGGGCCGCGTCGTGGAACCAGACGCGCCAGACGAATTCGCCGGCGCTGATGGACAACAATCCCGCGAGCGCCAATTACGGCCACCCGATCACGCAGGCCTGCGATTCCAGCGGCGGGAGCTGCACCGCCATCACCAATCCGTTCGGCCCGGTGGGCTCGCCCACGGCGAACGCGCCGCCCATGCAATTCAGCGCGCGGGCACGCTATGAGTGGTCATTCCGCGACCACGACTTCTTCGCGCAGTTCGGTGCCACTCACACGGGACACTCCTTCACGCAGGCGGGGTCGAACCCGACGTTCGCCGGCGCCGGCAACATCTCGACGTCGCGGCTGCGCTTCGAGAACGGCGCGTACTCGACCGTCTCGGCGTCGATCGGGGTGGCCAAGGATGCCTGGAACGTCATGCTGTTCGGCGAGAACCTGGCCAATTCGAACGCGTCCACGTTCACGAGCACCGACAACTTCATCGTCGAGCAGACGCCGCTTCGACCGCGCGTGCTCGGAGTCTCGTTCGGGTACAAGACCCAGTAATCCCGGCACGCCCCTAGGCGCGGATGGCGTTTCCGCGCACCCCGAGGCCGCTGCCTGCAACCCGCGCCCGTTTGGGGTACGCTAAGGCATGGGCACAAACGCAGGTGGCGTGACCGAGCTGCAGGTGTTCCTGGATGCGCATCCGCGCCGCTCCTATCGGCAGGGCGTGGGATCCATTCCGATCCAGGCGATTCGCCCGAGTGCTCAGCCCACGCGCAGCGACCCGAGGCCGGAGCTGCTCGCGGAGCTGGTGGCCTCGATCAAGGCCGGCGGCCTCATGCAGCCCCTCATCGTGCGGCCGGTCGCGGGCTTTCCGCATCAGTTCGAGGTGGTGGCGGGGGAGCGCCGCCTGAAGGCCGCGCAGCTGGCGGGACTCTCGAGCGTTCCGGTCATCATTCGCGACCTGAGCGATCCGGAAGCCGTTGCCGTCTCGCTGATCGAGAACATCCAGCGTGAGGAGCTGAGCGCCGGGGACGAGGCGCGTGCGCTCAAGCGGCTGATCGAGGATTTTTCCCTGACGCACGAGGAGGTGGCGCAAGCCATCGGCCGCTCGCGGGCGTCGGTGAGCAACCTGCTGCGCCTGCTGGAGCTGCCGGCCGAGGTCACCGCGATGCTGGATGCGGGCACGATCAGCATGGGGCATGCGCGGGCGTTGCTCGGCCTCGAGGTCGCGGAGCAGCGGGTGCGCGTGGCGCAGATGATCTGCGCGCGCCACTGGAGCGTGCGCGAAACCGAGTCGCAGGTGAGGAAGACGGCCGGCGCGGCCTCGACCACCGACGCGGGCAGCGCCCGTGTGCCTGCGCCGCGGCAGCCGGCCGCGGTCACCGAGTTCATGCGCGGCTCCGGCCTGCGCGCCGAGCTGCATCAGCGGGCCGACGGCTCGGGAAAGATCGTGATCGAGTTCGCGGATCAGCTTGCGCGCGATGCGGTGGTCGAGCGGCTGGGGGCGATCGAGGGGCTGAGGAGCATCGAGCAGCCTGGCAGTAACGAGCGGTCGGGGAGCCTCGAGCGGCATGGAAGCATCGGCCGGTCGGGGAAGATCGAGAGCTGAGGGCTCTGCTTGCATGGCGGCTGGACCCTAGGTAGACTTACAACCATGGGTAAACGAGATCGTCCCGTGCGGATGTCGCTGCAGACGCTCAAGGTCCTCGAAGCCTTCCTGGAGAATTCGACCGAGGAGCTCTCGGGCGCCGACGTTCTGGGGCGCTGCGGCCTGGCCTCTGGAACCTTGTATCCCATTCTGATCCGACTCGAGTCCGCCGGATGGTTCGTCAGCCGGTGGGAATCCATCGATCCTTCGAGCGAGGGGCGTCCGCGACGGCGCCTCTATCGACTGACCGCGACCGGCGTGAGGCGCGCCGGAGAAGTGTTCGCCAGCTTTGGACGGGGTGTCTTTGCGTAGGCCGTAAATCACCGCTGCCGGGAGGGCCCATGAGCTCTGCACGAACGTGGGATTGGGTGGATGAGGTTGCGCATCGCTGGATTCGCCACGCCGCACGGGGCATTCGCCCGCCGCCGCCGCCGCCGCCGCCGCCGCCGCGGTCCGGGAAGCTGATCTGCGTCGCCGCGGACGACTGCACCTTCTTCAGCGGCGGCATGGTCTCGTACGTGATGATCTCTGCCCTGCTCGCGGGGCTGCTCTGCGGCCTCGCATTCGGCGTGAGATCTTAGGGACTCGGCACAGGGGAGGGCGCGCGATGGCAATGGCGATCGGCCGCGGCGAAGGCCAAGCGTATTCCAGCATCAACATGACGCCGCTGATCGATGTCATGCTGGTGTTGCTCATCATCTTCATCATCACGATTCCGAGCCAGACGCACGCGGTCAAGATCGACAATCCCTTGCCGCCGCCGCCTCCGACGACCCGGACGGAGTCCGTCGACCTGTCGATCGATTTCGACGGGACGGTCCTCTGTAATCGGCAGGCGGTCGATCGACGGGAGCTGCAGCGGTACATCGCGGTCTCCGCGGCGCTGACTCCGCAGCCCGAGGTGCACATCACCGTCGACAAGTTCGCGCGCTATGAGATCGTGGCGCGGACGCTCGCTGACCTGCAGAGCCGCGGGCTTAAGAAAATCGGGTTCGTCGACAACGCGTACTTCTGAGCGGTTCGCTTGAGGAGATTCCAGGGATGACGATCCGTATCGCGAGCGTGGGTCAGGCGGTCTTTGCGGCGACGCTGGTCGCCATCGGCATCATCGGGCTGTTCAGGGGCGATTTCGCTCCGGTCTGGGAGCCGGTGCCGAAAGGCCTACATGCGCGGGAATTCCTGATTTATCTCACGGCCCTGATCTCGCTGGGAACGGGGCTCGGGTTGTTGTGGCGGCCCGCGGCGGCCTGCGCCGCTCGCGCACTGCTCCTGTGTCTCGTGATCTGGATGCTGGCGTTTCGGGTGCCGGTCATCCTGCGCGCACCTCTGGTGGCGGTCGTGTGGGAGCAGTGGGGCGAGACCGCGGTCATCGTCGCCGCCGCGTGGATCCTCTACGTGTGGCTCGCGTCGGACTGGGATCGCCGGCGCCTCGGCTTTGCGGCCGGAGCGTTGGGCTTGCGCATCGCGCGCGCGATCTTCGGTCTCGCGCTGCTCGCGTTCGGCGTGGCGCACTTTGCTTACGTGCCCGAGACCGCCTCGCTGGTGCCGGGCTGGCTGCCCGCGCACGTGGTCTGGGTGTACTTCACCGGAGCGGCGTATATCGCGGCGGGTGCGGCGGTGCTCGCCGGCGTGCGCGCGCAACTGGCTGCCGCGCTCGCGGCGTGGCAGATGGGGCTGTTTACGCTGCTGGTCTGGTTGCCGGCGGTGGCCGCGGGATCCAGGGATCCTTCGCAGTGGAGCGAGACCGTGATCTCGGTGGCGCTGACGGCGGGGGCGTGGGTCATCGCGGATTCGTATGCGCCGAGACCCGCGGCGCCGGTCGCGGCGGATCTCAGTCCGGAAAATTGAGCTGCCGCACGATCGCCTGGAAACGCGGCTCGTTGCGGATCGGATCCAGGAACGTGTGCACCTTCACATAGACGAGATAGGGATCGCGCTCGCGCAGCGCCTTCTCGAGGGAATCGATCGCGCGGGCATTGTCGCCCCACTGTGCGAAGGTCATCGCCAGGAGCGCGTCCACCCCGCCGGCGTCGGCCTCGACCTGGCGCTCCATGGCCTCGGCATCCGCGCGCCGGCCGAGCTTGAAGTAGGTCATGGACAAGCAATGCTTTCGATTGAAGTCAGCCTCATTCTTGACGCTTTCGCAGATATCGCGGGCGGCCGCGTAGTCGCCCTTCTGGTAGTAACTGTAACCGAGCCACGGCAGGATCGACTCATCGCTCGGATCGAGGGTCTGGAGCTCCTTGAAGACGCGTGCCGCCTCGTCGGTGCGAGCGATCATGGCCAGACCCTGCAACAGCGCCGTCTGATTGAAGGTATTCAGGGGATCCAGCACCACGGAACGGCGCAGCGCCGAGAGGCCTGCCTCGGTATGTCCCATCTCGACCTCGAAAGCCCCGTAATGCCGCAGCACCTTGGCGTTGCCGGGGGCGAGCGACCGGGAGCGCTCGTATTCCTGGCTCGCCGCCTTGAAGTCGAGCCTCTGCTCGAGGACGACCGCGAGGGCCAGATGTCCGTCCGCCAGGTCAGGCGCGGCGGCGATCGCCTTGCGCGCGTCCGTTTCGGCGTCACGGGTGTAGGCGGCGGTGTTGGCCCCCCGGGTAAAGTTCCGCGCGAGATCCAGCCGGGCGACCGACCGATCGGCATAGGCGGCCGCGTAATCCGGGTCCAGCCGGATGGCCTCCGTGTAGGCGGATATTGCCGCCCGTAGTCCGTTCTCGTCGAGGCCTCCACGATAGGCCTTCGACGCGAGCAGGTAGGCGTCGAATGCCGCGGGGTTGCGCGTCGAGCCGATCTGCACCTTCTCGGCCGCGCCGCCGAGCAGCGCGATCTTGAGGGCGCTTGCAACCGCGTTCGCGATCTCCGTCTGCAGCTGCAGCACGTCCTTCATGTTGCGGTCATAGGTCTCGGACCAGAGCTGAAATCCCGTCACCGTATTGGTGAGCTGCGCTGTGATGCGCAGGGTCTGACCCGAGCGCCGCACGCTGCCCTCGAGAATCGAGGCGACGTTGAGCTTGTGCGCGATGGTCGCCAGATCGACGTGCTCGCCCTTGAAATAGAACGACGAGGTGCGCGCGGCCACCTGCAGCTCGTTGATCCGCGACAGCGAGTTGAGCAGCTCCTCGGAAAGGCCGTCGGAGAAGTACTCCTGGTCCTTGTCGCCGCTCATGTTGACGAACGGAATCACCGCGATGGCGTGGGCGGGGGGAGCAAACGCGGGCGTCGCCGTGGGGACGGGCGCTGCGGCGTCCGTTGGCGCCGGCTTCGGGGAGCCGAGCTTGGTTGCCGCGAGGTAGGCCAGCACGCCCAGCAGCGCCACGCCCGCCAGGATCGGCCAGAGGTATCTCGAGCGCGCGGACGGTGCGCGATGGGCGGCGCTGGTCGCGGCGGCGGGGGAGGGCGCGGCGGCGGGGGAGGGCGCGGCGGCACCGAGGTTATCGCTGAGAGCTCCTCGCGCGCGTGCCGGCGAGCCATCGGGTGAGATGAGGCCCTTGATGCGCTCGACGAACGCCGGTGGAGTCGCGCCGGCCGGAAGCGAGGTCCACTGAACCGCGCGAAAGGCGTCGGGGACCATGGCGTCCCGCTCGCCGGTGTCGTCGAGCACCACCGGCACGAGGAACGCCTTCTGCTCCGCCATGTCGTGCGTTCGCTCGATGGCGAGCTTCCATTCGCGCCGGAAGTATCCTTCCAGGCGCGCCTGGGTGTTGCGCGAAATGATCGGGATGAACAGGGCACAGTCGCGGATCTCGCGCCGGATCTTCTGGTCCCACGAGTCGCCGCCGCGCAGCTCGCTGCGGTCGAACCAGACCTCGATCCCGGAGGAACGCAAGGCCTCGCAGATGGTTTGCGCGGGCAGCGCGTCCTGCGATGCGTAGCTCAAGAATACCGCGCGCAACGGCTCGGTCACGAGGACAACCCCTGGCGATGACAGCGGAAGGTCTTGGGCCGCCTCCCTGTGCGGCAGCTTACCTCAAGTGGCGGCATTGGCCGAGGATGGCCTCATGCACGGGCTGGCGTGGCGCCTCGGTCTTTGCGATCACGGCGTCAGCACGATCTTGCCGGCGTGCGCCTTGGACAGAAAGTCCTTTTGCGCGGCCACGATCTCGCGCAGGGGATAGGTGGCGCTGACCAAGGGCTTGATCTCGCCGCGCTCGATGTAGGCGATCAGGTTGCCGAACACCTCGGGGTCCAAGATGGTGCAGCCGAGCAAGCGCAGGTCCTTCAAGTACAAGGTGCGCAGGTCGAGCTCGACGGTAGGCCCGGCGATGGCGCCGGCCACGGCGTAGCGGCCGCCGCGCTTCAGCACCTCGAGCAGCCGGGGAAAGGACGGCCCGCCCACCACGTCGATGACGGCATCGACCGACTCCGGCCCGAGCTCGGCGACCACGTCGGCGTCGCGGCCGAGGACCTTGCGCGCGCCGAGCGATGCGACCGCGACGGCCTTCGCCGCGCTCGCGACGGCGACGACCTGTGCGCCGCGCCTCCGCGCGAGCTGCACGGCCGCCGAGCCGACTCCGCCGGAGGCGCCGGTGACCAACACGGTCTCGCCGGCGGCGACGCGCGCCCGCGTCAGCATGTTCTCTGCGGCGCCGTAGGAGCAGGGAAACGAGGCAAGCTCGGCATCGCTCAGCGTGCTCTCGATCCTGCGCGCGTTGGCGGCCGGCACGGTGGTCAGCTCGGCGAACCCTCCATCCCGATCCGAGCCGAAGTAGCGGGTCTCATCGAGCGCGCCGGCGCCGGAGCGCAGGATCGGGTCCACGAGGACGCGCTCGCCGATCCGCGCGGGGTCGACGCCCGCACCCGCCGCGACGATGCGGCCGCAGGCGTCGGCACCCTGAATGCGCGGGAATCCCACGGCATCGCCTGCCCATCCGCCATCGTCGGCGGCCGCGGCGGCGCCGACCGACGGCGAGTCGGTGGCATCGCTGACGGCTTTCGAGTACCAGCCGATGCGCATGTTGATGTCGGTGTTGTTGACGCCGGCGGCGCCGATCCGGATCAGCACTTCGCCCGGGGCCGGCGTCGGTGCGGGGACATCCTCGCGGTATTCGAGCCGATCGAAACCGCCGTGCCCGCGCAGCAGGACTGCCTTCATGAGCCGGGCCGGGGGGAGCTGCGCATTCGAGCATCATACCGTGCGCCCGGGTGAATTCTGCGATCATCCCGCGGTGCCGACACTGTCCTACCGTGACCCGCCGGCGAATTGCGCCGCACTCCGCTCCGCCCTCTATGCCGGCGACATCGTGCGCTTCGCGGCGCTGCCGTCGATGGCGGCGCTCGCGGCGCTCAGCCGCGCGTTCGTCGAGGAGCGCCTCGCGCCGCATGACCCGGTGGAGATTCATCGCCACCTGCGTCCGGACGCGTTGGCGCGGAGGCTGAGCGAGGCTCAGCGGGAATACTCGGGGTCATCCGAGGTGAAGCGGTCGTGGCGCGCGCTGTTAGAGAGGGTCGGGCTCGATCCCGAGGACACGGCGCGCGACCGGCTGGTGCTGCGCTTTCAGGTGCACAGCGATCTCGGCGCGGCGGCGCCCCATGCGCGCAGCACGGCGACCGTGGGCTTTCATCGCGACAGCTGGGGGACGAACCTGCCGGCTCAGGTGAATTGGTGGGCGCCGGTGTGGCCGATCACCGCCGAGCGCACCTTTGCGATCTACCCGGCGCTCTGGGACGAGGCGGTGCCGAACGACAGCGAGCGCTTCGATCTCGCGGACGTGATGGAGCGGGTGCGCAGCGCACCGGAAACGCTGGGTGCCGGCGCCTTGGCGCCGCGGCCTTCGATCGCGGTGGACCCGAGCGGCGGCGTGCCCGTGGTGATCGAGCCGGGCGAGATCATCGCGTTCTCGAGCGCGCACGCTCACGCAGGCATCCCGAATCACAGCGGGCTCACCCGCATCTCGCTCGAGACGCGCACCGTCTCCATCGAGGACGTCCGCGCGGGGCGGGGGGCGCCGAACGTCGATGGCCGGGCTCGCTGGGCGGCGCCGGGACTTTTTCGGCGGCTCAGCGACGGGGCAGCGCTGAACCTGCTGCTGGGCGTCGATCGCCTGATAATGCGGGGCGCTGGTGAGGCGGGGCGCTGGTGAGGCGGGGCGCTGGTGATGGCGGGGCGATGCGGGGCGCAGGTTGAGCGGGTCGCGGACGCGGGCCTCCAAAATGGGCAAGCGCCGCCCATAAATTAGGTAACCCCTCGGATTCGGGCGCGCCCACGCACGCCTACCGTGTCCTCGAGGCGCTAGACGCCCGCGCGGCCGTCGCGCCATCGATCCCTACTGGTCATCGATCACCGGAATACGCCGGCAGGAGCCCGCATGAAAACTCGAAATACCCTCTCCGTCGTCACGCGCACCCTCGCCTTGTCGGCGCTCTTGGTCGCCGGATCGCAGCCGGCGGGCGCGTCGGAATCGGAGACCCTGATCCAGAAGGTGCGCGGCGCGACGCAGCGCTACCTCAACATCAATACCGCCTTCGCGGAAGGATGGGTGACCGCCACGCCGTGCGTCAGCGGACCCGATACGGGCGCGATGGGGGTGCACCTGGTGCTTCAGTCCCGCATCGCCTCGGGCGAGACCAAAAGCACGGAGCCCCAGGCGTTGATCTACGAGCCGAAGTTCGACGGCTCGATGCGGCTCGTGGGCGTGGAGTTCATCGTGCTCGCGAGCATCTGGTCGGCGAACAATCCGGCGGGCTCGGTCCCGGCCGTCGACGGCAACCTCATGAACTTCGTACCGGCCCCGAACCGCTACGGTCTGCCTGCGTTCTACGAGCTGCACGTCTGGGCCTGGGAGCGGAACCCGAAGGGCAGCTTCGCCGACTGGAACACGCAGGTCAGCTGCGAGCAGGAGCAGCCGGCGGCCTAGCCGGCGTGGGGGCGGCTGCCGGCGCGCGGGTGGCAACGCCGTCACCGCGCCCGTGTCTTACGGCGACCTCGTCCAACTTGCCGCTGCGGGGCGCCGGTGGCGGCGGCATGCATGAGGAGCTCGCCGGACAGCCGCGCGACCCGCGCGAGGGATCTTCCCGAGCGCGGCGCCGTGGCATAGATCGGATTCGTGCCCTCGGAGATGGTGCCGAGCAGCTGGGCGATGTCGTGGGCCCGCTGCCGGGACAGCTCGGGCCAGGCGACTCGCAGCCGGGCCGCGGCCAATCGATGCAGCTCATCGTAAAAGCGGTCCATGGCCCGGGCGATCGCCGGGTCGTGAAGCGCCATGACCCAGAGCTCGCGGAACACGCTGCTGCTATCGCGCGAGACCGAGTCGCCCATGTACCAGCGCAGGAGCTCGGCGAATCCGGTCTTGCCGCCGGCATTGTGCAGGTACGCCTGAGCATTGATCTTGTAGTGCTCGAGCAACGCCAGGATCACCGCGTGGACCAGGCTGCGCTTGGTGGGAAAATAATAGACGACATTGCCCACCGCCACGCGCGCCTCGCGCGCGACCGCACGCATGGACAGGCGCGCGTATCCCGCGCTCGCCAGCACGTGCCGGGCCGCGCGGAGTATCTCGGAGCGCGTGTCGCCTGATTCGGCAGTGCGGCGTCGCCGCGTCGGGGTCGGGGCGCTCCGTCCGCTGCGTTCCTTCATCGTCTGGGTCCCGGCATCGGCGGCACTCTACCGCGAGCCGAATGGCAATGCCACGCACCGACTTCGTGCGCCGCGACCGGCGACGGCGCCGCGCGCGGGAGGCCGCCGGGGAAGGGCTCAAAAAACTGCTGGTAGAGGGGTCAAAAATCTCTTGGCAAACGGCGGCTGCGGCGGTGTAGGATCGGCCCAGGTGTTAGTACTAGTGTACTAATCGGGTGATGCAGGGAAGCAACGGAAGAATCTCGCAGGGGTTGCGGCCTCGAGCGGGAGATGTCGGTTCGTCCATGGGGTGTAATCGGAAGGATGACATGTCGGATCGAAGCGCTTTGACCCGCCGGGGGTTCGTGACCGGCGCGTCCGCGTTCATGGCCGGTGCGTGCGCTTGGGCGGGATCCCCGGCTGCCGCTGCCGCCGGCTCCGACGTCCCGGCGACGGACCTGTCCGCGGCGGACGCGGTGGACCGCATGCGCCGCGGCGAGCTCAGCTCGGAGGCCTATGCGAAGGCGCTGCTCGACCGCTGTGCCTCCTTGAAAGCGCTGAACGCCTTCATCACCCTGGAGCCCGACCGCGTGCTGAGCGATGCCCGCGCGGCCGATCGCTTGCGCGCGAAGGGGGCGAAGCTCGGCCCGCTGCACGGGCTGCCGATTCCGGTCAAGGACAGCCTCAACACCCGCGACTACCCGACCACGGTGGGGACGCCGGCGCTGCGCAAGTTCCGGCCCGCCGAGGATGCGCCGCTGGTCGCGCAGCTGAAGAGCGCGGGCGCCCTCGTGCTCGGCAAGACCAACCTGCACGAGCTGGCGTACGGCTGGACCAGCAACAACCATGCCTTCGGCGCCGTCCACAATCCTTACGATCCGAGCCGGATTCCCGGGGGAAGCAGCGGCGGCACCGCGGCCGCGGTAGCGGCGCACATGGCCCCGCTCGGCGTCGCGGCCGATACCGAGGGCTCGATCCGCGTCCCGGCGGCGCTCTGCGGACTGGTGGGGTTTCGGCCGACGACCGGGCGCTATTCGCAGGAGGGCCTCGCTCCGATCACGCCGGTGTTCGATGAGGCGGGCCCGCACGCGCGCCGCATGGGCGACATCGAATTGTTCGACTCGGTGGTGACGGGCGAGCATGGCCCGCTCGCCGTGCCGAAGCTCGAGACGATCCGGCTCGCGGTCTATCGCGGCTACTATTACCAGGGGCTGGATCCCGAGGTGGCGCGGGTCACCGACGCCGCGCTGGCCAGGCTCAAGAGCGCGGGCGTGACGATCGTCGAGACCGAGATCCCGGAGCTGGCCGACCTCATCGCCCGCATCACGGGTCCCGTCCAGTACCACGACACCGAGCCGACGCTGCGGGCGTACCTTGCCAAGTACCGAGCCGGGGTCACCTTCGAGCAACTCGTGGCCTCGGCCAGCGACGACATCCGCGCCACCTTCGCCCAATACGTGCTGCCGGGCGGGCGCGACGTGGTGAGCGATGCCGCTTACAGGACAGCGGTCGATCAGGATCTGCCCCATCTGCGCGCCGTGCTGCGCGAGACCTTTGCGCGCACCCGGACGAGCGCGCTCGTGCTCCCGACCACCATGACGACGGCGCCCAGGATCGGCGATGAGGGCCTGCTGTCCTTCGGCGGCCGCAAGGTCGCCTTCGACGTCGCGATGTCGCGCAACATCGACCCGGGCAGCACGGCCGGGCTGCCGGGACTGGTCATGCCGGTCGGGCTCGCCGCGAACGGCCTGCCCGTGTCGCTCGAATTCGATGGCCCCGCGGGATCCGACCGAGCGCTGCTCGGGCTCGGCACCGCGCTCGAGCGTGTGCTGGGGACAGAGCCCCCGCCGCGCATCTGACACTCAATTCATCAGGAGACTCGATCCATGTCATCTAGGCTGACGTACGCAATCGCCTGCATCTTGGCCGGGACGTCGGGTTCCACGGCCGCGGCCGCCGCGGGCGCCGACACGAGCTCTAGCGCCAGCGCCGCCTCGGAGTCCCTGGGGGAGGTCGTGGTGACCGCGCAGCGGCGCTCGGAGAACATCCAGGACGTCCCCATCTCGATCCAAGCATTCACCGAGCAGGCGCTGCAGCAGCTCAACATCTCGACGTTCGACGACTACATCAAGTTCCTCCCCAACGTCACGAGCGCGAGCAACGGGCCCGGGCAGAACGAAGTATTCATGCGAGGCCTGTCCGCCGGATCGCAGGCGAGCCAGGCGAGCGCAATCACGGCGGTGCTGCCGAATGTCGCGATCTATCTCGACAACCAGTCGGGTCAGATGCCGAATCGCAATCTGGACATCTACGCAGCGGACCTCAACCGTATCGAGGTGCTGGAGGGACCGCAGGGCACTCTGTTCGGCGCCGGTGCCCAGGCGGGCGTGATCCGCTACATCACCAACGAGCCGAAGCTCGACAAGACCGAGGGCTACGTCAAGGCCGGCTATGGCGTCACCGCCGGCGGCGATCCCAACACGGACATGCAGGCGGTGATCAACCTGCCGCTGATCGCGGAGCACATGGCGGTGCGCGCCGTCGTTTACAGCGATCGCCGCGGCGGCTACATCAACAACGTGCCGGACACCTTCGCGCGCAAGAACACCGACATCGGCATCCACTACGCCAACTATCCGGCGGTGAACGGCCAGTGTCCGGATGGGCAGCCGAACAACGGGTATTGCGTGCCGCCGGGCAGCCCCACCTTGAGCAACAATGCCCTGGTCGGCAGGGCGATCAACCCGGTCACCTATCAGGGAACCCGGATCGAGCTGTTGTACAAGTTCAACGACGACTGGGACATCCTGCTCAGCCAGTCGTATCAGAACATGGAAGCCGACGGCGTGTTCTTCCAGCAACCCTTGTCCTCGAGCGGGTCGCCGCTGAAGCCCCTCGAGGTCACCCTGTTCAACCCGGCCTACGACCAGGACAAGTTCGAGAGCACCGCCTGGACCGTCGACGGCAAGATCGGTCCCTTGAAGATGGTCTATACCGGCGGCTACCTCGACCGGCAGGTCAATCAAACCTCCGACTACACCAACTACGTTCGCGGCGTGTACGCGGACTACTACCAGTGCTACGGGCCGGGCTCGGGCGGAGATGCCCATCTACCGTCCAAGTGCTTCTCGGCCAACGCCTTCTGGCGGGAGCAGGAGCGCAACCTGCACCAGCAGCACGAGTTCCGCCTGAGCACGCCGGACGACTGGCGCATCCGCGGCATCGCCGGCGCGTACTGGGAGGACAACAAGCTCTATGACGTGACGAGCTGGCTCTACAAGGGCTTGCCGGCCTGCACCGCCACGGCCAACGTCGGCTGCATCACGGACGTCGGCACCTTGCCGGGAACGACGGTGCAGTACCCGGGAATCCAGACCGACGACACCACGTTCTTCCAGGATGCGCACCGCGAGACCAAGCAGACCGCGTTCTTCCTCTCCGGCGACTTCGACATCATCCCGAAGGTGCTGACCTTCACGGCCGGCACGCGCTACTTCAAGTTCGACAACAAGTTCGTGGGCAGCGTGTCGGAGAGCTTCGGCTGCTTCCAGGGAGGCGCGCCGCCCTGCAACAATTATCCGGGGTTTGCGTTCAATCTCGACGCGCAGGGCCTGCGCTCCTCGGAGTCCGGGGTCAAGAGCCGCGCCAACCTGACTTGGCATGTCATGCCGGACGTGATGGTCTACTACACGTTCTCGCAGGGCTTCCGGCCGGGCGGATTCAACGGCAACAGCACCACCTCGCACATTCCGGGTCCGGACGGCGCCGAGCAGTACTACATTCCGCGGACGTACTCCTCGGACAAGCTCACCAACAACGAGATCGGCTGGAAGACCGAGTTCTTCGATCACCACCTGCAGTGGAACGGCGCGATCTACCGCGAGAACTGGGACAACGTGCAGATCGAGTTCTTCGATCCCGGTCTGATCGGCAACCTGTACGTCAACACCAACGGGCAGAATTTCCTCATCAAGGGAATCGAGACCTCGTTGATCGGCCGGGTGACCGACGGTCTCACCCTGCAGGGCTCCGCGTCTTGGAACCAGAGCCGGCAGACGAACTCACCTTCGCTGATCGACAACAACCCGCTGAGCGTGAACTACGGCAAGCCGATCACCGAGAACTGCTTCACCACGCCTTGCCAGCCCGTGGGCAATCCCTTCGGTCCCGTCGGCTCTCCGAGCGCGGACGCGCCGCCGATCCAGTTCTCCCTGCGGGGGCGCTACGACTGGACCATCGGCAGCTACAGCCCGTTCCTGCAGGCATCGGCGCATCACACCGGGCATTCGTTCACGCAGGCCGGCTCGAACCCGATGTTCGTCATCGGCAACCAGATCAACACCTCGCGCGGGCGGTTCGAGGTGCCGGCGTACTCGACGTTCGATGCCTCGGGCGGCGTGACCAAGGATGCCTGGACGGTGATGATCTACGGCCAGAATCTCGCGAACTCGAATGCGAGCACGTTCATCAGCACGGATCAGTTCATCATTGCGCAGACGCCCTTGCGGCCGCGGGTGATCGGGGCGTCGTTCAGCTACTCGTTCTAGCTGCGCGCAATCAGGCCGGGGCGCCTGATCCGCGCCAGCGCCGCTGTTGCTCCTCCGACAGGTCGTAGCTGGACAGGAACGCGGTGAGCCGCTCGCGCTCGGCCGCGCCGTCGCCGTCCGAGCGGATGAAGTGCCGGGGCGGCAGCGCGACGCCTCGGTGCCGGAGCAGAGGGGCGAGCCGGCGCCAGTGGAGCGCGTCGCCGTGCTCCCCGGCGTCGCGTCCGCCGGCTCCTCGCATCCCTACCGCGACCACGGCATAGCCGTGATGCGCGTACTCCGCCACCTGGTCCGCGATCACGGCGAGCAACAGGCTGTGCTTTCCCGGCGGCGGGAGCTGCAGTAGGCCGTAGCCGCATTCCTCCAGCACGCGCAGCACGTCGAGGGAGCCCGGCTGACCTTCCGCGGGATCGGGCGCGGGCGTTCGAACGGGCGCCGGCGTTGGGCCGGCCGATGCGGTGCGCGCGTCCGCGGAGGCATTCGTCAGTGCTTCGGGCAGCAGCGCGATACGCCAGCCGCGTGCGTCGGCGCTCACGTTCCCGCCCCTTCCTCGCGTGACGGGTGACGAGCCTTCATGCTGGCCGATCGTCGTTGCGCGAGCCGGCGGCAGTCTCGCGGGCGTCGAGGAATTCCTCCAGGTCGCGGCGCGAGCCGGCCTCGTCGAACCGCCCCATGTCGAGCGCCCAGCCGGTGGCGGGCACGGCGGGGAGTCCGCGACGGGCGAGCTCGGCCTCGAGCTCCTCGATCCAAATGCCACGCTGGGGCACGATCTGCCAGTCGTCGTTTGGGCGATTGGGCCGGCCGCCCCAGTCGGGCTGCGTGGAGGTGAAGCGCACGCCGGTGGAGGGGCTGCCGTCGAGCCCGATGAGGATCACCTCGTCGCCGCGGCGAAGATGCTGCTCGATCAGCGGCGCGATCGCCTGCGCCAGGCGGCGGCAATGCGTGCGATACGCGGGCGTGTCGTACTGCTCGTACACGGCCCACCAGCGACGCGCACCGGCAAAGGCGAGCTCGGGACAGGGGAGTTGCAGCAGCTGATAGCCGCGCTGGCGCAGCGCCTCGACCACGGGGCTCACCACACCGCGATAACGCGCGCCCTCGCAGACCTTGGCGTTCTGGTTCAGCAGGCAATTCGCGACCAGCGCCACCTTTCGAGGCGCGGCGCTCGCATCGTCAGGCAGCCCAGGTGGCACTATCGACCTCCACAACCGCTTCAGCCGTCGCGTACAGGTTGCCGTCCGCGCTGCCGAAGTACACGGTCGCTCCGTCGACCGCGGGCGAGGACAGCACGGCGCCGACGCTCATCATCTTCCACACGCCGAGGATGAGATCGTCGTAGAAGAAATCGGTGAATGTCGCCTGGTAGTTCCCGGCGCGATGCCTCAGTGGCCTTGCGCCTTCTTCTTCGGCGCGGATGACGCGGCCGCCGGCTGGGTCGGCTCGTTCAGGGGAAAGAAATTCCATGCGGGATTGTCCTTCAGGAACTTCAGGGTGATCAAGCCCGCGGCGCCGGGCGGCTGCGGCGGCGCATTGGGGTCGCTCTGCAGCGGCATGACCTTGCGGTAGGCCGTCCACGCGGCGGTCGGCGCGGGGCCGAACTCGCGCGAGGAGTCCTGGGCGTGGCGCACGTCCAGCCAGCGCGTGCCGGTGATGATGTCGGTCGCCAGAAGGCGGAACGTGTCGTCGACCGCGGTCTGTGCGCGCACCGCCTTCAAGAGCGACTGCGCCTCGAGCTCTTCGACGCCGGAGCTGCCGCCGTACCCCTCGGGCGGCACGGGGGTGATCTGGGCCTGGATGTGCTGCCAGGTCTCGTGATTGCCGAAGGTGCCCGCGAAGAACAGGTTGCCGCCCTGCTCGCGCAGGATCTTCTGCGTGCCCTCGCCGGTGAAGAACTCGCTGCCGAAGCGCTCGGCGCGCAGCATGATGGCGATGTCCATGTTGGCGAGGGCGATGGTGAAGGCCTCGAGGTCGTTCGACAGGGGATACGGATCCCAGTTCGCATCGGAAAAGATGAAGCCGTGCTTGCCGTTCGAGTTCTTGCCGCCCTTCACGTAGTACTTCTGCATCTCGGGCGTCGCCAGGTCCCAGGCGTCCTGGGGCGACAGCCCGGCGCGGATCGCGGGGTTGTGGTCGGACGAGTTGAGCTGCGTCACCACGTCGTCGCGCAGCATCGCCCACATCTGCCACGCCGAGGCCGTGCGGATCGAGGAAGCCCGCAGGGATTCGGGGTCCTGGATGATGCGGCCCTTGTCGTCGCCGAAGAGGTAGCTGCCCTTGATCATCTCCTTGACGCGATTGGCATCCCAGTTCAGCCACTTGAACGGCCGGTCGGTCTGGACCAGGTAGCTCAACGGGGTGACCGAGCTGTTCATGGCGTTCAAGTCGATGGCATAGATGAGGTCGGCCCAGGCGAGCGCCTGCTTGCCGTCGGCGACCGCGAAGGCGGCGCGCGCCGTCGCGTAGGCATCGCTCGAGGTGAGCGCATTGTCGTCGGCGGCGAAGGGCTGCAGCGGCGCCAGTCCGGCGGCCTTGAGCGCCTCGGCGGCCGGCATGCGCGTTCCGTTGTAGTACGCCTCGCCGACGCCGACCATGGTGGCGCCGATGTTGTTGAGCACGGACAGATCGCCTTCGCCGACCGTGCCCCGCGACTGCATCACCGGCGTGACGCGCTTGTTGAGGAGATCGAGCAGCATCTGCGCGAGAGCCGGACTCGGGGCGTTGTAAGTCATGGCGTTGGCGCGCGCGACCATCACGGCGCGCACCAGACCCTCGTCGTTGATCTCGGGACCTTCCATGGGGTTGGCGGCGCCGCGCTTGAAGGAGGCCAGCATCTTTTTCTCGAGCAGCGCCTTGTTCCCGGGAGACAGCGGGTCGCCCTCGAACTGCTTCACCTCGCGTCCTGCGCCGGCCCCGCGCGTGAACCAGTAGACCGACACGCCTTCCGCCGGGGCCTCGAGGAGGAGCCCGTAGTTGTCGACCTCACGCTGCCTGGCCTCTGGGCTCAGCTCGACCTTGGCGCCGCCGCGCGCGACCTCGACGAGCTGGTCGATGGTGAAATCGCGGCCGGTCAGCGTCACGGTCCTGCCGCTCAGCGCCGGCTCGATGGCGTGGTAGCCGAGCGTATCTTGAGCGCGCGCGCCGAGCGCGAACAGAACGGCGCCTCCAATCGCGAGGGTGATTGCGCCGGCGCGGCAGCGATGTCCCGAATGAGCGTTCATACCTGTTCCTCTGAGTAACCTTTTCACGGGCTGGTGGTGGCGGCGTCGATGTCCTTGGCGAGCGGTGCATAGAATTCAGCCGCGGGATGCTCGAGCATGAAGCCGAGCACGATCTCTCCGGCGGGGCGGAGCGGCCGCTCCTCGGGCTTTTGCCGGAACGGCACTGCGCGGCGGAATTCGGTCCAGACGGCGGTGGGTGCGGCGCCGAAAGCCCGGTCCGGGACCTGCGCATGGCGCACGTCGAGCCAGAACGTCGCGGTCAGGAGATCCTCGCCGAGCAGCCGCACGGTGTCGTCGACGATCTGCCGCGCGCGCACGGTCTTCAGCACCGTCTCCGCCTGCAGCTCCTCGACGGTGTTGCTGATGGCGTTGCCCTCGACGCTCTGCAGGTGCGCGAGCCCCTGGATGTCCTGCCAGATCGCGGTCGGGTTGTAGCCGTCGACATCCGATTGAACGCTGTCCGCGAGCTCGGCCGCGCCAATCACGTCCTTCGGCGAGATGACGGTGAAGAACGTGCTCGAGAAGCGATAGATCCGCTGCACCACCGCGACGTCCATGTTGGCGAGCGCGTTGGTGAGGGCTTCGATCTCGTTGGCCATGGGGTACGGGTCCCAGTTGGCGTTCGACAGGATGAAGCCGTGCTGGCCGTGGCTCTCCGGGCCGCCTTTCACGTAGTACTTGCGCAGCTGCGGCGTGGCGAGCTCCCAGGAATCCCCGGGCCCGGCGCCGACCTCCACCCCGGGATTGTGATCGGAGGAGTTGAGCTGGATGCGGAGCGTGTCGCGCAGCGTCGCCCATGCCTTCCACGCCGAGCCTTGACGGCTGTACGAGGCGCGCTGGCTCTCGGGGTCCTGGATGATGCGCTTGGGATCGTCGTCGAACAGGTAGCTGCCCTTGACCATGTCGAGAACCCGGGCGGCGACGCGGTTCGAGTACTCGAGCGGCCGGCTCGATTGCACCGGCGTCGACAGCGGCGTCACGCTGCTGTTCAGGGCCTCGAGGTCGAGCGAGAGCGCAAGGTCGGCCCAATTCAGGGCGAGCTTGGCATCGTGGACGAGCAGGGCGGCCTGCCCTGCCGAGAACGCATTGGTGCTGGTGAGCGCGGAAGGATAGATGGCATCGGCCGGCCGCAGCGGCTTCAAGCCGGCGGCGGCGAGCGCTTGCGCGGCGCTCATGCGCTTTCCCTGGTAGTACGCCTCGCCGGCACCGCCCATGGTGCCGAGGACGTTGCCCATCGCGGCGAGATCCGCCTCGCCGAGCGAGCCGCGCGACTGCACCACCGGCGTCACGCGCCGGTTGAGCAGATCGATCAGGACCTGCGACAGCCCCGGGCTCGCCGCCTCGGAGATCATGGTGTTCGCACGCACCGCGAGCAGTGCGCGCACGATCTCCTCGTCCGCCACTTCGGGACCGATGCCTTGTCTCGGTCCGCTCAGGAACGCCTTGGCCGCCTTGGCGGAGAGCAACGCTTCGTTCTCGGGAGAGAGCGGATCGCCGGAGAACAGCGGGATCTCGCGGCCGGCGCCGGGCGCGCGATTGAAGCCGTAGATGGCCATGCCTTCGGCGGCGCCTTCCAGGAGCAGCCCGTACGCGTCCGCTTGCCGGCGGCGCGCGTCGTCGCTCAAGGCGACCTTGGCGCCGTAGCGCGCGACCGCGACCACCTGGTCAGGGGTCAGGTCGCGGCCGGTGAGCACGACGGTCTCGGCGCTGCGCGAGGCGACGATGGGGTGGTAGCCGCGCGGCTCGGACGCGGCGCCGGCGCTCGAGTCGGACGCGGCGGCCGATTTGACCGCAGCGCCGGCGGGCGACCCGAGGGCCAAGCCCGCGATCAGGACGCCGGCCAGGATTGCGAGCGCGCGACCCCGGCACCCGCGCCGCATGTCAGGGCACTCCGGCCGGCGGCGCCGGATCCCCTTGCGGGTAGAAGGTTTCCGCGTGCGTCCCCCTCAGGAACTCGGCCGCCACCATGGGCCGAATCTGCGCCGGGCCGTCGGCCGAGGGCATGAAGGGCACGACCTTGCGGAACGCGGCGAGCGCCGCGGTCGGCCCGTCGCCGAAGGCGCGCGCGGCATCCTGCTTCTTGCGCACGTCCATCCAGAACGTGGCGTTCAGCATGTCATGACCCAGAAGATCGAACGTGGTGCCGACCGCCTGACGCGCGCGATAGGCCTTGATGCGGGTCTGAGCCTGCAGATCCTCGACGGTGAGGTCGATGGCGGCGCCCGAGGGGGCGACCGGGTTCGTGAGGCTCTGCATCTCCTGCTGCAGATCGACCGGAGTGTATCCGCCGCCGCCGGCGAGATAGAGCATGAATCCGCTTCCGGGCGGCAGATTCAGGACCTTGACCGCGTCCGTCTGGGTGAAGAACGGGCTGGTGAAGCGATCGATGCGCAGCGACACCGCGACGTCCATGTTGGCGAGGGCGATGACGAAGTTCTCGAGCTTGTTCGCCATCGGGAACGGATCCCAATTGGCGTTGGAGACGATGTAGCCGTGCTTGCCGTTGCTCTCCTTACCGCCCTTGACGTAGTACTTCATCATCTGGGGCGAGGCGAGGTCCCAGCCGTCCTGCGGCGAGAGATCCGTGCGCACGGCCGGGTTGTGGTCCGAAGAATTCATCTGCGTCACGACGGCGTCGCGCAGCGCACCCCACTCCTGCCACGCGGAGCCCTCGCGGATGGACGAGGCGCGCAGCGACTCGGGGTCCTGGATGATCCGGTGCGGGTCGTCGCCGAAGAGGTAGCTGCCCTTCAAGAGCTCGCGCACCCGCGCCGCGTCCCAGTTGAGCCACTGGAACGGCCGCTCGCGCTGCACCAGCAGGGTCAACGGAGTGATGCTGGAATTCATGCCGTCCAGGTCCATGGCGTAGATCAGGTCCGCCCAGTCGAGCGCGCGCCGGCCGTCGGCCACGGCCAGCCCGGCGATGCCGGTGGCATAGGCATCGCTCGAGGTGAGGGCATTGGTGTCGGCCGCGAACGGCTGGATGGGCTTCAACCCCGCCTTGGCCAGGGCGTCGGACGCCCTCATGCGCGTGCCCTCGAAATACGCATCGCCGGCTCCGACCATGGTCGCGCCGACGTTGCTGAGCTCGGCGAGATCGCCTTCGCCGAGCGTGCCGCGGGATAGCACCACCGGCGTGACGCGACGGTTGAGGAGGTTGGTGAGCATCTCGGCGAGCTGGGGGCTCGGGGCGTTCCAGGTCATGGCATTGGCCCGCACCGCCATCATGGCGCGCACGATCTCCTCGTCGGAGACCTCGGGACCGTAGCCGAAGACGGCGCCGAGCTTGAACTCCATGAGCTGGGATTTCTCGAGGTACTCCTTGTTCTTCGGCGAGAGCGGGTCGCCCGAGAACAGCACCGTCTCGCGCTGGTCGCCGGCACCGCGGTTGAACCAGTACACCGCGATGCCCTCGGCCGACGCCTCGAGCAGCAGGCCGTAGTTGTCGGCCTCGCGCTGCCTGGCCTCGGGGCTCAGCTGCACCTTCGCGCCGTACCGCGCGATGTCGACCAGCTGCTCGACGGTGAGATCCTTGCCGGTCAGCGTGATCACCTTGTCCGACATCGTCGCCTGGATGGGCGTGTACCCGGAGCCGGCCAGCGCGGAAGCGCCCGCGCAAAGACATCCCATCAGAATCCCGAGACGCCCAGCCGTCCGCCGTCCGATCGCCATGCCATTCATTGTTGTCTCCCCAGTGTTGCCGCGGGAGGGTCCTTCCCCCGAAAGATCCGTGCCATCGGTATGCAACATTTTTAACTGGTATGCAAATTACATTTTCGGACCCGGCCGGGGGCGGAGGGGCCGTTGCCGCCGCCCGAAGGGCCGGAATGCGCCGAATGAGCCGGTTTGCCCGGGCAGCCGCCCGAGAACCACGCCGGGCCGGTCGGTCACGTGCCGGCGCCGCCCGGATAGGAATCGATCACCGGCCCGAGCGCGCCTTTCAACGGGCCGAGCCAGGGCTCGTAGTGGCGCCATTGCTCCAGGCCCTCGCGAAAGATCGGCCGGCGCACCTGCCCGGAGCTCGCGCTGCGCACGGCGCGAGGATTCTGGTAGAAGCGCAGGCACGACTCCTCGAAAGGCAGCCCGCAGTAATCGAGCAGCGCGCGGACTTCGCTCTCGGTGTCCTCCACCATCCGCTCGTAGATGACGCGATGAACCCGGCCGGGAGCGACCCGGTCGAAGTGCGCCATGAGCTCGACGTAGTCGCGGTAGTAACGGCCGATGTCCTCGAGGCCGTAGCTGAAGTGCTGGCCCAGCGCGAAATGCTGCTTGAAGCCGGAAAAGCAGCACGCCAGCGGATGGCGGCGCGCATCGACGATCTTGGCGCTGGGAAGCGCGAGCAGGATCAGGCCGAGATGCTGGAAGTTGTTCGGCATCTTGTCGATGAAGAACGGCGCCGCGCGCTTGCGGTGGATGCGCGTGCGCTCGAGGTATTCCTCGCCGAGGCGCCGCCACTCGGCGCCGGTCAAGGAGGCGAGCGCGCCCGGGTAATTCGTGCCCTCGCTCTCGTCGGACGCGGCCGCGACCCGGCGCGCCATCGCGATGATGTCCGGGATCTCGATGGTGCCCTCGACCTGCGAGTGGCTGGCCAGGATCTGCTCGAGCAGCGTCGAGCCGGACCGCGGCAGGCCGACGATGAAGATCGGATCCGGCGCCGGACATCCCGCCTTCGACCGCGCGCGGATGAAATCCGCGCTGAAGAGCTGGTGCGAGCGGCCGAGTCTCGCGTGGTGCTCGTCCGCATCGTAGCGGATCTCGGCCCGGCGCAACCGGTTGCCCTCGGCGTAATGCTCGAAGGACTGCGCGAACCGCCCCTGATCCTCGAGCGCCTTGCCGAGCGCGAAATGAAAATGAAAGCGCTCGTGCGCCTCGAGCGTGTCGTTCCGAAGCGCCGCGAGCATGGCACCGGTCTCGTCCGCGGCGAAGCGGAAGGTCTTGAGATTGGCGAGGCTCCAGTAGCTCTCGCCGAGGCGCGGCTCGAGCTCGATGCTCCTGCGGTAGGCGGCTACCGCGTCCTGGTCGCGGCCGGAGGTCTTCAGCGCATGTCCGAAGCTCATCCAGATCCGCGCCTGGTTCGGATAGGCGTCCAGCACCTCGCGATAGAGCTCGAGCGACGCGGCATATTCCCCGACGGCGCCGAGGATCGCCGCCTTGATGTTGCGCGCGCTGATCCGCCGCGGCTCGGCCGACAGGCAGCGGTCGATCTCGGCAAGCGCTTCGGCGTGCTTGTTCTCACGGTGCAGGACGAGGGCGAGATTCTGGCGCGCGGCAACGAAGTTCGGCGCGAGCCCGACGCAGTGGCGCAGCAGCGCCTCGGCATCGCCGTAGCGGCGCAGCCGCGCGGCGAGCTCGGCCAGCATGCGCAACGCCGCCACGTCGTTGGGGTTCTCGCGCACCTTGGCCCGGAGCAAGGGCTCCGCCTCCGCGAGGCGGTTCTGGTAGAGCGCGGCGCCCGCGGCCCGCATGCGCGGATCATGGATCGAGTGCTTGACGTGCTCGGCATAGGCGCGGTCGGCGTCGGGCACGTTGCCCACGTCCGTGTACAGATCGCCGAGCGCGAGCCACGCCGGACCGAGATCCGGCTTAGCCGCGACCGCGCGGCGCAGCGTCTCGATGGCCTCGCCGTTGCGTCCGAGCGCGCGCCGGGCGAGGGCGAGCAGGTACAGCGCCGCGGGCTGATCCGGCAGCTGCTCGAGGATGGCCTGGGCCTGCTCGGCCGCGAGCTCAGGCTGCGCGGCGAGGAGGCGCATGCCGTGCGCGAGCGCGGCATCGAGTGTACCCAGGGGATCTGCGGCTGGAGTCATACGGATCGGCAACCGGAGTCGTGCGCCGCCCGGCACCGGCGGGAAGTCGAGGCCGGGGCGTCGAGGTCAGTTTGCCACAACCGGCAGCACGACGTGCGAGGGGTGACCTGCCTCGTGATAGATGCGGATCGTCGCCGCGCGGGCGTTCGCGGAACGGGTCTCGGACTCCCCGCTCTGCAGGTTGCGCGAGAAATAGGCAAAGAACTGCCCGGAGACCTGAACCCGGATGCGGTGGCCTTGCTTGAACAGGTTGCTGGTCACGGGGCCGGTGATGTCGATCCGGTAGATCTTTCCCGGCTCGAGCAACTGCCGGCCCTTGTCGATGTCACGGTAGCTCGCGCGCTCGAGCTCGCTGCCCGCGCTCATCTGGTTCCAGACCGCGCCGTCCGGCGCCACGTCGTAAAGGCGGACCCAGAGGTCGAGGTCCCGGCAATCGCAGCTCACGAAGATGTGCGAGTCGATGGCCCCCGTCACTTCGGTGTCCCTGGCAAGCGGCGCGGTCTCGAAGGTGAGCAGGTCCCGGCGCGCGCCGAGCTCGCGGTAATCGTGCGCGCCGAGCTCCTCGGCGTGGCGGTCCGTCACCGGGTGCAGGGGATCGGACACGAACGCGCTGGACCCGCCCGCCTCGGGGGCCGATTCGCTCAACGAACCGGGGCGGCCCGGCGCGGCATCGCCGAGATAGAAGCGCGCGGCCCTCGCCGCGGAAGGCGGCCATGACGCGCCCTCGCGCCAGGCGTCGGCGCCCATGACGTAGTAGCGCACCGGGGGCTTTCGGTCGACGCCGTTGTCGATGCCGCGCAGATAATGATCCATCCAATCGAGCACGGTCTTGTCGTAGTCGATCGCCGCGGCCGCGGGGAACGTGCGCTCGCCGGCCTTGGGGGTCTCTGTGGACTTCACCCCGTGAATCCACGGACCGACCAGGAGGGCCGTCCTGCGCGGCTGGCCGGAGCGCGCTTTCAAGAGACCTTCGAAGTTCGTGACGGCGCCTTCGGGGCCGTAATGCTCGTCGTACCATCCGGAAAGATTGAGCACCGCGGCGCGGGTGCGGCGGTACTTGCCGCGCAGATCCGACCAATTCCACCACGCATCGTCCGGGGGGTGGCGCAGCCACTCGTAGTAGTAGGGCGCGACATCGCGAAGCTCGGGCAAGGCGTCGAGGGGCAGCACGCCCTCCATCTCGGACGCGCTGCGCTGCCAGGCCGCGACGGCGTCGTCATAGGTGCGCGGCCCGGGCAGATTCAGCTTCACCCGCACGTCCGGCGCGATGTTGTCCCAGATCCACTCGATCCACGACAGGTCGAACGCGCCGCTTGCATAGAAGAACGTGCGATGCGAGGAGAAGGTCATGGCGGGGACCATGGCCTCGAGGTGCGGCGGGCTTTCCACCGCCGCAAGCCATTGCACCGCGCCGGGATACGACAATCCGAAGGTGCCGACCTTGCCGTTCGACCAGGGCTGGCGCGCCGCCCACTCGATGGTGTCGTAGCCGTCGCGGCCTTCGTTCACATAGGGAACGAAAACCCCGGCGGAGCCGTAGCGCCCGCGCACGTCCTGCACCACGACGGCATAGCCCCGGGCGCGCGCGGCTTCGAAGGTGGTGTATTCCTGAAGCGCGTTCTTCTCGCCATAGGGCGTGCGGTACACGAGCACCGGGAAGGGGCCGTTGCCGGCCGGCAGCAAGAGGTCCGCGCGCAGAGTGAGGCTGTCGCGCATGGGGATCGCGGCCTGCATCTCGGCGCCCGCAGCGGCGGTGGCGGTGGCGGCGTTGGCGTTGGCGTTGGCGTCGGCTTCGGCTTCGGCGGCCCAAGCCGCCGGCGTCGCGACGAATAAACCAATCAGCAGCACGCACCGCCTCATAGGAGCTCCTTTCCGCAATTCAGATACTAAGCGGCGCGCGCGGGCGGCGCCACCGCCACGCGGCGCTGGTGGATCGCGGGCGTCTATCGCAGAATCCCCACCTCCATGAGACCGCCCCGATCCGCTCCGTGACGCCCAACCCGGCTCGCGCCACATTGCGTTGAACGCATGGCACGACGCAAATCACTTCGCCTGAAGCTCCTGATCGGAGCGGCCGCGGTGGCCGCGGTGCTGGCGATCGCGGCCGTCCTCTGGGTGGCGCGACTCGACCGGCTGGTCACCCAACAATTCAAGGGACGTCTCTGGTCCGTGCCGGCCCGGGTCTACGCCGAGCCGCTCGATCTCTACGCGGGTGCGCCGATCTCCGCCGACGACCTCGAGGACGAGCTGCGCCGCTTGAGCTATCGGAGCGGAGACCCGGCCGCGGGGCCCGGCCTCTATCGCCGCCGCGGCGGCGAGTTCGATCTGCAGTGTCGTCGTGCGCGCTTCGCTGACGAGCTGCGCGATCCGGTGCGCGTGTCGATCCGTGCCGGAAGCGCCTCGATCACCGCGCTGAGCCGCGACGACGGCAAGGAGCTGCCGGTGTTTCGCCTCGATCCGCCGCTCATGGGCAGCGTGTTCCCGGTTCACGGCGAAGACCGCATCGTGCTCTCGCCCGCCGAGGTGCCGGCGCTGCTGCGCGCGGCGATCAAGGCGGTCGAGGACCGCCGCTTCGACGAGCATCATGGCGTCGATCTCCTCGGCATCACGCGCGCGATGTGGGCGGATCTCAAAGCGCGGCGCTTCACCCAGGGCGGCAGCACGCTCACGCAACAGCTCGTGAAGAACTACTTCCTATCCGACGAGCAGACCTTCAGCCGCAAGCTGACGGAAGCCGTGATGGCCCTGCGGCTCGAGGCGCATTTCACCAAGGACGAGATCCTCGTGGCCTATCTCAACGAGGTGTTCCTCGGACAGGACGGGCAACGCGCGATCCACGGATTCGGTCTCGGCAGCGAGTACTACTTCGGCAAGCCGCTGGCCGAGGCCGACGTGAGCCAGGTCGCGCTGCTCGTGGGCCTGGTCAAGGGGCCGTCGTACTACGACCCGCGCAAGCATCCGGATCGAGCGCGCACGCGGCGCAATCTCGTCCTGAAGCAGCTGGCGGACGAGCGCCTGATCGATGCCGCGACCGCCGCCCGGGCCGCGGCCGAGCCGCTGGGATTGCGGCCGCCCGGCGCGCACTACATGCCGGCGTTCATGGACCTCGTGCGGCGCAATCTGAAGCGCGACTACGCCGAGGCGGATCTCGCCGCCGCGGGGCTGGCGGTGTTCACGACCTTCGACCCGCGCGCGCAGGCAGCGGCGCAGCGGGCGCTGACGCGCAATCTCGCGCGGCTCGACGCGGCGAGCCGCGTGCGCGGCGACCATCTCGACGGCGCGGTGGTGATCGCGGAGCCGAACAGCGGCGATGTGGTCGCGGTGGTGGGAGGGCGCGACGTGGAAGGGGCGGGCTTCGACCGCGCGCTCGACGCGCGCCGTCCCATCGGCTCGCTGGTCAAGCCCGCGATCTATCTGACCGCGATCGAGACGGGCCGCTACAACGCCGCCACCATCCTCGAGGACGAGGCGATCGAGCTCAAGATGCCGGACGGCAGCGTGTGGGCGCCGCAGAATTTCGAGCGCAACACCAACGGCCGCGTGCCGATGGTGCGGGCGCTCGCCGAGTCCCTGAACCTCGCCACGGTGCGGCTCGGGCTGGACCTCGGGCTGCCGGCCGTCGCCGATACGCTGCAGAAACTCGGCCTGGAGCGGCGCCCGGTCTTGAACCCCTCGATGCTCCTCGGCACGGTGGAAATGACGCCGCTCGAGGTGCTGCAGATGTACACGACGCTCGCCAACGGCGGATTTCGCGCGCGGCTGCGCACCGTGCGCGCCGTGCTCGACGAGCAGGGGCGGCCGCTGCGCAGCTTCAAGGTCCAGGTCGAGGCGGCTGCGCCGCCCGCCGCGATCTATCAGCTCGACCGCATGTTGACCGTGGTGACGACGCACGGCACGGGACGGGGTGCCGCGGCGCACCTGCCCCCGGGAACGGTGGTCGCCGGCAAGACCGGCACGTCTTCCGACACGCGCGACAGCTGGTTCTCGGGGATCACCGGCAGCTACCTCGCTGTCGTGTGGGTGGGATACGACGACAACCGCGAGACCGGCCTCACGGGCGCCGCGGGTGCGCTGCCCATCTGGGCCGATACCGTGGGCGCGCTGCGCTCGAGCTCGTTCGAGCCCATCGCGCCGGAGCAGATCGAGGATCGCTCCATCGGCTACCTCGACGGGCTGGAGACCCCGGCGAGCTGCGCCGGCAGCACCGACGTGGTGTCGATCGCTGTGCCCCCGGGGACGCAGCTGCCGGCGAACCCCGCTTGCGGAGGCTCGCCTACGGCCTCGCCGGCTGACAAAATCAAGTCATGGATCAAATCAATCGTTCATTGATGAGCAGAGCCGCCCCGGCCGTTGCCGCCGCCGCCTTGCTCAGCGCATGCAGCTTGTTTCGGTCGCAGCCGCCGGAAGCGCCGCCGGCCACCGTAAGGGCTCCGCCGCCGCCGGCCGCGTCACCCCTCTCGCCGAGCGGGTCGCAAGCACCCGCGCCGGCACCGCCCGAGACGCAAGCGCCGGCGCCGCGTCCACCCGTGCTCCGTGAGAATCACCTGTCGCCCGCGACCCGCTCGCTCGTGGATCAGGCGCACGGCCAGATAGCCCACGGCGACCTGCCCGCCGCCTCGGTGTCGTTGGATCGCGCGTTGAGGATCGAGCCGAGCAATCCGCTGCTCTGGGTCGAGCTCGGCCGGTTGCGACTGGCGGAGAACGACGCGCATCAGGCCGAGGGGTGCGGGCGCAAGGCGCTCGCGCTCGCGCGCGGAGATCGCGCGGCCCAGGACCAGTCCGCCCGGCTGCTCGCCGATGCTCTGCGCATGGAGAAGCGCAATCAGGAAGCGAGCGACGTCGAGCGGCAGTGGCTGAATTGACTCAGGGGTCCGGGCCCGACCTGACCGGGTAGCCGGCCTCGCGCCAGGCACGCATGCCGCCATCCAGGGCGACGGCGCGCAAAAACCCCATCTCGCGCAAGGTCGCGGTCGCGAGCGTGGAGATGCGGCCGAACTCGCAGCACGCGACGATGCGCAGCGTCGGGTCCGGCAACTCCTCGTTGACCCGGAGCTCGAGCTGTCCGCGCGGCAACGATTTGGCGCCCGGGATGTGGGCCGCCGCGTAGGCGTCGCGCTCGCGCACGTCGAGAATGAGGAGTCCGTCGGGCGATGCGGCGTTGCGCGAGTTGAGCTCTGCGAGCGACATGAAGGGCACGTGGGCGGCGGCCTCGGACAGCATCTGCGCCACGGTCTTGCCGCCGCTCAAGTTGGTGCGCAGGGCTTCGGTGATGTGCGTCGGCATCTTGAGGTCGAGGTTGCACATCAGCTCGATGAATGCCGTGCGGTCGCGCACCTGCAGGCGCGGGTTCTCCGCGAGCTCGCGGCCGATGGTGGTGTGGTCGCGGTCCTTGTACTCGTGCGCCGGGTGCACCTTGGTGTCGGGATCGAGGCGCAGCAGACGCCCGAACAGACTCTCGTGGAGCATGCCCGGGTCGCCGGTGGGCAGGTCGGTGCGCCCGGTGGCGCCGATGAGCAGCGTGTCGCCGGTGAGCACGCGATCTTCGACGCAGAGGCACATCGAGTCCCGGGTGTGACCGGGCGTGTGCATGACCTGCAGCCGCAGCTTGCCGACCGCAAGCATCTCGCCGTCGTCGAGCGCGAGCGTGACAAAGGGCGCGGGGCTCATGCGATGCATCGCGACGGGGACTTGGAGCTTGCGGGCGAGCTCGAGCGTGGCGGAGAAGTGGTCGGCGTGCGTGTGCGTGTCGACCAGGTAGCGGATCCGCAGGCCGTCGCGCGCCGCGAGCGCGAGGTAACGGTCGATGAGCGAGATTTCCGGATCGATGAGCGCCGCGACGCAGCTTTCCTGGCAGCCAACGAGGTACGACCGGCAGCCGCCCACGCTGAATTGCTCGAATATCATCGCTCCCTCTCCCGCGCAGCGGCAATTCTCGAGATCAGTATGGCGGATGCCGCCGCCGTTCGCCAACGACGCGCCGCGCGACCGCTGCCACGTTCGACCCCTGTCCTCTGGATGGCACTCCGCGTGGGCCCGGCATATCATCTTCCCGCCGTAGCCTTCGTTGGAACCGCACGAACAAGATTAATAAAGGAATATCAATCATGCGCACTCGAATTGGCCTCCTATTGCTTGCCTTCGCGCTGACCGTGTCCGCGAAGACCGCGTTGCTGACCCATATACCCCTGGTCTGGAAACCGACGTCCCAGCTGCAGCTCGGGTCCATGGGCCCCATCGATGCCACGGTGCATTTCGAGCCCTTCCAGGACGTGCGCGGCAACAAGGAGAAGATCGGCGAGAACCAGGAAGACAAGGACCCGAAGCCGGTGACCACCGGCGATGACGTCGGTGCCTTCGTGAGCACGCACATGCGCGGGCTGTTCGACAAGGCGGGGATCAAGACCACCGACGGCGGCGACGCGTCGGTGACGATCAAGGGCGAGGTGCGGCAATTCTTCGTCACCGAGATCAACACCTACGAGGCGCAGGTGGAGGTGCAGATCACCGTGTTGGGCCGCGACGGCTCGCAGCTCTGGAAGGGGATTGCCTCGGGCGACGCGACGCGGTTCGGGCGGTCTTACAGGGCCGAGAACTACTACGAGACGCTGTCCGACGCCGTGGTCAACACCGTGAGCTCGATGCTGCGAAGCCCGGAGATGCAGAAGGCCTTGGGCAAATGACCCGATGAGCGGGCGGGCGCAGGACCGGGGCATGGAGAAGAAGGCCAATTGGTATTTCGATCCGATCTCTCCCTATGTGTATCTGCAGCTTCCGGATCTCGACCGGCTGCCCGCGGGCTGGGTGGTGAGGCCGGTGCCCGTGCTCCTGGGCGCGCTCTTGAATCACGCGGGGATCAAGGCGCCGGCCGAGGTTCCGGCCAAGCGCCTGCACACGTATCGTCAGTGCGCGTGGCTGGCGAAATCGCGCAACCTGCCGTTCCGGATGCCGCCGCGCCATCCGTTCAATCCGCTGCAGCCGCTGCGGCTGCTGTGCGCCGTCGGGCCGACGCTCGAGCAGGCGCGCATCGCCAGCCGGTTCGTGTTCGGGGAGGGACGCGATCCGTCGACCCCGGAGGGGTTGCGCGATCTCGCTTCCGCGCTCGGCGTGCGCGACCCCGAGGCGGCGATTGCGGAGACCCCGGTCAAGGACCGGTTGCGGGCCAACACCGATGAAGCGGTCAAGCTCGGCGTGTGGGGCGTGCCGACGTTCGTCGTGGGCGAGGAGATATTCTGGGGCGCGGACAGCTTCCCGATGCTGCTGAACTATCTCGAGGACCCGGCCTGGTTCGAGACCCCCGAGATGAGACGCATCGAGGCGTTGCCGGTCGGGGCGGCGCGCAAGTAACGAATCTTGGGATAGGCTGGAGGTCCCCAGCCTACATCCCACCCGAAGGAGCTCCCATGGATAGCATCAAGCCCTTGTTTACTGCGGTCGCCTCCGTCACCGGCGGCCGCAACGGTCATGCCGAAGCCGCCGATCACAGCGTGTCGGCGGACCTCTCCGTTCCCAAGGCCATGGGCGGCCCGGGCAAGCCGAATACCACGACGCCGGAGCATCTGTTCGCCTGCGGCTACGCTGCGTGCTTCGGCGGCGCTCTGGACTACGTAGCCAGCCAGAAGAAGAAGAACGCCAAGGGCGCGACCGTGACCTGCAGCGTGTCGATCGGTCCGCGGGACCTCGGCGGCTTCGGGCTCGCGGTCAAGCTGCACGTCAAGGACAAGAGCCTGCCGCAGGCGGAGCTGTCCGATCTCGCCAGGGAGGCGCACGAGAAGATCTGCCCGTACTCGCACGCGACCCGCAACAACATTGCGGTGGAGCTCGAGGTGGAGGGAGGCTGAACGCCCGAGTGGTGGCGGGTATCGGCGGCGCGCGCCGCGATATCAGATGATGTCGCGACCCGCGCCGACGCCGCAGGGGCTCGATCAGTGCTCGCTCATCCCCGCCATGGCCGAGTGATCCATGTTGTCGTGTCCCTCCCCGTCATCGTCGGTCGACCAGATCTTCCCGGGGTCCGTCTCGTAGGGGTATACGTGGACCATCCAGCCGAAGATGTGGGGGTGGAACTCGCCGCCCGCGGCCGCGCACGCTTCTTGGGTGGTGATGGAGCCGAGCAACCCGAATTTGGCGTTCGGCCCGAAGTACTCGGCCTTGCGGTCCGGCGGCGCCTTGCAGAAGTTGGTGTGCTGGTGCCAGCGGACGATGCTGAGCGGAATCCGCGAGTTGAGCTCATCCTCGTTGGCGTCCACCCGGTCGGTATACATGGCGCCGATCAGCTTGTAGCCGCCCTCGGCGGTCTTCTTGTACAGCAGCGAGGTGGGCTTGAGCGGGTCGAAGCTCTTCCAGGCCTCGCGCCCGTTGTCGTACTGGGTGAAGTGATACTGGGGCTGCGGGATGTTCGGCAGGAAAATCTTGTAGCCGTCCGCGAGCGCCTTGCGATAGTCCTGATACGGCGCCATGGCTTGCTTGGCGGCCGCGACGACCGCGTCGGCCCGTTGCCGATCACCCGGCTGCATCGGCCGGAGCGTGGTCAGGTACATGTGGCCGGCCATGTGCGCCATGGCGTGGTCGCCGGCCTGCGCGGCCTGCGCGCCCTGCGCAGTCTGCGTGACCTGCGTGGCCGACGAGGTCGGCGCAGTCTGCGCGGGCGTCGAGCCTGCGGCGATCAGCATCACCGCGGCGAGGCGAGCGGTGGTTCGTCGGCCTCCGCCGCGATTTGCGCGTTGCGATAGCACGTTCATCCTGTTCCTCCGTAGCGATGCCGCGGGTTTGACAAAATAGCTTGCGGTCGATCCCGCAAGAATAGCAATCCAACCGGAATGCTTGCTAATCTGCATCATCGATCGAGAGGCACGCATGCCCGACCTTTCCGGAAAGACCGCTGTCGTGACGGGAGCCTCCCGCGGCATCGGCCGCGCGACGGCGCTGGCGCTCGCCAAGGCCGGCGCGCGCGTGATCGTGCATTACGGCCGCGCCCAGGCTGAAGCCGAGGCGGTGGCGGCGCAGATCGCCGGGGCCGGCGGCCGGGCCGACCTCGTCTCGGCGGATCTCGCGCTCGGCGACGGCCCTCATCGGCTCGCCGCGGAGGTGCGCCGCATCGCCGGCGAGCGTCTCGACATCCTCGTGGCCAATGCCGGCATCTCCAAGGCGGCGAGCCTCGAGAAGACCCAGGTCGCGGACTTCGACAACCTCTTTGCGGTCAACGTGCGCGCGCCCTTCTTTCTGGTGCAGCAGCTCGCGCCCATCATGCCGGCCGGCGGCAGCATCGTGTTCCTGTCGTCGCTGGCAGCGCGCTCCGCGGTCGGCGTACTGGCCGCCTATGCCGCGACCAAGGGCGCGGTCGACACGCTGGTGAAGCATTTTGCGTTCGCGCTCGGCGAGCGCGGCATCCGCGTCAACGCGGTGGCGCCCGGCATCGTCAGCACCGACATGTCGAGCTTCACCAAGACGGAGCAGGGCCGCAGCTACGCGCTCGGCGTGCAGGCGCTGAAGCGCATCTCCGTGCCCGAGGACATCGCCGACGCGATCGCGTTCCTCGCATCCGACGAGGCGCGCTGGATCACCGGCGACACGGTGCACGTGGACGGCGGCTCCAAACTCTAGAGGCAATCGCCATGGCCAACGTTCGCCTCGAGACCGACAGCCTGGGCAAGATCGAGGTCCCGGCCGACAAGCTGTGGGGCGCGCAGACGCAGCGGTCGCTCGAGTATTTCAGCATCGGCGCGGAGCTGATGCCGCGCCAGATGATCGGCGCCTACGCCGTCCTCAAGAAGGCCTGCGCGCTCGTCAATCACGAGGGCGGCCGCCTCGGCGCCGGCGAGAGCGATCTCATCGTCAAGGTTTGCGACGAGATCCTCGCCGGGCAGCATCACGACATGTTCCCGCTGCACGTGTGGATGACGGGCAGCGGCACGCAGTTCAACATGAACGTGAACGAGGTGATCTCGAACCGCTGCTGCCAGCTTGCAGGCACGGCGCTCGGCAGCAAGACGCCGGTGCACCCGAACGACCACGTCAACATGTCGCAGTCGTCGAACGACAACTTCCCCTCGGCGATGTACATCGCGGCGGCCGTCGGCACGGTCGAGCGGCTGATGCCCGCGGTGCGCGAGCTGCGCGATGCGATCGCGGCCAAGGCCGAGGCGTGGGATGACATCGTCAAGATCGGCCGCACGCACATGCAGGATGCGACACCGATCACATTGGGGCAGGAGTGGTCGGGCTATGCGGCGATGCTGGCGGACGATCTGACGGCGCTCGGCCATGCGCTCGGCGGCGTCCATCGCCTGGCGCTCGGCGGCACCGCCGTCGGCACCGGCATCAACGCCGCGCCGGGCTTTGCGGAGGCCGCCGCCGCGCGGATCGCCGGGTTGACCGGATTGCCGTTCGTGAGCGCGCCCAACAAGTTCGCGGTGCAGGGCGCGCACGATGCGCTAGTGCAGCTCTCCGGCACCCTGCGCACCCTGGCGGTCTCGCTGTACAAGATCGCGAACGACATCCGGCTCATGGGCTGCGGTCCCCGCGCGGGCTTCGCGGAGCTGATACTGCCCGAGAACGAGCCGGGGTCATCCATCATGCCGGGCAAGGTCAACCCGACGCAGGCCGAGGCGCTGACCATGATCGCGGTGCAGGTCATGGCCAACGACGTCGCCGTCGGCTTCGGCGGCGCGGGCGGCTACCTGGAGATGAACGTGTACAAGCCGCTGATGATCCACAACATCGCGCAGTCGCTCACCCTGCTCACGGACGGCTGCACCAATTTCCGCAAGTTCCTGATCGAGGGCACGCGCCCGGACCTGAAGAAGATCCGGCACTACGTCGAGCATTCGCTGATGCTGGTCACCGCGCTCTCGCCGGTGATCGGCTACGACAAGGCCTCCAAGATCGCGCACTACGCCATGGAGCACGAGCTGACCTTGAAGACCGCGGCGCTGAAGCTCGGCTTCGTGGACGAGGCCGAATTCGACCGGATCGTCGATCCGGCCAAGATGGTGAAACCGTACGTGGCGACCTGATGCGCCCGTGAAGGTCAGCGGCCGACAGGCACGAGGTCGAGCAGCGCTCTTTCCATGGAGACGATGACGCCGCTCTTCTCGAGTGCCTGTGCGTTGTGCCGGTGGTCGGGGTCGTCGCCCAGCACCTTGCGGTAACGCTCGTAGCTCGCGAGGTCCGGGAAATCGATGAATCCGTAACCGACGTTGTTCGGTCCGGCGTAGTCGGTGGCGAGCCAGTAGCCGACGATCCTTCCGCCGCTGCGCTCGATGACGGGTTGCTCGGCCTCGACGTACGCGCGGAAGTCCCGGGCACGATTGGGGTCCAGAATGTAGCGGATGCAGAGTGTGTGCATGGGCCCGACTCTAGCGCGGCTGCGCCTGGTACACTTCGGCGCAAACCGAAGCGTGGTGGTGCCATGGGTGATAGGGTCGGGCGCATGAAGCCGGTTTCGGGCATGGCAGGGGTCGCCGCGCTGGTCGGGGACCCGGCCCGCGCCCGTATGCTCGCCGCGCTGCTGGATGGCCGCGCGCTGACCGCGACCGAGCTCGCCGCGGAGGCCGGCGTGACGCCCGCGACCGCGAGCGGGCATCTCGGCAAATTGACGGGGCTGCACCTGGTGACGCCGGCGGCGCAAGGCCGGCATCGCTACTATCGCCTGGGCTCGCGCGAGGTGGCGCGGATGCTCGAGGGCATCATGGTGGTCGCGGGCGAGACCCTCGTGCGGGGCCGGCGTACCGAGCCGCGCATCGATCCCGATCTCCGTTTCGCGCGGACCTGCTATGACCACCTCGCCGGCAAGCTGGGCGTTGCGCTGGCGAGCTCGCTGGTCTCGCGCGGTGCCGTGGTGTTGCGCGACGGCGCCGGTCAGGTGACGCCGTCGGGGGAGCGGCTGCTGGCGGAGTTCGGCATCGCCTCCGAGGACGCGCTGCGGGCGCGGCGAATGTACTGCCGGCCCTGTCTCGATTGGAGCGAGCGCCGCACCCACCTGGCGGGCGTGCTCGGCGCCGCGCTGCTCGACCGGCTGCTCGAGCTCCGGTGGATTCAGCGGTCGCCGGCGGGCCGCGCCGTGAAGGTGACTTCGGCCGGAAGCCGTGGATTGAAGGCGCGGTTCGGGGTGGAGGTCTGACTCGATCGGAGGGGGCGGCGCGCTCGCGCCGCCGTAAACGTCAGGGCTGGCCGGCGCCGCCGGACGATCCGTAGATCTGCCCGGTCGCGAAGCTGCCGCGGTTGTCGGCGAGCTGCACGTAGATGCCCGCGAGCTCGCCCGGCTGGCCCGGACGGCCGAAGGGCGTGTGGCCGCCGAACTTTTTCAGCTTTTCCGGGGAGGCACCGCCGGATACCTGCAGCGGTGTCCACACCGGGCCCGGCGCGACGCCGTTGACGCGGATGCCCTTGGTCGCGAGCTGCTTCGCCAATGACTTGACGAAGCTCATGGTCGCCGCCTTGGTTTGGGCGTAGTCGTACAAATCCGGCGTCGGGTCGTAGGCCTGCTCGGACGTCGTTGCGATGATGCAGGAGCCGGGCGGCATGCTGGGCAGCGCGGCCTTGATGATCCAGAACGGCGCGTAGATGTTGGTTTTCATGGTCGCGTCGAAGTCCTCGCTGGAAATGTCGAGGATCGAGTCGTGCGCCTGCTGCCGTCCGGCGTTGCTCACCAGGAGGTCGAGGCCTCCGAGCTCCCCGACGGCGCGCGCGACGAGCTTGCTGCAGAACTCCTCGTCGCGCAGATCGCCGGGGATGGCCACCGCCTTGCGGCCGGCCGCCTCGATGAGGCCGACGACCTCGCGGGCATCCGGCTCCTCGCTCGGAAAGTAGTTGATGGCGACGTCCGCGCCTTCGCGCGCAAAGGCGATCGCCGCGGCGCGGCCCATGCCGGAGTCGCCGCCGGTGACCAGCGCCCGCCGGCCGGCGAGCCGGCCGGATCCGACGTACGAGTGCTCGCCGTGATCGGGTTTCGGGTTCATCTCGGCGGCAAGGCCGGGCCAGGGTTGCTTCTGATTCGCGAAGGGCGGCTTGGGAAATTTTTTCGTCGGGTCCTCGAGCGGCGCGGTGGTAGTCGGCGTATGGGCTTCGCGGGCGGCGGCCATGGCGGGTCTCCATTGGGTCTCGATGGCATCGGGGTGGAGGAGAACGTAACGCGCGAGGGAGGCGCGGTCTGTAGGAAAAGACGTGACGCGAGGTGCTCCGTCGGCCCGAGCCGGTGTGGGTATGTCACGAAAAGCGGCGCAGGAGCGCGCGCTGGACGTCGGCACATCGAACCATTAGCCTCGCCCAAATGCGCATCGAGCAGAGACATCAGATGGCGGCGACGGCGATTCCCGTCCAGCTCCAGGTGGACGATACGCGGCGCGTTTCGGCGCTGCTCGATCGGCCCGATGAAGCGAAGGCGTGCCTGGTGCTCGCGCACGGCGCGGGGGCGGGCATGCGGCACCCGTCGATGACCTCGTTGGCGGAGGGGCTGGCCGAGCGCGGGATCGCCACGCTGCGCTACCAGTTTCCGTACATGGAGCAGGGCGGGCGGCGTCCCGATCCGCCGCCGCTCTGCCATGCAACCGTGCGAACGGCGGTCGCGGAGGCACGGCGCCTCATGCCGGGTGCCGCGCTGTTCGCGGGCGGCCGCTCGTTCGGCGGCCGCATGACCTCGCAGGCGCAGGCGATCGAGGCGCTCGCCGACGTGAAGGGTCTCGTGTTCTTTGCGTTTCCGCTGCACCCGGCGGGCAAGCCCGACGCGGCGCGCGCGGCGCACCTCGGGAAGGTGCGGATTCCCATGCTGTTCCTGCAGGGCACGCGCGATGCGCTGGCCGACCTGACGCTGCTCGAGCCCCTGGCCGCGGAGCTGGGAGCGCGCGCGGCCCTGAAGACTCTCGAGGGCGCCGACCACTCCTTCCACGTGCTCGCGCGCAGCGGCCGCGAGGATGAGGAAGTGAGGCGCGAGATGCTCGACGCCGCAGCCGGCTGGCTGACCGCGGCCCGCTGAGCTCGATGCCGCCGCAACGCGAAGCCGGGCGCGCCCGCTGGTATGTGCTGCTCCTGTTGACGGCGGTGTACGCGCTCAACATCGCGGATCGATTCGTCATCTCGACGCTGATCGAGCCGATCAAGGCGGACCTGCACATCTCGGACTATGCCGTCGGCTTCCTGACGGGCGCCTCGCTCGCGCTCTTTTACGTGGCCGCGGGCCTGCCCTTGTCGGCGCTCGCGGACCGCGTCAACCGCCGCAACCTGATCGCGGTCGCGCTCGGCGCCTGGTCGGTGATGACCGTGATCTGCGGCTTCACGCGCACGTTCTGGCAGCTGATGATCGCGCGCGTGATGGTCGGAGTCGGCGAGGCGGGCGGAACGCCGCCGTCCCAATCGCTGATCTCCGACTATTTCCCGTGGCGGCGACGCGCGCTGGCGCTTTCGGTGTATGCGGTCGGCGCCGCCATCGGCTCGATGCTGGGCTCGAGCATGGGCTACGTGAGCGATCGCTGGGGATGGCGCAGCGCGTTCTTCGTGCTGGGGGTGCCCGGTATCGTGGTGGCGCTGGTCGTGCGTATCACCGTGAAGGAGCCGCCGCGCGGCCGTCTCGATGAACTCGCGCCCGCGGCCGCCGCGGCACCCTTCATGGAGATGCTGCGGACCGCGTGGGGGGAGCCGGCCCTGCGGCATGCCCTCCTCGGAGGGGCTCTGTACTCGACCTGGGCCTTCGGCCTGCTGTGGTGGCTGCCGTCGCTTCTGGTGCGCTCTCATCACATGACGCTGGGCGCCGCCGGCGGGGCGGTGTCGCTCATGCATGGGCTCGGCGGAACGCTGGTGCTGCTCGGGACGGCCGCGCTGATGAAAAAATTGATCCCGCTGGACGCCCGCGCCGTCCCGCTGTTCCTGGTGGGATGCTGCGCGCTGGGCTCCATTCCCGCGGCGGGTGCGTTGCTCGCGGCGGGGAACGCGGCAGCGCTCGGGATGCTGTGGATCTTCGTGCCGCTGTCCTATGCGCCGATCGGACCCTGCTTCGCGCTGATTCAGAATCTCGTGCCTCCGCCGATGCGCTCGAAGATCGTCGGGCTGTTCCTCCTGATGACGACCGTCGGAAATCTGGTGATCGCTCCGCAGCTCATCGGCCTCGGCAGCGACCTGTTGGGCGCGCGATACGGGGCGGATTCACTACGCGTGGCGCTGCTGCCGCTGTCGCTGGTGGGATTGTGGGCCGCGGGCCATTTCTGGGCCTGCACCCTGCGGATCAAGGCCGGCCTGGCGCGCGCCGGCAATTCGCCGGAACAGTGACATCGATAGCATAGGTCTCGAGGCGGTCCCGACCGACGATTCTGCATTCCGCTTAAAACCAGCACTAAAGCACGGCAATCGGGCGGCTCTTTACATCCATCAGGTTCCTAGTTACGATGGTATCGTTGTCATTTGATGATGATGGTAAGCGCCTGGAATGAGGCCCGTCGAGCCGATGGGCCGGCGACCGGATGCGCTCATCGAAACCAAAAAATAGTGGCGGGGGGGATCGATCATGATGAACCGGACGCGAAATGCGAGCTGCCTCGACGGCAGTGGGGTTGTCCGCGCGACGTTGGCGGGCGTTTGGCTGGCCATGGCGGGCTGGAGCGGGTCCGCTCTGGCGGACGCCGACTCCCGCTCGGACGCCAAGAAGCCCAAAGCGGACGACGATTTGCAGGAGGTCGTGGTCGTCAGCTACCGGATCACCCGCGGATCCGTGGGATCGCTGGTCGACGCGCCGGTGATCGACATTCCGAGAAATCTCGACGTCATCACGCCGGAGACGCTGGACGACCAGATGGTCTCGAGCACCCTCGACATCCTCAAGAACTGGGCCGGCGTGCAGCGCGGCGAGGCGACGCCCGGCGGCGAGCATCCGGTGGTCCGCGGCATGACGGCCTATCAGTTCCTCGAAGGCTCCTTCTCGGGGGGTGCCATCTGGGACGCGGCGGAATTCCTCGGCTCGGCGGAATTGATGACCGGTCCGGACTCGGTTCAGTACGGCTTCCTGGTGCAGGGCGGCGGCGCCATCAATTACCGGTTGAAGCGTCCCGAGGCGGATGAATTTCTCGATGTCACGGCTCAGGGCAACAATTGGGGCACGAACAAGTACGAAATCGACGGCAACAAGCCGTTCGACGACGGGTACGCCGGCGATGGGCTGCGCCTCATCGGCGTGCACGAGTCGATCCAGGATTATCGCAAGGGAACCGATCCCGGCCAGCGCAACAGCATCGGCGCCATGTTGACCTACAGCGGCCTGCTCGGAATCAAGATGGAGCTGGATGCCGAGCTGCTGCGCCGCGATGCGCCGGCACCCGAGATCATCCAGTTCTCGGCGAATCCGACCGCGCCTCTGCCGAACATCAATCCGCGCGACTCCACCGAGCAGCCGTGGGAGCGAATCGACCGGGACGGCTACCACCTCGGGGCGAAGCTGTCGCGCGACCTGGTGGGCACCTGGCGGGCGGTGGCGTACCTGGCGGACGAGTCGGAACGGGTCATCAACAAGTCCTGCACGCTGTTCGATCCCAACGTGGTCACGGGCGAAGGCGCCTTCGGCTGCAATACGTTCGGCTTCGAGACCTATTCCAATCGCTCGCTGCGGTTGGACCTCCTCGGCAGCTTCGAGACCTTCGGCATCAAGCACAATGTGACCGTCGGCGCCGCGCAGCTGCGCCAGTTCATCGAGCTGCCGCCGACCTTCGACACCTATGGCGCCGCTCCCTACACGGCCAACAACCTGTATGACCCGCGGTACTATCCGGAGCCGTTCACCGCGACCTCGCAATCGATATTCAATCAATACCGCGAGACGCAGTGGTGGACCCAGGAGTATTTCCAGGACCGCATCCAGTTCGATCCGCACTGGGATCTGTGGCTGGGCTTGAACGAGGGCAACAACAAGGTGGTGCTCTACCAGGTGCAGCAGCTGCTGGCGGAGACCAAGGCGAACGGCCTGTCGCCGAGCTTCTCCCTGTCGTACTCGCCGAAGGACAAGCTGCGGCTCTACGTGACCTATGCCGATGCGGTCAGTCCGGGCGGCCAGGCGCCCATCAGCCCGCAGTACGTGAATTCCGGCGAGCGCTTCGGCCCCATGCGCCTGAAGTCCTACGAGGCTGGCGTCAAATGGCAGGTGGCGGACATCTCCGAGCTGAACATGAACCTGTTCAGGGCGGACCAGCCGCTGGCCTACGTGCAGGTGCTGGCGCCGAACGAGTTCGTCTACAACGAGAAGGGCCTGTCCCGCTATACCGGCGTGGAATTCACGTCGGTGAGCAAGTTCCCGTTCGGCCTGACCTTGAACGCCAACGTCACGCTCTTGAAGCCGCTGCAGGTGGACACGGGCACGCCCGACATCAACAATAAGTACGTCCCGGGCGTCTCGCGCGAAAGCGCGTCGTTCTATGCGGAGTACAAGCTGCCGATGGTCCCGAACCTCGGTCTCACCGGCCTCGTCACCTACAACAGCTCGACGCCGCTGCTGGCGACGAACGGCTACAACGTGCCCGGGCATACCCTGGCCGACCTGGGAGCGTTCTACTCCCATCCCCTGGGCGACGTTCCTCTGACGTTTAGAATGATCCTCCAGAATGCATTCGACACGCGCTATTACTCGCCGTACTACAGCACCATGACCACGGGAGCGCCGAGAACGCTAGAGGCATCGGTCACGGCGCGATTCGGCGGCCACAATTGATCGAATCGCGAAGCGCATGAAAGATCCAAGATGTGCGATGGTCACGGGCGCCGCGGCCGGTCTCGGCCGCGAGCTCTCGGCCGCGCTCGCGAAGCGCGGGCTGTCGGTGGTGCTCGTCGACATCGACGCGGCCGGCCTCGACAGCGCGAACCGCGAGTGCGGGACGCACACGAAGGAGCTCTTGTCGATCGCGGCGGACCTGACCGCGACCGGCAGCGCCGCGCGCATCGCCGCGGATGCCATCCGGCGATTCGGCCGGATCGACATCCTGGTGAACTGCGCCGCGATCGGCGAGGCCGAGGCGTTCAACAGCATGACCGAGTCTCTCTGGCAGAGAACGTTCGCGGTGAACGTGACGGGTCTCGTGGCGCTGACGCGCGAGGTCGCGAGCGAGATGATCAAGCGTGAGACCAAGGGGCGGATCGTCAACATCACCTCGCCGGGATCGCGCATGGCGCTTCCCAACTATGCCGCCTACGCGGCGAGCAAGGCGGCGGTCGATTCCTTCACCCGTACCGCGTCGATCGCGCTGGCGCGGCACGGCATCAAGGTGAACAGCGTCGCGCCCGGCATGATGGACACGGCGATGCAGCGCACGGTCGAGGCGGAGATGGCCCGGGTCGAGGGCCGGGCGGACCTGGAGACCTTCCTGCAGGAGCGCACCAACCGCGTTCCGCTCGGCCGGCGCGCCGAGGTTTCCGAGGTGGTCGACAGCATTCTGTGGCTGGTCCTGGATGCCCCGGACTACGTGACCTGCGCGCGCCTCAACGTCAGCGGCGGACTGGACAAGGATTGAGCAGCAGGAACCAGCCAGCGGATCACGCACGCATGAACGATTCCAGCCACACCGAGCCGGCCACCGCCGCGGAGCTCTCCGAGCTCCGGAGCCGCGCGACGCGCCTTCGCAGACACATGCTGACCATGGCCTCCGGGCGGGGACAAGGGTATCTCGGCCAGGGGCTCGGCATCGCCGATCTGATGGCGGCCCTGTATTTCCATGAGATGAAGTACGACCCGCAGAACCCCAAGGCGCCGGGCCGCGACCGCTTCGTCATGTCGACCGGACACTATTCGATCGCACTCTGGGCCGCGCTGGTGGAAGCCGGCACCCTGCCGGCCGCCGAGCTCTCGACCTATGGGGCGGACGACAGCCGCCTGGAGATGAGCACCCTCGACACCACGCCCGGCGTGGAGATCATCGGCGGGTCGCTCGGACACGGCCTCGGGCAGGCCGCCGGCATCGCGCTGGCCCTGAAGACGCAGGGCTCATCGGCGCGAGTCTTCGTCGAGCTGTCGGACGGCGAGATGCAGGAGGGCTCGACCTGGGAAGCGGCCATGGCGATCTCGCACTTCGGTCTCGACAACCTGGTCGCCCTGGTGGACTGCAACGGCATCCAAGCCGACGGCCCCATCGTGATGCGCGTGGAGCCCGTCGCGGACAAATGGCGGGCCTTCGGTTGGGAGGCGCGCGACATCGACGGCAACGACATCGCGGCCATCGTCGACAGCCTGCACTGGGGGCGGGCGACGGCGGGCGTTCCGCACGTGATCGTCCTGCGCACCACGCCCGGCAAGGGGATTCCGACGCTCGAGCGGCGCGAGAAGGCGCACTTCGTGCGCATCGAGTCTTCCGACTGGGCTCAGTTCGAGAGGGAGTTCGAGGCACTGAGCAAGGCACCGGGCGGGGACGCGCGATGAGCCGCGCCATGATTGCACCGGGGACGCGCGATGAGTGATGCCATGATCGCCCCGACCCCTCGCGCCGTGATCGATGCGCCGTTCGGGCACGCGCTGGTCGCGCTCGGCACGCGCCGTCCCGACGTGGTGGCTCTGTCGGCGGATCTGTCCAAGTACACGGATCTCATTCCCTTCATCAAGGCGTTTCCCAAGCGGTTCTTCAACGTGGGGATGGCGGAGCAGAATCTCTTCGCCATGTCGGCCGGCATGGCGCGGACCGGCTTGCTGCCGTTCTGCACCACCTACGGGGTCTTCGCGACGCGCCGCGCCTATGACTTCATGGCGATCGGCTGCGCGCATTCGCGTCTGCCCGTCAAGATATTCGCGGGCCTGCCGGGCCTCACCACCGGCTACGGCGGCACGCATCAGGCGACCGAGGACACGGGGCTCGCGCGCCTGGTGCCCGACCTGGTGGTGATCGATCCTTGCGATGCCACCGAGATCGCGCAGGTGGTGGAGGCCGTGGCCGAGTATCCGGGTCCGGTCTACGTGCGTTTGCTGCGCGCCGGCGTGCCGGCCGTGCTCGATCCCGCGGGCTATCGATTCGTCATCGGCAAGGCGACGGTGCTGAAGCAAGGCGGCGACCTCGGCTTCATATCGACGGGCTTCATGACGGAGCGCGCCCTGGACGCGTGCGCCGAGCTGGCAAGGGCCGGCACCGCCGCCGGAGTGCTGCACGTGCCGACGCTGAAACCGTTGGATACGGAAGCGATCGCGCGGTTCGCCGCGGGGGTGCGGCATGTGCTGGTCGCCGAGAACCACGTCTCCTCGGGCGGATTGGCGAGCCAGGTCGCGGAGGTGCTGCACGGCGCGGGCGTCGGCACGCCCATCACGAGAATCGGGCTGCCGGATCGCTTCATCGAGTGCGGTTCCGTGCCGACTCTGCAGCAGCGCTACGGCCTGACCGTGGATCGCATGGTCGCCGCCGCGCAGACCGCCTATTGAGCCAGGCGCCGTCCACGATGCGGCAACTCCTCGCGTGCGCCGTGCTGCTCATGCCGATGGCCGCGATCTCGCGGGCCGCGCCGGCGCCGACCGAATGGACGCTGGCCTCGAAGGACACCGAGATACGGATCGGAATCCGCAACGGCGCCGATGCGATTCTGTCGCTGCACACCGCGTCCTCGCCGTGGGAATGGGTGCGCACACCGAACGCCCAGGCGCTGCCTGCATCCGTGGTGCAGGGCGGCGCGACGCTGCGCTTGAGCTGGGTGTTTTCGGGCGCACGGCAATCGCCCGACCATCGTGAGCTGACGCTGACCTTTCGCAACGTCTCGCCGGCGCTCGCGCTCACCTCGTACTGGAAGGCATCGGCGGGTCTCGGGCCCATCGAGCACTGGGCGGTGCTCAAGAACGGCTCCGGCGAGCGGCTGACGATCGGTGCTCCGACGAGCTTGAGCCTGCCGTCGCTGTCGCTGCCGCAAGGCCATTACGTCGAGTCGACCCAGGTGCGCCGCGGAGGCTCGAACGCGCAGGTCTCGGGCGGCGTGCTCACGCGGCCGGTCGGCCAGTACTGGAGCGTGTCGGTCCCGAGCCGGCCGTCTGACGGCGGCAGCAGCAGCGGCCCGCTGGACTACGCCTCGCAGGTGCCCTTCCTGAGCCTGCAGGTCGATGACGCGCACGGGCTCTATGTGGGCTGGAAGTTCTCGGCGGTCGGCGAGATCGCGGGGTCCTGCGACGGCACGACCGTCAAGCTCACCGTCGGGCTGGCGCCGGACTTCAAGACCGATGTGCTCGCGGGCGAGGAGCTGCTCATCCCCGCGGGATTCATCGGAACCTACCGCGGAGATCAGGCCGCGGGAGCGTATTCGATGTATCGGTACGTGCAGGACTCGCTGCTCCCGAAGCGCCCGGCCGACGAGCCTTACCCGTCGCTGATCTACGGCTACTACTTCGACGGCACCAAGCCCGGCACCCAGACCGAGTCGGATGTGCTCGCGAGCGCGCGGCTGGCGCACGAGCTCGGATTCGAGACCTTCCTCGCCGACGCGATGTGGTTTCCCGACACCGGCGACTGGCGCTGGGATCCGAAGCGGTTTCCCAACGGATCGAAGCCGCTCGCGGACTACCTGCATGCGAACGGCATGAAGCTCGCGCTGTGGATGGGATGGACCATGGCGGCGGACTCCGAGGCGCCGGGCACCCTCAACTTCAAGGAGCATCCGGACTGGTTCACGCGGCCGCCGACCTACGACAAGGAGGGCGGCATCAACTGGGACGCGCAGATCGACGTGGGCAACGACGATGCGCGGCGCTGGGTGGAGAACGCGACACAGCGCGTGGTGGCCGAGAATCGGGTCGATTATCTCAAGACCGACTACAGCCCGATCGCCGTCACTTCCATGGCGCGGCACTCGCACGGCGACAGCCGCACCGATACCAGCTACTGGTCGACGCTCGGCTATTACCGCATCCAGGAACGGCTGATGGAGCGATTCCCGGACCTCCGGCTCGAGAGCTGCTCGGGGGGAGGCACGATCAAGGATTTCGGCGACATCGAGCATGCCCACTATCTCGTGGGCACGGACACGTTGTCCGCCCTGGCCGACCGGCAATCGATCTACGACTCGAGCTACGTATTTCCGCCGGGCTCGATGATCCTCTATACCTACGACCGGGTGTATTCGGACGTCTCGGATGCGCCGGAGCCCTATCTCTGGCGCTCGGCCATGATGGGCGCCTGGGACCTGGCGCTCACCGACAGCGCGAAGCTCACCCTCGAGCAGAAGCAGCGCATCCGGCACGCGAGCGACATCTACAAGAGCTGGATCAGGCCCATTCTCGCGGACGCCCATGTCCAGCGCATCCTGCCTCGCCCGGACGGCACGCACTGGGACGGATTGTTCTACTGGAATGCGGCCATCGGGAAGGGCACCGCGTACGTGTTCCGTCCCAACAGCGAGATCGCGCACCAAGCGGTGCTGCTCGCGGGCTTGGACCCGGACAAGTCCTACCGGATCCGGACGGAGGATGGATCGGTGGCCGAGGGCAGCCGGAAGGGACGGGCGCTCATGACCGACGGACTGGACATCCGGTTGCCGGGGCGATTCACCAGCGATCTGATCTACGTGGAGGAGGCGAAGTGACGCTAGGTCGTCTCGCGCTCGACGATGACGAAGGGCATCGCCACCCGCCGCGGAAGGCCCGGCTCGCCGGCGATGCGGCGCGCGAGGACCTCGATGGCCTTGCGGCCCATCTGGTAGCGCGGCACGCGCACGGTGGTGAGGCGCGGGAACAGCTGTCCCGCGAGCTCGGTGTCCCCGTAGCCGGCGATCGCGATGTCCTGGGGGATCTTCCAGCCGCGGCGGTGGCATTCCTGCACGCCGCCGATGGCGAGCACGTCGCTCGAGAAGAACACCGCGTCGATGTTCGGGTCGCGCAGCTTGAGGATGTTCAGCGCCTCCGATCCGCCCGCGGAGGTGATCGGCATCTCGATCTCCAGCCGCTCGGCCACGGGCATGTTCCTGCTCTCGAGCGCCTTGCGATAGCCGATGCGCCGCTGCTGCAAGCGATCGTTGCCGTGAATCGGCGTCGAGACGAAGGCGATGCGCTTGTAGCCGATCTCGGCCAATCGGGTGGTCATGCCGAATGCGGTGTCGAAATTCGACACGCCCACCGCGATGTCGACGGGCTCGCGGCCCGAGATCTCGCTGATCTCGATGAGCGGCACGCCGTTGGCGCGCAGGAGCGACACCGCGCGCGGGCTCTGCACGAAAGCCTGGAGAACGAGGCCGGCAGGCCGCCATCCGAGCAGCGTGCGGATCGCGCGCTCCTCCGCATCGACGGTGAAGTCGCCCTGGATGAGGAGGAGCTGCAGGTTGCGCTCCTGGCATGCCTCCGACATTCCCTGGACCTGCTCCGCGATCCCCGAGTTGATCAGCGGCGGTACAATCGTTCCGACCAGCGTGCGGCTGCTGCGCATCGACGAGGCGATCTGGTCGGGGACGAAACCGACTCCTTCCGCGACCTTCATGATGCGCGCGAGCGTGGCGGGCGCGAGCTTGCCGGGATTGCGGAAGGCTCGCGATACGGTGATCGGAGACAATCCGGCTGCCTTGGCGATCGTCCTGACGTTGTGGGGCGCGTCGGCGGAACGTCTTCGTTTCTTCTTGGCGGCCATTACGCCCGATTCTAGATGGAACCGCCTAACCTTGCGAATGAGACAGATTCCATGAGCACGATCGAAGCCATCGAGACCGTACGCTACCAGGCTCAGCCCAACATCCTGTGGGTTCGAGTCCACGCCGACAACGGCATGGTGGGTCTCGGCGAGACGTTCTATCTGCCCGGCGCCGTGGAGGCGGTCGTTCACGACATGATCGCCGATTTCTCGCTCGGTCAGCCGGTCTTCAATACCGAGCACCTGTGGGACACGGTGTTCAGCTGGGCGAATTTCTACGGATATGCGGGCGCGGAGATGCGCGCGATGTCCGCGTTCGACATCGCGCTCTGGGATCTCAAGGGGCAGCTGACCGGGCGGCCGATCTACGACCTCCTGGGCGGAGAGTGCCGCGCGGATATCCCGGTCTACAACACCTGCGTCGATGCGGGACAGTACCGCGACCAGCATGCCTTCCTGCACGATCCGGGCGGGCTCGCCAGGAGCCTGCTCGCCGAGGGCATCACCGCGCTGAAGATGTGGCCGTGGGACCGCTATGCGCCGAAGTTCCGCACCGGCACGCATACGGGACCGGCGGGATGGCTCTCGACCGGCCACTCGGGTCCCTACCTCTCCGAGCGCGATCTGCAGGGAGGGCTGGAGTGCGTCAAGCGGATCCGCGACGCCGTCGGCGACGAGATGGAGATCATGATCGAGGGCCACAGCCGCTGGGATCTCAACAATGCCATCCGCATCGGCCGGGCGCTCGAGCCCTACCGCGTCATGTGGATGGAGGACATGATCAAGCCGGACAGCGCCCAGGATCTGAAGCGCCTGTCGCAGGAGACGCGCGTGCCCCACAGCATCAGCGAGCGGCTGATGACGCGCTACGCCTTCCGCGAGGTGCTGGAGTGCGGCGCCGCGCACGTGGTGATGCCGGATCTCATCTGGACCGGCGGTCTCACCGAGGGCAAGAAGATCGCGATCATGGCGGACGCCTATCACCTGTCGATCGCACCTCACGACTGCACGGGCCTGGTCGCGCTGTACTCGAACCTGCATCTGTGCGCGGCGAGCATGAATGCCATGATCCTGGAATGCGTGCGCGGCTTCTATCGCGACGGCTGGTATGGCGACGTGTACACGCACAACATCGACATCGAAGCGGGGCGCGCGAAGGTTCCACGGCGTCCGGGGCTGGGCACGGCGCTCAAGGGCGAGCTGCTGGCGAGCTCCCAGGTTCGAACGCGCATCAGCCGCAAGGAATGAAGCCCGTGCAGCCCGAGAACGTCGTCAGCGTCGGCAACGTCATCGGCGAAGGCCCGCGTTGGAACGCGGCGGAGCAAAGGCTCTACTGGGTGGATTTCATCGAGAACCAGAACATCCACACCTGGGATCCCGCGTCGCGCGAGCTGCGGACTCATCGCACCGAGGCGCCGGTGTCGGCCCTCGGGTTCCGACGCGCGGGGGGCCTCATCGTAGCCACCGGGGGGAATATCGCGGAGTGCGACCTCAGGACCGGAAGCTTGAGGCTGCTGGCGAGCGTGGACGAACGGCCGCTGATGCGGCTCAACGACGGCGCGGTCGACGCGGAGGGCCGGTTCTGGGTGGGCAGCATGCATACGCAGCAGCAGGACCAGCCGCACGGATCGCTGCATCGCTATGACCCCGACGGCTCGGTGCACACCATGGACAGCGGCATCACCGTGTCCAACGGGCTCGGCTGGTCGCCGGATCAACGCACGCTCTATTTCGTCGACACCTTCCGGCGCGCGGTCTACGCCTACGACTATTCGCGTGCGACGGGCTCGATCGGCAAGCGCCGCGTGTTCGTGCGAACGCTGGAAGCGGACGGCTATCCGGACGGCATGGCGGTGGACGCGGAAGGACACGTGCTGGTGGCCTTCTGGGGCGGATGGAAGGTGGCCCGCTACGCGCCCGACGGCGCGCTGGAGCGGGAGATCCGCTTTCCCGTCGCGAATCCCACCGCGTGCGCGTTCGGCGGTCCCGGTCTCGACGAGCTGTACGTGACGTCGGCGAAGCTCGCGCTGGCGGCGGATCAGCTCGCCGCGCAGCCGATGGCAGGCGACTTGTTCCGGGTGCGGCTGGGGATCCGCGGGCAGCCCGAGCCCTATTTCGGCCCGACTAGCGGCTAAGCCTCGTCGATGAGCACGATCTCGGAAGCGCCGGGCTCGGGCAGAGAGAGATACACGCCGGCCTCCATGAGCTCCCGTCCGGATTTGATCGACTCCGTGCCGCCGTCGGTGAAACGCAGGCGGTAGCTCTTGTGCGGATCGAGCCGGCTCAGGCGCGGCTCGGAGACGGGCTGCGTGCTCGACGCGCGGAAGGCGAGCAGCACGCCCTGGGTTGCGCGGGGATCGGTGAATTGCACGGCCTGCCAGCCGCGCGGGTCCGTGCCGTACGGCGGGTAGGGGAAACTCACCTGCTCATAGAGCAGGTGGCGGAACTTCTTGTAGAGCGCGACGTTCGGCGACAGGCGATCGCGGATGGCCTGGGGGTAGAGCGAGGCGCGCTGCGACATCTGGCCGTTGAGCGTGCCGACGCCGAACAGCCCGACCATGCGGCTGCGAATCGCGGCGTCGATGATCGCCGTCGTCTTGGCGCCGAAGAGCTCGGTGTCTTCGTTGACGATCCAGGCGGCGTTGTAGGCCGACGGATAGACGCTGGCGCAGGCCAGGGAATTCGAGCGCAGGCGCGAGGCGGGGTAGCAGGTGTCGCTGCACCAGTTGGCGCGGATGCTCGGGGCCAGCCCGTAGTCGAGACGGCTGCCGTAGCCGCACTGCTCGAGCGCGAGATCCGGGAACTTGCGATGCAGGTGCTCGAAGACCGCGTATTGTCCGAGAAGGGCGGCATCGCTGCCGTCGCCGGGCGCGTGACCGTGGTCGCCGCGATTGCAGCGCGCGGGCAGGGCGGGGATGCCGGAGTTGTCCCACTTGATCCAATCGAGGCGGTAGTCCTCGACCAGCCGCGCGAGATTCTCCTTGAGGTGCTCGACGTAACCGGAGGCGCCGAGGCAGACCTGCAGGCAGGTGTTCTCCCAGCTGGGAATCTTGAGCTCGGCCGGCCTGCCGTCCACCGTCGCGAGCCAGGATGACGGGATCTGGCCCGGCACCAGCGCCGCATCGACGATATTGGGACCGACCCACAGGCCGAACTTCATGCCGGCGGCGTGGACCTGGTCGGACAGGTGGCGCAACCCTTGGGGAAATTTCGAGCGGTCCTCGACGTAGACGCCGATTCCCTTGCCCCAGTCGCCGTTGCCGCGGGTCGATGAGCCGCGATACCAGGAGGCATCCAGGTAGAAGAGCTCGATCCCCATGGCGGCGGCGAACGGGATCTCGTCGAGGATGTTCTTCTCGACGTCCTTGGCGTCCGTCGACCAGATGTTGTAGCTGACCCACGGTGCGTGATCGAGAGCCGGGGGCAGGATGCGTGCGCGCAGGTGATGCAGGGCGAGATTGACCGCGGCATCGAGATCGCCTCCGCAGGCGCCGAGGAACAGCGGGCAGGCGGCCAGGGCGTCGTGGGCCTCGAGGGTTCGCTGCAGGTCGGTGAGGGTCACGCTCATCCGCAGGCGATCCGCGAGCTGCTCGAGCTCGAAGCTCCAGCCGCGCTCCCGCTGAACTCCGAGCACCAGGAACTCGGCGTGCTCGACCGCCTCGACGATGATGAGCCCGGTGTGAGAGGGCGCATTCCAGTCGCCTCCCCGGACCGTGACCTTGGATTGGAGCGGCAGAGCCTCGCGCGTGTAATCCCCGTCGCGGCGCACGCAGTGAACGACGAGGCGGCCAATATCCTTCCTGAGGTCGAGATCCAGGGCGCTGACGCGCGACACGCCGGCGAGCGGCGCGGAGCCGACATTCGAGTAGGACTGATGCCAGCGGAACGCGCCGGTATCCCCGTAGGCGCCGATCTCGACCCGGGCTTCGAGGCCGGGCGCGGCGGCGGAAAGCACCATTCCGTCCGCGGCGGCGGAGGCGGCCCGCGCCTGCCAGAGGGGCGATGCGGTGCCCGAGTACTGGAACACGGGCAGCAGAGAGCGTCCGGGCTGGAGCCACTCGAATCGACTGGCGGAGCTCCGAAGCGAGGTGAGCGCGGATGCCGCGGCGTCGCGGCCGGAGCACTCGAGAATGGAGCCTTGGTTTGCGAGCCGGCCCGCGGTTCCGGATCGCGCGGGCGCGCCGCTCGCCGGGAAGCCGCCGAGCACGAGGGTGGCTATACTCGCCCCGAGCACGTCGCGTCGGGTCATTTTTTCAGGCATGGTCGTCCGGAAGCGATGGCGTAACAGCGTCTATGGTATCGTTGTCATTCGAGAATTGAAAGACACTTGAGAAGCGAGGCTCGAGCCATGTTGCTCATCACCGGAGCCACCGGGAGCATCGGCCGCAAATTGCGGCACCACTTCGCCGCTCGCGGCGTCGCGCTGCGACTGCTCTGCCTCAATCCACGCCGCGACCCCGCCGTCGTGACCGCGGACCTGCGCGAATACGACGAGCAGTGGGCGGGCGAGCTCGGGGGCGTGGATGCGGTGATTCACCTCGCCGGGGACCCCTATGCCGCCGCATCGTGGGAATCGGTGCAGCGATCCAACATCGATCTGTCGCTCAACGTTTTCCGGGCGGCCCGCGAACACGGCGTGCGAAGAATCGTGTTCGCGAGCTCGAACTGGGTCATGGCCGGCTATCGCCTCGGATCGGAGCGGCTGACCACGGATCTGCCGGCGTGGCCCACGAACGCGTACGGCTGCGGCAAACTGCTGTGCGAGCGGGTGGGCCGGACGCTCGCGCGCGAGACCGGCATGTCGTTCATCGCGCTCAGGATCGGTTGCTGCCAACACATCGAGGGGAACGTGCCCGGACCGCAGATCGAGCACGGTATCTGGGGGCAGCAGATGTGGCTGAGCGACCGCGACCTCTGTCAGGGTGTCGAGCGCGCGGCATTCGCGGAGGGCGTGCAGTTCGCGGTGCTCAACCTGATGTCCGATAATCCCGGCATGCGCTGGGACATCGAGGAGACGCGGCGGCTCATCGGCTACGAGCCGCGGGACGGGCACGCCGCGGTGGTCACGCCCGCCATCGAGGAGCAGGAGCGCCTGCTGCGGCAGGAGGACGAGCGGAGCCGCGGTTTCAAAGCGGGCTCCGGCAAGTGGTAGGAACGCTGCGGGACGGCGGGATGGCGCGCCGGCGTGCTTGCCGGGGAGTGATGATAACGTTATCATCTAGAAATGGTACGGTCCGGGCGCGGTCATGACCGCCGCGCGCGAGGGAGCCTCTAAGATCATGCGGGGGATCGATCAGACCGGCGTGTTCATCACCGGCGGTTGCGGCGACATCGGGTTGGCGGTGGCGCGCCGCTTCCTGGATGCCGGCGCCCGGGTCGTCGTGGCGGACGTGCCCGGCGTACGCAAGGGCCGGGCGCTGGTGAAAAAGTCGCTGACCTCCTCGAAGGCCGAGTTCGTGAGCTGCGACGTGCGGCGCGTCGCATCGATCGATGCGGCTCTGCGGGCCGCGGTCAAATTTCTCGGCAGGCTCGACACGGTGATATGCAATGCCGGCGTCGTGCTCAACGAGCCGTTTCTCTCGGCCACCGAGCGCGCCTGGGCCGCGACTCTCGCGGTGAATCTCACCGGCAGCTTTCTCACCGCGCAGCGGGGCGCGCGCATCATGCGCAGGAACCGCCGCCGCGGCAACGGACGCCGCGGCACGATCCTGTTCACGGGCTCGTGGGTGCAGTCCATGCCGTGGCCCAACGGGGCGAGCTATTGCAGCAGCAAGGCGGCGCAGGAGATGCTGGCCAAGGTGATGGCGCAGGAGCTCGCAGCGGAGGGCATCGCCGTCTCGCTGGTCGCGCCGGGCATGGTCTACGCGGGCCTGACCCGCCGCATCTACGACAAGAACCGCGGGTTCGCGAAGCAGGTCGATCAGACCATTCCCATGGGACGGATGTCGACGGCCGAGGAGGTCGCCGGCAGCTTCCTGTTCCTCGCCAGCGACGACGGCGCCTACATCACGGGCACCACGCTGCTGATCGACGGCGGCGCCACGCTCGTGCGGCGCAGCTAGACGCCGGCACCGGCGCCGACCCCGATGCCGCGCCCCTCCGCCGATCAGCGGCTCGCCTACCTGATATTCGTCTGCGGGGTCGCGACCCTGGCCGGGTTTCTGTTCGGGTTCGACGCGGCGGTCATCAACGGCACGGTCGGCGCGCTCAGCAGGGAATTCGCCTCATCCAGTGTGGGCGCCGGCCTCTCCGTGGCCTCGGTGCTGGTCGGATCGGCGATCGGCGCGCTGCTCGCGGGCCAGTACGCGGACCGGATGGGGCGGCGGCCGCTGATGCTGCTGACCGCCGCGCTGTTCACGGTGGGCGCGGCCGGGGCGGGCGGCGCGCAATCGGCGGCGATGTTCTTCGTGGTCAGGCTGATCGGCGGATTCGGCGTCGGGGCTGCCTCGGTGGTCGCGCCCGCCTATGTCGCGGAGGTGTCTCCGGCCGGCATACGCGGCGGGCTGACCACCATGCAGCAGCTCGCCATCGTGCTCGGCCTGCAGTGCGCCTTCCTCAGCAACTATCTGATCGCGCGCGCCGCCGGCGGGCCCGGCGCGGCCTGGCTGCTCGGGCTGCATGCCTGGCGTTGGATGTACTGGGTCCAGCTCGTTCCGAGCGTGGTCTATCTCACCGCTTCGTTGATCCTGCCCGAGTCTCCGCGCTATCTCGTGATCAAGGGCCGCGAGCGCGAGGCGCGCGCGATGATGCAGCGGCTCTGGGGCGCAAGCGTCGATCCGGAGCGCATGATCGCGGAGATTCGTGCGTCGGTCGGCGAGACAACGGGCGGCGAGACAACGGGCGGCGAGAAGAGGAATGCGAACGGCCTCTTGGCGTTTCCCATCGTATGGGTCGGAATCGGATTGGCCTTCTTCCAGCAGGCGTCCGGCATCAACGCCGTGATGTATTTCGGGGAGTACCTCTGGGCCGCCGCGGGGTTCACCGAGCAGAGCGGCCTCTTGATCAACGTGACGCTGGGGGCGATTCTCGTCGTCTCGACGGTGGCCTCGATGGCGCTGGTCGACCGGATCGGCCGGCGTCCCCTGCTCCTCGGCGGATCGGCGGTCATGAGCTCGACCTTGGTCATTCTCGCGGCGCTGTTCATGTTCAGCGCCCGCGGTCCGCAAGGCACGTTGCAGCTGACCTCGGTGCAGGCGCAAATCACGCTGGTGGCGGAGCATTTGTTCATCTTCGCGTTCGGCATTTCCTGGGGGCCGGTCGTATGGGTGCTGCTGGGGGAGATGTTTCCCAACCGCATTCGTGCGCGCGCGCTCGCGTTGAGCGCCGGAGCGCAGTGGGTGACCGCGTTTCTGGTGACCACGAGCTTTCCGCCGCTGCTTTCGGGCATCGGCCTCGGCGGCGTGTTCTGCGTGTATGCGGCCGCCTCGATCGCCGCCTATCTGATGGTGTCCGCCCGGGTGCGCGAGACCAAGGGGATGGTGCTGGAGGACATGCCGGGGATCTGAGGCTAGCGTTTGGATTTGCGCGCCGCCGATGGTCCGGTCACCGCGCGAATCGCATCCTCGAGGGAACGGGCAGCCTCGTCGTAGCCGCGCCAGGGCTTGGACTTTCGCAGCAGGGCCGGCGCACTGATGACCGTGAACCGGGCCGGGTCGAGGCCGGCGCGCACGGCTTTCCAGTCGATCGGCATGGACACGGTCGGCAGCTCGCGGGCGCGCGGCGAAAGCACGGCGACGGCAGTGGCGGTGCGGTCGTTGCGCAGATAGTCGAGGAAGATCTTGCCGCCGCGCAGGCTCTTCGACATGACGTCGAGATACTTCCTGGGGCTGTCGTGCGCCATCTGCGCGCACACGATGTGCGCGAAGTTCTTGGCGGTCGGCCAGGGCACGGCTTGCTTGCCGCCGAGCAGCGGCGTAACCACGTGCAGGCCCTTTCCGCCGGTGGTCTTGCAAAAGGATTCGAGGCCGAGCTTCTTCAGACGGTCGCGGACTTCGGTCGCGGCCTCGATGACGGCGCCGAAGCTCACGTCGGGCGCCGGATCGAGGTCGAACACCAGGCGCCCGGCGACCTCGGGATTGTGGGGTGCACAGTTCCACGGGTGCAGCTCGATGGTGCCGAACTGCGCCGCCGCCGCGAGGCCCTCGATGCGGTCGATCTGAACGTAGGCGGCCTTGTCGCCGCGGATCTTCACCGACGAGAACTGGGCGGACATTCCCGGCGTCGAGTGGCGCTGAAAGAATTTCTCGCCGCCGACGCCGTCGGGCATGCGCACCAGCGAGCAGGGGCGCCCCGCGAGGTACGGCATCATCCAGTCGCCCACGGACTCGAAGTACTGCGCCAGCTCCAGCTTGGAGAGGGGGGGAGTCGCCCCGGTCTTCGGCCACATGACCTTGTCGGGGTGGGAGATGGTCACCCCGAGCACCTGGGTCACGCCCTTGGGGGCCGCCGCGGGCGTGGAGGCCGCGGGTGTGCGCGAGGCCGCGGGCGCGGATGAGGCGCGGGATGCGCGGCTACCTGTCTTTGCGGCACGCGTCGATTTCTTGGATGCCATCGCCTGGTCCTCCTTCGAGGGTTCGCCGCCGCTGGGGCGCTCGTCCACCACTTCCCGCGCGGGCTTGTCCTCGCGCAGGCCCTTGAACGCGGCCGCGCGGATCATGCCGCCGTCCGTCCAGCCGGCAAACTCGATCTCGGCGACCAGCTCCGGCTTCACCCAGCTGACCTTGGCCTGCTGCGGCGGAATGTTCGCGCCGGCGAACGGATTGAATTTGCCGACGAGCGCGTCGAGCCGCGGCGACAGTATTCGCGCGACGTCGCGGCCGAAACCGGTGCCGATGCGGCCCACGTACTGCAGCACGCCTTTGCGATGAATGCCGGCGAGCAGGGAGCGGACTTCCCCATTCTCCGAGGTGAAGCCGCCGATGACCACTTCCTGTCCGGTGCGGGCCTTGGCCTTGACCCACGCCCCGGAGCGGCCGGACCGGTAGGGCGCGTCGAGCTTCTTGGAGACGATCCCCTCGAGATTCATCTTCTTGGCCGACTCGAACACGTCATGCCCGTTCGAGGTGAGATGCGCGACGTAGCGAAAATGCTCGAGCTCGCGGTGCGCCGCGAGCAGCTTCTCGAGCCGCGCCTTGCGGTCGGACAACGGCAGTTGCCGCAGGTCCTCCCGCCCCTGGAACAAAAGGTCGAACACGTAGTAGGTCAACCGCTCGGAAGCCTCGTCGGAGAGCGCGGCTTGCAGCGCGGAAAAGCTCGGCAATCCCTGGCCGTCCATCGCGACGATCTCGCCGTCCATGATGCAGTCCGGAAACGCCCGGGCCTCGGCCGCGACCGCCGCAAATCGCGGGGTCCAGTCGAGCCCGGTGCGCGTGCGGATCGCTGCGCGGCGCTTTTGCACGCGAAGCTGCGCGCGGTAGCCGTCGAGCTTCACTTCGTGGCCCCAGCCGGCGTAGGCCGGCGGCAGGTCGACCGACTTGCAGAGCTCGGGCGCGATGAAGCCCGGCAGCTCGTCGACGCGGATGGGCTTGATCTTGGAGGGCCGCGGCGTCTTGGGCGCGGGCGCCGCTTTGGAAGGCCGCGCCGGCTTGGACGCGGGCGCGGGGGCGAGCACCGCGGCGCCGCCGCCCTCGCGGGAGTGCCACACGGCATCCGCGCGGGCGCCGCTCTTGCCGGCGACCATGAAGGGAGCGGGGCGCTTGCCGACGCCGCGCGCGATCTGATCCATGGTGCGGCCGGAGGCGACCGAGCGGTCGTCGTGCATGAGCGCGTCGCCTTCACCTTGCATCGCGGCCTCGTCGCGATGCTTGATCAACAACCAGTTGTTGCGCTTGCCGCCGAAGCGGTCGCCGCGCATGCGCACCAGCACCCAGCTGCCGTGCATGCGGGCGCCTTCGAGAGTGAACTTGAGGTCGCCCTTCGCGAGCATGTCCTCCGGCGTCTTGCCGCCCTCCGGCACCCAGTAGCCGCGATCCCAGAGCTGCACGGTGCCGCCGCCATACTCGCCTTTGGGTATGGTCCCCTCGAAGTCGCCGTAATCCAGGGGATGATCCTCGACCTCGACCGCCAAACGCTTGTCGGCGGGATCGACGGATGGGCCGCGCGTGACCGCCCAGGATTTGAAGACGCCATCGAGCTCGAGGCGCAGATCGTAGTGCAGCCGCGACGCGGCGTGCTTCTGTACGACGAACCTCAGGCGCCTCGAGGGCGCGACCTTGGCTCGACCCGACGGCTCGGCGGTCTTGGAGAAATCGCGTTTGGCGCGATAGACGGTGAGCGCGGGCTTGGCCATCAGGCTCCTTCCCGCTCCGTCATGCGCCGGTACGCCAGCAAATGTCGGAGCGAAGCCTTGGAGTTGCGCGCGCGCTCAAACAGCCGGGCGAGATTGAAGTGCGCGTCGGCGAGCTGCGGATCGAGCGCCAGCGCCTCACGATAGGTCTCGATCGCCTCGGGCTCGCGATGCAGATCCTCGAGCAGCACGGCCAGATTGAAGACGATCATGGGCTCCTTGGCCGCGCTCGCGCGATAGACCCGCTCGGCCTCGGCCAGATCGCCGTCGAGGTGCAGCAGCCGCCCGAGATTGATGCGGGCCTCCAGATGCTGGGGATCGAGCTCGAGGCTCTCCTCGTAGGCGATGCGCGCGGCCGCGGGGTTGGTCTCCTCGAGCGCATCGCCCCGCGAGAAGAGCTCCTCCGCGGAAAGCGCCGGCTCGGCGGCGGACAAAGCGGCGTTGCCGCGCGCGGCGGCCGGCGCCGCCGCCTCGAGCACGTGCAGTCCGCCTTGCTCGAGGTCGATCTCCAGCGCCAGCACGTACTGTCCGCTGTCCGATTCCCAGAGCATCCGTCCGTCGCGAACCGCGATGCGATCGCCGAGCGCGGTGAGGGACAGGCGATTCAACGAGGTGCCTTCAGGCATGCTCGCCCGCAGGCGCTCGAGCGTGCGGTTGATGCGCTTGGCGGGGATATTGGCGGCGCGCAGCGCGCTCGCGGTGCGCAGCACGATCAGGTCTTGAAAGGAGTAGTGCAGCCGTCCGGCGCGCTTGACCGGATTCAGGTAGCCCGCGCGCTCCAGCGATCGGACCGTCGTCGCGGGCAGCCCGAACAGGCGCTTGAGGTCCTTCGTGTCGTAGGCATGCATCTCATCGTTTGGCCGACTTGCGCGCGGCCGAGCCGGCCGCCGCGGCGCGCTTCGGCGCCTTGCGCTCCTTGAGCTCCGAGCTCTTGCTGCCGCGTGCATCGATGCTCGCGCGCAAGGCTTCCATCAGGTCGATGACGTTGCCGCCCTTGGCGGCGACCGGACCTTCGGCGATGGCGATCTCCTTGCCCTCGACTTTCTTCTGAATCGCCGCCTCGACGCGGCTCTTGTGCTCGTCGGAGAACTCGTTGGGGTCGAAGCGCTTCTGTGCGAGATGGTCGATGAGCTGCTGCGCGAGCTTGAGCTCGGGCTCCGAAATCGGAGCGCTCTCGACGCCGAGATCCTTGAGGTCGCGCACCTCGGCCTTGAAGTGGAGCTGATGCATGGCCAAGCCGCTCTCCATCGCGCGGATGACGATGATGTGCTCCTTGCCGCGCGAGATCCATCGCCCGACCGCGGCCTGATGCGTCTTGCGCAAAGCGGACGCGAGCAGGTTGTACGGCTTCGCGCCGCCCTTGTCGGGCGCGAGGTAATAAGTGCCGTCGAAATACACCGGGTCGACCGACTCGAGCGGCACGAACTGGCCGATGTCGATGGCGTGGGTGGTCGCGTCCTCGAGCGCCTTGAGCTCCTCGGCGCTGAACATCACGTACTGATCCTTGGCGAACTCGTAGCCTTTCACCATCTCGGAGCGCTCGACCAGCTTGCCGTCGTTCACCGCGATGTATTGCTGCTTGACGCGCGAGCCGTCGCTCTGGCGCAGCAGATTGAAGGAGAGGCGCTCGGAGGAGACGGTGGCTGAGTACAGCTTCACCGGGATGGCGACCAGCCCGAAGGAAATGGTCAGCGAAGCGATCGAGCGGGGTTGTGATGTAGCCATACGGTCATCCCTTGGACAGCGGATCGAAGCCTACGTTGTCGTGTAATAAAAGACTGCGATTGCCGTAAGTTAGCATCAAAATCTTGGGGAGAATATGGAAACAGTCCTCAGCGCCATGAATTGACCGGGAAATCCATGTATAAAAATACAGTAGTCCTGCTGCTGCTGCTGCTGTCCGCCGGAAACGCGCGGGCATGGTTCAGCGAGGGGCACATGATGGTTGCGGAGATCGCGTGGCAATCGCTGACTGCGGCGAGCCGCGCGAGGGTGTCGGTCCTGCTGCGCAGGAATCCGGATCATGACCTCTGGGTGCGCGGCGTGCCGGCGGATCGGCGCGACGAGATCGCCTTCGTGACCGCGGCCACGTGGCCGGATGCGATCAAGGGGAGCGAGGGGCACGCGCTCGAGTACACCAACGACGGCGAGCGGCCGAGAGGCCCGGATGCCGGGCGGAACACCGGCTACCAGGATCGGCTGCAACACCGCTACTGGCATTTCGTCGATACGCCGTTCTCGACCGACGGCACCGCGCTCGAGCCGCCCGCGACCCCGAATGCCGAGACTCAGATCCGAACGTTCGAGGCAGCGATCGCCTCGCGCGACGTCGGCGAGGACGTCAAGTCTTACGATCTCGTCTGGCTCGAGCACCTGGTCGGCGACGTTCATCAACCGCTGCACGCGGCATCGCGCTTCTCGAGGTCGCTGCGGCGCGGAGATCGCGGCGGCAACGCGGTCATGCTCTGCAGGCGTCCGTGCAGGAACGAGCTGCACCTGTTCTGGGACGGAATCCCCGGGGACAGCGATGATCCGCGGGAGGCGATCGAGGCCGCGCGAAAGCTGGCGCGGCCCGATGCGAGGGCCGCGGCGATCGGCGACGAGCATGTGTGGATCGAGGAGAGCTTCGCCGTCGCGAAGCGCTATGCGTACGAGGCGCCGATCGGTCCGGGCAGCGGGCCGTATGCCCTGGACGGCCGGTACGAGAACGATGCCCGTGCGCAGGCGATGCAGCGCATCGCGCTGGCGGGCGTGCGCCTCGCGAACCTGATCAACGCCAACCTCAGATAGCGGAAGCCGGTTGCGCGGCGCGGGAGGCAGCGCGCGCCGGACCGTCGGCAACGCCCGCGGCGCGGGCACCGTGCGGCCCATGGTACCGGGGACGGGCCGCCGGATCGCACTGGAGGCATACCGCATCGCTGACGCCGAGCGGTGCATAGCAGCCGCAACCGGCGCACCGGGCCAGTTGCCGGCTCGACGGCATCGGCACGAATGCCTCGCAGAGCTTTTGCAGGTGCAGCGCGGCCCGAAATCCCATGTGGGGATTTAAGCAAGTCCTCGCGAGCCGGCAAGGACCGTGTTCTCATAAGCATATGCGTGGCGCGCATTATGTCGCGTAGCGCGATAACGCTACCATCGCGGTCGGCAGCGACGGCTTCAGCGCCGGCCGGCGGCGGGCGGCGGCGGCTGTAGGGGCGCGCTCTCGGGAAATTGCAGCGTGTCGAAGCGCTTGGCCGCGGCCTTGCCCTCGAGCTTCTGCCGCCGGATGTCGTTCACGATCTCGAGCGCCGTCTTCGGGCTTGGCGGCAGCTCGGCATCGCTCACCTCGAGCGGCGTGATGCGATCGCCCCACTTGATGAGGTGCGCGGACAAGGTGAGACCGCCGCCGAACGCGGGCATCAGCACGAGGTCGCCGGCCCGCACCCGGCCTTCCTCGACGGCCTCGACCAGCGCGACGGGGGCGGTGGCGGAGCTCATGTTGGCGTACTTCTGCACGGTGAGATAGACCTTGCCGGCGGGCGCCCCCGCGCGCTTCGCCACCGCATCGATGATGCGCAGATTCGCCTGATGCGGCACCACCAGCGCCACGTCGTCGATGGTCACGTGCGCCCGGCGCATCACCTCCAGGCACGCCTCGCTCATGCCGTGCACGGCGCGCCGAAATATCTCCTGGCCGTCGAAATCCCACTGGGTCTGACCGTACTCGACGCCGTGATTGGCATACAGGGTGCCCATGCCGCGCACGCGCAGGATGTGGCGGGCATCGGCATAGCACTGGAGCTTCTCGGCGATCACGCCCGTCTCGGTCTCGGAGGCGCGCACCACCATCGCGGCCGCGCCGTCGCCGAACAGCACGGCGACGTTGCGGTTGTCCCAGTCCATGTATTGCGAGATGAGCTCGACGCCGATGATGAGCGCGTTGCGGGCGGCGCCGGTCTTGATCATCGCGGTGCCGATCGACAGCCCGTACATGAAGCTGGTGCACGCGGTGTTCACGTCGAACGCCGCGGCGTGCGCGGCGCCGATGGCGTACTGCACGGCACTCGCGCTGTTCGGGACCGCCTCGTCGTTGCTGCAGCTGCCGTAGATCACGAGATCGATGTCCTCGCCGCGCATGCCGGCGCAGGCGATGGCGCGGCGCGCAGCGACGGTCGCGAGCTCGGTGCCGCGCACATGGGAGATGCGCCGCTCCTTCATGCCGGTGCGCGTCGTGATCCACTCGTCGTCCGTGGCGAGGAAGGTGGACAGATCCTGGTTGGTCAGGATGGACGGCGGCAGGCACTTGCCCCAGCCGACGATCTCGGCGTGCGTCACGGCCGCCTCGCCGTTGGCCGAACAGTCTCGCTCATCGTTCTCATGGTCATCTCTCGTGATCGTCGTTTTCGATCCATCGCAGCCCGGGCACCCTATAATAGGCCGGGGAGGTGGGGATGATGAACACGCGCTTCGGAATTGCTGCGGTGCTCGCTCTGCTGATCGGGAGCACCGCCGGATGCTCGCTGCTCACCATCAAGAGCCCCGAGAAGCCGTTGTCCCCGCGCGACCTCAATGCGCGCATCCTCACGCACGAGCTGGCGGCACGATTCGACGTGAGCGTCGAGTCCGCGGCCGACCAGATCGCGGCGGATACCGAGGATGGGCTGGTGCGCGCGAACGCGCTCAAATGGAAGATCGGCGCATCGACCGCGAGCGACAAGGCCGCGAGCCAGATCGTCCCGGTGCTCGGCCTGCTCGACATGTGGGCGCTCACGGTGCAGATGCGCGATTACCTCACCGGCGGCAGCGGCAACGCCCTGTTCGGCAGCCAGCAGCCGCGCGCGGTGAGCGCGGCCGCGGAGCTGGCCGGAGAGGCCGAAGCGCTGGCCAAGGGCATCGCGGACCCCGCTGAATTCGCGCGCGACCAGCGCTTCGTCGCGGACTACGCGCGCGACCACCCCATCGACAGCCTCAAGTTCGCGCGCGCCTCGATGGTCGAATACTGGCAGCAACAGAACGGCGGCAATGCCAGGCTGGTCGATTCGCTCGGCACGGTGCCGGAGGCCCTGGCGGAGACGAGCGATCTCCTGCGCCTCTACGGCGACACCATGCCTTCGCAGACATTGTGGCGGGCCGAGCTCGCGATCCAGCAGTCGGGCGTCAGCGGCTCCGACGTGCAGGCGGCGCTCAAGCGCCTCGACGATCGGATGGCGCACCTCACCACGTTGGCGGACTCGACCCCGGAGCTGGTGCACGACGTGGTGCGCGACGTGCGCAAGCAGGTCGACGTGTCCGTGACCGACGTGCTCGAGAAGCTCCACGCGGAGCGCGTGGACCTGTCGACCGCGATCAGCGTCGAGCGTCAGGCGGCGGTCGATGCATTCGCGGCCGAGCGGCAGGCGATCTCGGCGGACGCGGCGCGCATCGCGGCAGAGACGATCCGCGACGCGGGGGATCAGGCGCGGCGCCTGGTGCGCGGCACCCTGATGCTCCTGATCGTGCTCGCCGTCGTGATCCTGGGTCTGCCGTTCGCGGCCGGATATCTAGTCGGCCGCGCCCAGCGCCGCGCCTGAGGGGCGCGTGATCCGCCAGGCCACGACCATGGCGACGAACACCAGGGCGGAGGCGAGGAAGAAGGGGGCGCCGGGCAGATGCAGATCGGCGCGCTCCCCGATGAACACCGAGTAGATTTGGGTGAAGATGATGGGTCCGATCAGGCTTGCGAAGCCGATGAGACTCGACAGCGCGCCCTGCAGACGTCCCTGCTCGGTGGGCTCGACGAGCCGCGTCATGATCGACTGCAGCGACGGGGTCGCGATGCCCCAGAGCGCCATGACCGGCACGCCGATCCAGAGCTGGGGTCCGGTGGGCGCCCAGCCGTAGATCGCGAAGCCGATCGCGCCGAAGGTCAACCCGAGCGCGAGGGAGCGGCGCTCCTTGAGCACCCGGACGATGGGCTTCACCAGGAGCGCCTGGACGACGAGCGCGGACCCGCCGACGCCGGCGAGGAAGTAGCCGACCGGGCGCGAGCCCCATCCGTAGCGGTAGTTCATGTAGAGCACGGTGACGCTGGGAAGCACCACATGCGCGAGGTTCATGAGGAAATAGCTCGACGCGAGGCCCGCGAGCGTCGGATGCGAGCGCAGCAGCTTGAGCGCGCCGATGGGATGAGCGTTCTTCCACGCGAACGGCACGCGCCGGTCCTTGGGCAGGGACTCCGGCAGCACGAACAGTCCCCAGCAGGCGTTCGCCAGCGCCATGAAGGCCGAGGCCCAGAACGGCAGGCGCGGCGAAAAGGTGCCGAGCACGCCTCCGAGCAGCGGACCGAGGACGAAGCCAATCCCGAACGCGGCGCCCATGAGCCCGAAATTGGCGGCGCGCTTCTCGGGCGGCGTGATGTCGGAAATATAAGCGCTGGCCGTCGAGAAGCTGGCCGCGCAAATCCCGGAGATGATGCGCCCGACGAGGAGCCACCAGAGATTCGGCGCCAGCGCCATGAGAATGAAGTCCAATCCCAAGCCGGTGCAGGAGATGAGGATCACGGCGCGGCGCCCGAAATGATCGGAGAGCGAGCCCTGCACCGGAGAGAAGAAAAACTGCATCAGCGCCCAGGCCGTGCCGAACAGGCCGTAGATCGCCGCTCCGCGGGTCGCGTTGCCGCCGGCGAAGCTCTGGACCAGCAGCGGCAGCACGGGAATGATCATGCCGAACGACAGCATGTCGATGAGCACGGTGACGAAGATGAAAGGCAGCGCGGCTCGCCGTCCCGCCGCGGGGTGTGCCGCCGCGGACGTCTCGGGATGGGTCATGGTGAAAGTCTACTGCACCGCGCGAACGCCGTCAGGCGCTCCGCGGGCTCGAGCATCCCGGCGATGGGTGCGGCGTGCTCAATCGATTCAATGAGTTAGCCGTCCGGTGCGGCTCGCGCCCCGTGCGAATTGCCCCACCCGCTTTTTTCCACGAGACTGACCTCGATGTAAACGGCGGGATGAGACTTGCAACTGCGGCTTGGGATGATCACGGCGGCGCTGTCGGTGCTCGCGGCATGGGGCGCGCACGCGGAGACGCGCGTCGCACTGATCGTCGGCAACGCGGACTATTCGAAGTCCGAGCTCAAGCTG
>DATAUO010000094.1:0-13940 GCA_036268215.1 Steroidobacteraceae bacterium
CTCGAGGGCGTGCGCCGGGGCGTCGTTCACGCCCGCGAGCATCACGTACTCGAAGGTGATGCTGCGGCCATTCTGCGCATCGATGTAGTGCCAGCAGGCGGCCAGGAGCTCTGCGATCGGATGCTTGCGGTTGATGGGCACGAGCTCGTTGCGCAGCTCGTCGTTCGGCGCATGCAGGGACACCGCCAGCGCCACGTTGCACTCCTGCGCCAGCTTGTAGATCTGCGGCACCAGGCCCGAGGTGCTCAGGGTTACCCGGCGGCGGGAAAGATCGTAGCCCAGGTCATCGAGAAAGATGCGCATCGCCGGGACGACGTTGCGGTAGTTCGCGAGCGGCTCGCCCATTCCCATGAATACGATGTTGGTGATGGCGCGCGGCCGCGGCTCCTCGGAGGCACCCGCTCCCTCGGCGGCGCCGGCGATCTCGCGATGCGCGAGCCATACCTGGCCGACGATCTCGGCCACGCTCAGGTTGCGATTGAACCCCTGCTGTGCCGTCGAGCAAAACGTGCAATCCATGGCGCAGCCCACCTGGCTGGAGATGCAGAGCGTGCCCCGGTCCGGCTCCGGGATGAACACCGTCTCGATGCCCTGCGTCTCGTCCATGCGCAGCATCCACTTGCGCGTACCGTCGCGCGAACGCTGCTCGGTGACGATGTCCGGGACCGAGATGCGCGCGACCTCGGCGAGCTGCGTGCGAAAATCGCGGGCGAGGTCGGTCATCACGGCGAAATCCGCCGCGCCGCGCCGATAGATCCACTTCATGAGCTGGCGGGCACGGAACGGCTTGGCGCCGAGACTCTCGGCGACGAACGCCTCGAGTTCCGTGCGCGGAAGCCCAAGCAGATTGACCCCCTTCCCGGCCACTCAAGTCTCCTCGTGACTACGCTACCGCGTGCGTGGGCAGAGCTCAATTTCCCTGAAGAAATAGCTGATCTCGCGCGCGGCGGTATCCGCCGCGTCCGACCCGTGCACCACGTTCTCGTCGATGCTCTTGGCGAGGTCGGCGCGGATCGTCCCCTTGTCGGCCTTCTTGGGATCGGTGGCGCCCATGATCTCGCGATTCTTCGCGATCGCGCCGTCGCCCTCGAGCACCTGAACCATCACCGGCCCGGAGGTCATGAAGCGCACCAGATCCTTGAAGAAGGGGCGCTCACGATGGACGGCGTAGAACCCCTCGGCCTCGGCCTGCGACAGGTGCACCATTCGTGCAGCCACGACGCGCAAGCCGGCCTGCTCGAAGCGGCGATAGATGTCGCCGATGAGATTGCGGCTCACGCCATCCGGCTTGACGATGGAAAGGGTACGCTCGATTGCCATAAGACCTCGGGTGCCGACCAATGTGTCCGCCCGGGGCTGGCCCTGAGCAGAAAGACCGCGAAGTGTACTGGAGCAGAGGGCTCCAAGGCAACGTGGGTTGGGGCCGAAGTGTCTGTATTTCTTGGAAAAACCGGCCAGAAGAATGTCTGCCGCGGGAGAGGGGCCGGTCCGGCCGGCGAGGCGCGCGCCCCGAGACCGCTAGACGTTGAAGCTCTCGCCGCAGCCGCACTCGCCCTTGGCCTTGGGGTTCTGGAACTTGAAGGCCTCGTTCAGGCCCTGCTTGATGAAATCCACCAGGGTGCCGTCGATCAGGGGGAGACTGGCGGGATCGACCACCACCTTGACGCCGCGCGCTTCGAAAACCGCATCGTCGGGGTGGATCTCGTCCGCGTAATTGACCACATAGGCAAAGCCCGAGCAGCCGGTCTTCTTGATGCCCACCCGCAGACCCAGACCCATGCCGCGCTGCGCCAAATGTGCCTTGACCCGGTCAGCTGCCGATTCTGTCAACGATATCGCCATGTCGGTCCTCAGCCTTCGAGCGTTGCTCTATACATAACACGGGACCGCGGCGGACGCACGGAACCAGCCCGCGGTTTCGCTACGGCGCCGGCGCCGCAGCCATCGACGCGGCCCATGCATCTTCGACCACCAGCAACCGGCCGCGTTTCTCGATGGGCACCGCAAACAGGGCGCTCAATTCGGCCACGGACCTCGGCAGCCCCGCCCCCCGCGGGAGCCCCGCCGCGTGCTCCGCCGTCCAGGCCGCGACCGCGATGGTGTGCGGGCAGCCGAATGCCGTAAAGCGGGCCTCCCGCACCACACCCCCCTCGATGCGGAGCTCGAATTGCACCAGCGCGCCGTGCGCCGGGCTGCCGGCGCTGCCGCGGGCGACACCCGGACCCTCGAGACGCCCGGCCGACGGGGTGTCGCCGAAATAACGTGTGGTCGCGGGGTTGTAGTTCAAGAGCACCGGCGTCACGAGCGCGCGGGATTCAGCTGCCGCAGCCGCAGGACCGAGCGCGCGACCACCTCGACGGCGGCATCGATGTCCGCTTCCTGGGTCTGCCGTCCGAGGCTGAACCGCAAGCTGCTCTCGCAGAGGACATCGTCGCGCCCGAGCGCGCGCAGCACATAGGAGGGCTGCGACGACGCGGATGCGCACGCCGAGCCGCTCGACACCGCGATCCGGCTTTGGACCGACGCCATGAGACTTTCCCCCTCGACCCCCTCGAAGGAGACATTGAGGATCTGCGCCACCGAGCGCCCAGGGTCGCCGTTGCGGATCGCACCGCCGATCGCGGCGAGGCCCTGCCACAGGCGCTCGCGCAGCGCCCCCACTCTGATCCGCTCGGATTCGAGGGCCGCGGCGGCGAGCGACGCCGCGCGTCCCATGCCGACGACCTGGTGAGTCGCGATCGTGCCGGGCCGGATGTTGCGCTCCTGGCCGCCCCCGAATTGCAACGCCCGGAGCTGAACGCCGCCGCCGTCGGCGCCGCGCGCGATCACCAGAGCACCTGCGCCCTTGGGCCCGTACGCCTTGTGAGCCGACAGCGACAGGAGATCGATACCCCAGTCGGCGAAGCGGATGGCGCACTTGCCCAGGCTCTGCGCGGCATCGACGTGCAGGCGCGCGCCCTGACGCTTGCAAACGCCCGCGATGCCCGCGACGTCCTGAATCACGCCGATCTCATTGTTCACGTGCATGATCGAGACCAGCGTGGTGTCGGGCCGCAGCGCCGCCGCGACCTGCTCGGGATGGATCAGGCCGCTCGCGTCCGGCTCGAGATAGGTCGCCTGCCATCCTGCCCGCTCCAGCTCGCGAATCGGATCGAGCACCGCCTTGTGCTCGGTGCGCGAGGTCACGAGGTGACGCCCCGAATCGCGGTAATAGTGCGCGACGCCGAATATCGCGAGATTGTCGGCCTCGGTCGCTCCCGAGGTCCAGATCACCTCGCGCGGCGCGGCGCCGACGCTCGCGGCCACCTCCGCGCGCGCCGCCTCGACCCGCGCGCTCGCGACCGCGCCGTAGCGGTGGCTGGAGGAGGAGGGATTGCCGAACTCGCCGTCCAGAGTCAGGCACTCCGCCATGACCGCCGCAACCTCCCGATCGACCGGCGTCGTCGCCGCGTTGTCGAGATAGATGGGTCGCGTATCGCTCATCGGCCCCTCCCCTGCACCGCGCTGAGGAACCCCCGCAGGATCTTGAGCTCGTTGCAATCGAGTTGGGCGCGGTTGAACAGCCGCCGCACGCGCTCCATGAGATACCCGGTGCGATCCTCGAACGCGACCTCGTCCATCACCTGCTCGAGGTGGGCGTACAAGTGCTCGACGTCGCTCGAGGTCGCCAGCGACTGCTCGAGCTGGGTGTGCGAGCTCGGCTGCTCGCGCGCGAGAAACAGCTCGTAGGAGAGCAGCTGCACGGACATGGCGAGATTCAGCGAGCAATATTCCGGGTTTGCGGGGATGCGCACCAGCACGTTGCAGTGATTCAGGTCCTCGGTGCCGAGGCCGTAGCGCTCCGAGCCGAACAGGAGCGCCGCACGCGTCTCCGGGGCCAGCGCGCGAATCCGCCCGGCGACATCGCGGGGCGTGGCGAATTCCCAGTAATATGACCGCGGACGCGAGGTGGTGCCGGCGATGAACGCACAATCGGCGATGGCCTCGGGCACGCTCGCGACGACCCGGGCGCGCTCGAGCACATCCTCCGCGCCCGCGGCCAGCGCGACGGATTCGGGATGCGGAAAGGCACGCGGACGCACCAGCACGAGATCGGAGATCGCCATGTTCTTCATGGCGCGCGCCACGGAGCCGATGTTGCCGGGATGGCTGGGATCGATGAGGACGATGCGAACCCGGTCGGTCATGCTCTGATATTCTAGGGAAGCTCTACACGAGTTTCACGGCCTAACGATCTTATGCAGCCATTGCTCAACATCGGCATGCGCGCCGCGCGCCGCGCCGGCGACATCATCGTGCGCAGCCTCTCGCGGCTGGATTCGCTCAAGATCGACAGCAAGGGGCGCAACGACTTCGTGACCGACATCGATCGGCGCTCCGAAGCCGACATCATCGCCACCATCCGCCGCACGCACCCCGACCACGCCTTTCTGGGCGAAGAAGGCGGTGCCAGCGGCGAAAGCGAGTTCGTGTGGATCATCGATCCGCTCGACGGCACCACCAATTTCCTGCATGGCTTTCCCACCTTCGCGGTCTCGATCGCCCTGCAGCACAGGGGCCGTCTGCAGCACGCCGTGGTGTATGACCCGATGCGCCAGGAGTTCTTCACCGCCTCGCGAGGCGACGGGGCGCAGCTCGAGGGCAAGAAGATCCGGGTGAGCCCGCAGCGCACCCTGGAGGGCGCGTTGATAGGCACCGGCTTCCCGTTTCGCGCCGGCGATCACATCGACGCGTATCTCGCCATGCTCAAGGTGGTCATGTCCAGCGCGGCGGGCGTACGCCGGCCCGGCGCCGCCTCGCTCGACCTCGCCTACGTCGCGGCCGGCCGCATCGACGGATTCTGGGAGTTCGGCCTGTCGCCGTGGGACACCGCGGCCGGCACCCTGCTCATTCAGGAAGCTGGCGGACGTGTCGGCACGCCGACCGGCGGCGATTACGTCCTGGGACCGAACATCGTCGCCGGCAATCCCAAGGTGTATCAGGAGCTGATCGAGGCGCTCGGGCCGCTGACCCCTGCCGATCTGCGCAACTAGGGGCCCAGGCCGGCCTTCCGACCGGCGTGACGGAGCCGTGGCCTGCGGTTACGCGGCGCCCGGTGCCCGCAGGCGGCTGTGGCGGTAACCGTAGACGAAGTAGATCAGGATGCCGGCCAGGCTCCAAACGAGCAGCCGCCACCAAGTGGCGTTCGGCAGCGAAAGCGCCATGCCCGAGCAGAACGCGATCCCCATCGGCGCCGTGAACCAGACCGCCTTGACCCGAAAGGGCCGCGGCAGGTCGGGCCGCGTATAACGCAGCACGAGAACCCCGAGGCACACCACGATGAAGGCGATCAGAGTGCCGATGGAGACCAGCTCGCCGAGAATGCCGATGGGCAGGAGGCCCCCCAACATCGCGGCCACCGCGCCCGTGATCAGGGTGGCGATGTGCGGCGTGCGGAACCTGGGATGGACCGCGCCGAAGAAGCGCGGCAGCAGCCCGTCGTGCGACATGGTGAACCAGATGCGCGCCTGCGGGATGATCATGGTGAGGATCACCGAGGTGAGCCCAAAGAGCGCGCCCCAGAGCACCCAGCTCGACAGCCAGCGCAGCTCGGGATGCGCTTCGAGCGCGACCGCGACGGGCGCGGCGTCATTGAGCTGCGCATACGGCACGAGACCCGTCAACACGCTCGACATCAGGATGTAGAGCACCGTGCAGATGGCGAGACTGCCGAGCATGCCGATCGGCATCCCTCGCTGGGGATTCTTGGCTTCCTGCGCGACGGTCGAGACGGCATCGAAGCCGATGTAGGCGAAGAAGATGATGGCTGCGGCCTGCAGGATGCCGCTCCAGCCGAAATCGCCGAAATTGCCGGTGATGTTCCGCGGGATGAACGGATGCCAGTTGGCGCTGTTCACGTAGGCGGCGCCGAATATGATCACCGCGACCACGATCGTCACCTTGATCGCGACGATGAAGGTGTTGACGACCGCCGATTCCTTGATGCCCTTGTAGCAGAGCGCGGTGGCGGCCGCGACGATCACCACCGCCGGCACATTCGCCACCGCCCCGGTCGCGTGAACGGAGAAGCCGACACCGGTGGCCTCGAAGGGCGCCGAGCTCAGCGACGCGGGTATGAAGTTGATGCCGTAATGATCGAGGAGCTTGACGAAGTAGCGGCTCCATCCCACCGCGACGGTGGAGGCCGCCATCATGTACTCGAGGATCAGATTCCAACCGACGAACCAGGCCACGAACTCGCCGAGGGTCGCGTAGCTGTAGGCATAGGCGCTGCCCGCGACCGGCACCATCGCCGCGAATTCGGAGTAGCACATGCCGGCGAACATGCAGCCGAGGCCGGCGATCACGAAGGAGATCACGATGGCCGGACCGGCGTGCTGAGCGGCCGCAAGGCCGGTGAGCACGAAGATGCCGGTGCCGATGATGGCGCCGATGCCGAAAGCGATGAGCGCGGGAATGCCGAGGGCGCGGTTGAGGGACCTTTCCGATGCTTCCTGCTGGTACGCAGCGATCGGCTTGGTGGCGAAGATCCCTTTTGTGCTCATGTATCACCGTTTGCCTAGCAATGGGCGACTGTAGCGGCTTTTACGCGGCGGCTCAATGCTTTACGCGCTTGCGCAGCCTTATGTTGACCGCTTCGACCGCCGCCGCGAACGCCATCGCGCAGTAGAGGTACCCGCTCGGAATCTCCAGATCGAGCGACTGCGCGATCAACTGGGCGCCGACCAGCACCAGCGAAGCCAGGCCCAGCACCTTGATGCTCGGATAGCGCTCGATGAAGCCGCTCACCGTCGCGGACACCTGCATCATGATCAGCACCGAAACGACGATCGCCGCGACCATCACCTCGATGTGATTCGAGAGCCCGACGGCGGTGAACACGGAATCCAGCGAGAACACGATGTCGAGGATGCCGATCTGCAGGACGATCAGCCAAAAGCTCGAGAACAGGCCGCGCCTGCGGCCCGACCCCTTGCCGCGCAGCATGTCGATGATCTCCTTGGGGCCGGAGATCGCCAGGAACGCGCCGCCGCCGAACAGGATCAGGTCGCGGCCGGAGATCTCGTTGCCGAACACCGTGAAGAGCGTCGAGCGCAACGTCGCCAGCCAGGTGATGGCGAACAGGAGCGCGATGCGCGTCAGCATCGCAAAGCACAGCCCCAGCAATCGTGCGCTTTGCCGCCGCGCGGCCGGCAAGCGGTCCACCAGGATCGCGAGGAACAAGATGTTGTCGATCCCCAGTACGATCTCCAACAGCGTGAGCGTCGCGAACGAGAGCCAGGCCTGCGGGTCTCGAAGCAGCTCCATGCTAGCGGGTGACGAATTGGGCCGCCGTCGCCGCCATGTCCGTGGACTGGACGTGCCGCTATGGCAGCCCGTCGACCTCTTCGGGCTTCGCTTGCTTGCGCACCAGCAGATCGTCGGTGCGCAGCCCGAAGTCGAGCGCCAGGGCGGCGGAGATGTAGATCGACGAATAGGTGCCGGCAACGATGCCGATGACCAGCGCCGCCGAGAACGCGCGCAGGGTCTCGCCGCCGAAAACGAGCAGCGCCACCACCACCAGGAGCGTCACCAGCTTGGTCATCAAGGTCCGCGACAGCGTCTGGTTGATGGACTCGTCGATGACCTGCGAGACGGTCAGCTTGCGCGCGGTGCGGGCTCGCTCGCGGATCCGGTCGAATACGATCACGGTGTCGTTCAGCGAATAGCCGATCACCGCGAGGATCGCGGCGATGGCCGTCAGGTCGAAGGTCATCTGCGTGAGCGCGAAGAATCCGATCACGCAGATCGGGTCGTGCAGCACCGCGAGGATGGCGCCGAGCGCGAGCTTCGGCGTGAAACGGAACAGCACGTAGACCAGGATGCAGAGCAAGGTGCCCCCGAGCGCGGCGCCGCCCTTGGCGAACAGCTCCTGGCCCACCTGCGGCCCCACCACCTCGGTGCTCTGCAGCTTCACGCCCGGCGAGATGGTCTCGAAGATGGACTGGATGTGCTCCCCGATCTGCTCACTTTTGACGCTGAGGTCGGGCGGGAGCCGCACGCGCACGTCGCGCGAGCTGCCGAACAGCTGCACCTGCGCATTGGCGACCCCGGCCTTGGCGAGCGCGCCGCGCAGCGCGTCGACGTCCGGATTCCTTTCGAAGTGGGTATCGACCACGATGCCGCCGGTGAAGTCCACGCCGAGATTGAAGCCGCGCACGAACAAGAGCGCGAAGGAAGCGATGATCAGGAAGGCCGACAAGCCGTACCACACCTTGCGGGTGCGCATGAACGGAAACGTCGTGACCTTGTGGAAAAATTCCATTGCTGACTTCCCTAGATCGAGAGGCGGTCGAGCTTGCGCCTGCCGCCATAGATGAGCTGAACCACGACGCGGCTGCCCATCACCGCGGTGAACATGGACGTGCCGATGCCGAGGATCAACACTTCGGCGAATCCCCGCACCGCGCCGGTGCCGAACAGCCAGAGGACGAGACCGGCGATGGCGGCGGTCACGTTGGAGTCGAAGATCGCCGAAAAGGCGCGGTCGAATCCTGCGGTGATCGCGGCACGGGGCGAGACTCCCATGCGCAGCTCCTCGCGGATGCGCTCGTAGATCAGGATGTTGGCATCGACCGCCATGCCGACCGTGAGCACCACCGCCGCGATGCCCGGCAGGGTGAGCGCGGCGCCGAGCAGCGAGAGCAACGCGGTCAGCATCACCACGTTCGCCGCCAGCGTCAGATCCGCGATCAGGCCGAACACCTTGTAGTAGATGGCCATGAACACGAACGCGGCCAGCATTCCGAACACCATGGCATTCACGCCCTTGTTGATGTTCTCCTGCCCGAGCGTCGGGCCGATGGCCCGCTCCTCCACCGGAGCGAGCGGCGCCGCGAGACCGCCGGCGCGCAGCAGCAGCGCGAGCTCGCGGCCCTCGATCGGATTCACGCCCGTGATCTGGAAATTGTTGCCGAACACGCCGCGGATGGTGGCCTGGTTGATCACTTCCTCGCTGGTCTTGTCGACGATGACGCCCTCGGCATTCTTGTCGCGCGAGCGGTCGATGAACACCACCGCCATCAGGTGGCCGAGATTCTCCTGCGTGTTGCGCAGCATCTTCGCGGCGCCTCGGCTGTCCAGGCTCACCGACACCGCCGGGCCGTCCTGGGAGTTCGGCTGGAAGGACGCGTCGGTCAACTGGTCGCCCGTGACCACCACGTCGCGCTTCAGCAGCACCGGCCGCTTGTCACGCGTGTAGTAGAGCTTGGAGCCCAGGGGAACGTGGCCGGTGGCCGCCGCCTCCACCGAGTTGTTGGACTCATCGACCATGCGAAATTCCAGGGTCGCGGTCTTGCCGAGGATCTTCTTGACCTCGGCGGAATTCTGCAGGCCCGGCAGCTGGATGGCGATCCGGTCCACGCCCTGCCGCGCGACCTGGGGCTCCGATACCGCCAGCTCGGGGCTGTTCAAGCGGTTGCGCAGGATCACGATGTTCTGCTGGAGCGCATAGTCCTGCCGCTCCTTGATCTCCTGCGGCGTGAGCCGTACCTCGAGCGCCGGCGAGCCGCCGACGGTCACGTCGGTGAGCTTCATGTTGCGGTTGTCCGCCTCGATCGCGGCCTTGCCCTTGGCGAAGGTGTCGGCATCGCGGAACAGCGCCTGGACCCGATTCCCGGCGTAGTCGACCTTCACGTCCTGGTACGGGATGCGCGCCGTGCGGAGCGACGCGCGGAAGTCCTGCTCACGCCGGTCGAGCAGCTGCTTCACCGCCGCTTGGATGTCCACCTGATAGACGAGATAGACGCCGCCGCGCAGGTCGAGCCCGAGCTTCACCGGACTGAGGCCGAGATTGCGCATCCACTCGGGGACGCGCGAGGCGCGGGTTAGCGCGATGGTGAACTGGCCGGGGCGGCTCTCCGAGATGGCATCGCGTGCCCGCAATTGATCCGCAGTGCTCGGGAAACGCAGGGTCAGCCGGCCCTGCTCGAGGAAGGCGCCCGCGATCGGGATGCCCTTGTCCTGGAGCACCTGCTCGACCGAGGTCCGATCGGCTTCGGTGACCTGCGCCCGGTCGCGCGCGAGCTGCAGCGCGTTCTGCTCCCCGAACAGGTTGGGCACCGCAAGCAGAATTCCCAGCACCAGAACGATCGCGACGGTCACGATCTTCCAACGCGGATAGGTCATCATGCGTTCTTGACCGTCCCCTTCGGGAGGACCTGCGAGACCTGGAACCGCTGCAGCTTGACGTTCACGCCGCTCGCGATCTCGACGGTGAGGAACTGATCGCCCGCCTCGATCACCTTACCCAGAATGCCGCCCGTCGTGGCGACTTCATCGCCGACCGCGAGCTTGGAGATCAATTCCTGCTGCTGCTTGGCTCGCTTGTTCTGCGGCCGGATCAACAAGAGGTACAACGCGACGAAGAAGATCGGCAGCATCAGGATGCTGAACAGTCCCTGACCTCCCGAAGCGCCCGCTCCCGCAGCCTGTGCGTGGGCCGTATTGATGAGGAAATCCATAGAGTTACACCCGAATTTTGCGGCCCAAGGCCCCTTCGCAAGGCCGGGTAGTATACAGGACGCCGCACGAAACCTAAGTCCCGGGCGCAGGCACCCCCGCTCACCCCGGCGCCTCCCCCACCGAGCCTTTTGCGGCCGCTGCCGCGGCCTCGGCCGCGTAGCTCTCGAACCGGTCCGCATCGATCGCCGCGCGGATCTCGCGCATCAGACGCAGGTAGAAGTGCAGGTTGTGGATGGTGTTGAGGTGCGCGCCGAGGATCTCGTTGCAGCGATCCAGATGACGCAGGTAGCTGCGGCTGTAGCTCCGGCAGGTATAGCAGGCACAGCCCTCCTCGATGGGCCCCGTGTCCCGCTGATGTGCGGCGTTGCGGATGTTCACCACGCCGCGGCGGGTGAAGAGATGCGCGTTGCGGGCGTGACGGGTCGGCATGACGCAATCGAACATGTCGATGCCGCGCCGCACGGCCTCGATGATGTCTTCCGGGCGCCCGACGCCCATGAGATAGCGCGGCTTCGCCGCCGGCATGTGCGGCATGAGCTCATCGAGCACGCGATTCCGCTCCGACGCGCTCTCGCCGACCGCGAGACCGCCGACCGCGAGACCCGCGAAGCCGATCCGCTCCAGCGCGTCGAGCGACGCCATGCGCAGCGCCGGATGCACGCCGCCCTGCACGATGCCGAACAGCGTGCCCGGCGGCTCGCTGAGATGATACTCGCGATGGCCGCGCGCGGCCCAGCGCATCGACAGCTCCATCGACGCGCGCGCCTCCGCCTCGGTGGCGGGATACGGCGTGCACTCGTCGAAGCTCATGGCGACATCGGAGGCGAGCGTCCGCTGGATGCGCATGGACTCCTCCGGGGACAGGAACACCTGCGCACCGTCGATCGGCGAGCGGAAGCGCGCTCCCTCCTCGGTGATCTTGCGCAGCTCCTTCAAGCTCCACACCTGAAAGCCGCCCGAATCGGTCAGGATCGGGCGCCGCCAGTTCATGAAGCGATGCAGCCCCTCGTGCGCCGCGATCACCTCGAGCCCCGGGCGCAGGTACAGGTGAAAGGTGTTGCCGAGGATGATCTCCGCGCCGACGGATTCGAGGTCCTCGGGAGTCATCGCCTTGACCGTTCCGTAGGTGCCCACCGGCATGAAAGCCGGGGTCTCGACGCTGCCGCGCGCGAACTGCAGCCGGCCGCGCCGCGCGGCGCCGTCCCGCGCCAGGACCTCGAACCGCATCTTGGGGGCCGAGCTCATGCGGATATCGAGCGCGCTCATGCGCGGGGCGATCCGGCGGCGATCGCGCGCTGCGTGGCCGTCGGCGCGGGGCTCAGGAACATCGCGTCGCCGTAGCTGAAGAAACGGTAGCGCGCCTCGATGGCGTGCCGGTACGCGCCCAGCAAGGTCCCGCGTCCGACGAACGCCGAGCACAGCATGAGAAGCGTCGACTCCGGCAGGTGAAAGTTCGTGAGCATGGCGTCGACCACGCGAAACGTATGCCCCGGCTTGATGAAGATGCGCGTCGCGCCGCGGTAGGGAAGCAGGCGATCGGGCGACGAGGCGCCCCGGGGGACCGCGGCCTTCTGGAAATCCGCGGCCTTCTGGGCCGCCGCGGTCTCGAGACTGCGCACCACCGTCGTGCCGACCGCGATGACGCGGCCGCCCGCCGCGCGCGCCGCGTCGATCTGCGCGCAGGTCGCCGCCGGCACTTCCAGGATCTCCTCGTGCATCTCGTGGTTCTCGATGTCGTCCTCACGCACCGGCTGAAAAGTACCCGCTCCCACGTGCAAGGTCACGAACGCATGGCGCACGCGCAGATCCGCGAGCGCCGAGAAGATCTCGGCGTCGAAGTGCAGGCCCGCGGTCGGCGCCGCCACGGCGCCGGGAACCCGCGCGTAAATCGTCTGATAACGCGCGCGGTCCATCTCGTCGGGCGCGCGGTCGATGTAGGGCGGCAGCGGCGTCTTGCCGAAAGCCTCGAAGAACGGCACCACCTCGGTGGAGAAGCGCAGCCGGTACAGATCCCCGGCGCGCTCGAGCATGCGCGCCGACTGGCCGCCGGGGAGCTTCACGGCCGCGCCCTGGCGCAACCCCTTGCTCGCCTTCAGATGCACGAGCGCGGTGTGCGCGTCGACCGCGCGCTCCAGCAGGATCTCGACGCGCCCGCCGCTCTCCTTGACCCCGTGAATCCTCGCGGGAATCACCCGGGTATCGTTGAACACCAGCAGATCGAGCGGGCTCAGCAAGGAGGGAAAGTCGCGGAACCTCAAATCGCGCAGCGAGCCGCTGGCGCCGTCGAGGGCCAGGAGGCGGCTTTCCGAACGCGCGGCCGCGGGCTGCTGTGCGATCAGCTCAGGCGGTAGGTCGAAGCGGAAATCCGAGCGGCGCATGCCGGCGGGATTCTACAGATTCCGCGGCGCGGCTCGTTTTGGCGGCTTTGGGCGGCGCTCCGGTACCTACCGGCGGCCCCATCGCATATACTGCGCGGCCTGTCGCCCGGATGGCGGAACTGGTAGACGCGCCGGACTCAAAATCCGGTGGTGGTGACACCGTGTGGGTTCGATTCCCTCTCCGGGCACAGAAATCAAGCCCCCAGAATATCTGCCTTTACCTGGACCGTCCTTGAATTTCTGCTCCAACTGCGCCTCGCCCGTCGAGTTCAAGATCCCGCCCGGCGACCATCTGCCGCGCTTCGTCTGTCCGAGCTGCGGCGTGATCCACTACAAGAATCCGCTGCTGGTGCTCGGCTGCGTCCCCGAGTGGGAGCGCAAGGTGCTGCTGTGCAAGCGCGCCATCGAGCCGCGCCTCGGATACTGGACGGTGCCGGCGGGATTCATGGAGAACGGCGAGACGCTCGAGGCCGCGGCGGCCCGCGAATGCTACGAGGAAGCGCTCGCCAGGGTCACGATCGGCTCGCTGCTCGCACTGGTGAGCGTCACGGGCGCGGGACAGGTCCACGTGATGTTCCGAGCCAGGCTGGACGAGCCGAAGTTCGCGCCCGGCCCGGAGAGCCTCGAGGTCGGGCTGTTCGACGAGGCGGAGATCCCCTGGGCGGAGCTCGCGTTCCCGAGCGGCGAGTTCACGCTGCGCAAATATTTCGAGGATCGCGCCGCGGGGCGCGAGGGGCATCATTCGACGGAGCTCGCGAGCCGTCTCAAGACCTGACCGCGAGGGTCAGACCGTGGTGCGCGGCGGCGGCCGCCGCTCCTGAATGGCGCCGGGTTGCCCCCTGGAACGCGGGTAGGGCTATGGCACAATAGCCGCACGGAACTTCATCGATCGACATCCGTCTTGGGAATGGGAACAGAAGGGTAAGTCATGGCATTCGTGGTCACCGAAAGCTGCATCAAGTGCAAGTACATGGATTGCGTCGAGGTCTGTCCCGTCGACTGCTTCCATGAGGGCCCGAACTTCCTGGTGATCGATCCGGACGAGTGTATCGACTGCAC
>DATAUO010000095.1:0-11227 GCA_036268215.1 Steroidobacteraceae bacterium
CTCGCACACGCAGCGCGAGGCGGGCTACGTTCAGACCGCGATGGCGGAGTTCCTCAAGACCGTGTATCGCCAGATGCGCATGGTGACGGGCTTCGAGATCGTGAACCATGCGCTCAGCATGCTGTTGATCGCGGGCACGGCGGGCGCGACGCTGCTCCTCTGGACCCGCGGCCAGATCGGCATCGGCGCGGTGGCGGCCGCGACGGCCATGGCGCTGCGCCTCAACGGCATCTCGCACTGGGTGATGTGGGAGATGGCATCGTTGTTCGAGCAGGTGGGCACGGTGCAGGACGGCATCAATACCCTGGCGCGCTCGCCCACGGTCGTCGATGCGCCGGATGCGCAGCCGCTCAAGGTCACGCGCGGCGAGATCCGGTTCGATCACGTGAGCTTCGCTTACGCAGCCAGCACGGCTCCGCCGCGCGGTCAGCGGCCGGGCCGCGCCGGTGCCGGCCATGCGGGCTCCAACGTCCGCGAGCTCCAGCCGGTGATGCCGACGGTCATCGACGACCTGAACCTGGTCATTCGTCCCGGCGAGAAGATCGGGCTCGTGGGCCGCTCGGGCGCGGGAAAGAGCACCATCGTGAATCTGCTGCTGCGGTTCTACGATATCCCGCAGGGCCGCGTGCTGATCGACGGCCAGGACATCGCGCGGGTGACGCAGGACAGCCTGCGCGCCCAGATCGGCATGGTGACGCAGGACACCTCGCTCCTGCACCGTTCGGTCAGCGACAACATCCGCTACGGCCGGCCGACGGCGAGCGACGCCGAAATGACGGCGGCCGCGAAGCGTGCCGAGGCTCACGAGTTCATCCAGACCCTGGGCGATGCCTTTGGGCGCATGGGGTACGAGGCGCACGTCGGCGAGCGCGGCGTCAAGCTCTCCGGAGGACAGAGGCAGCGCATCGCGATCGCGCGCGTCATGCTCAAGGATGCGCCCATCCTGCTGCTCGATGAGGCCACGAGCGCGCTCGACAGCGAGGTCGAAGCGGCCATCCAGCAGAGCCTGTACCGCCTGATGGAAGGCAAGACCGTGGTGGCGATCGCCCACCGCCTCTCGACCATCGCGGCGATGGACCGGCTGATCGTCCTCGATCGGGGCAGCATCGTCGAGGAGGGCACGCATTACTCCCTGCTCGCCTCGGGGGGCCTGTATGCCCGGCTCTGGGCTCATCAGAGCGGCGGATTCCTGGGTGAAGACGCCGAGGATGCGCCGCCGCGGCGCCACGCCGCGACCTCGAGCCCTTCCTAAGCCGAAGCTTCGCCGCGACCGCGCGTCCGACCCGTCAGATTTCGGTCGCGACCTTGAGCCCCTCGTAGATCGCTTCCTCGGCCGTCCGCGGCGAGGCGGCATCGCCGATGATGCGTGCGTCGATGCCGCGCGCCTCGAGCGCGTCGGACAGATCGTCGATGGCCGCGTGGCCGGTGCACAGCACCAGGGTGTCGACCTTGTCGATCACCACGGCCTCGCCGCTGCTCACGTGCTGGAGGTACACCGAGTCCGCATCGCTCCCGTACAGGCGCAGGTAGGTGAGCAGCTTCACGCCGAGCTTGTGCAAGGTCGCGACGGCGTCGTCGCGCACGTAGAAGGGCAGCGTCTCGCCGACCGCGATGGTGTCGACCGCGAGCCGCACCGAGCGGCCCTGCTGGGCGAGGTGCTCGGCGATGCCGATGCCGATCCAGTCGGAGCGCCAGTCGACGATCAAGACGGACTGTCCGGCGACCACCTCGCCGCGCAGCACCTGCCAGGCATCGACGATCTGCAGCGTGCCCTCCTGCGGGAATTCCGGCCGGTAGGGCTTGGCGCCGGTGGCGATGAGCACGACGTCCGCGGACTGCTCCAGCACCTTGGCCTCGTCGACGCGCACGCCGCGGTGAATCGGCACGCGCGCAAGCTCGAGCTCACGCTGCAGATTGGTGATCAGTCCGCCGAACTCGGCGCGACCGGGCAGCATCTGCGCGAGCAGCGCCTGGCCGCCGAGGCGGCGCTCGGCCTCGTACAGCGCGACCTGGTGGCCGCGCTGGGCCGCGATCACCGCGGCCTTCATCCCGGCGGGACCGCCGCCGACGATCATGACCTTCTTCGGCTTGCCGGCGGCGGGGAGCGACCCGAAGCGCAGCTCGCGCCCGCTCACGGGGTTTTGGATGCAGGAGATCGGGTAGCCCTTGTGAAAATGATGGATGCAGGCCTGATTGCAGGCGATGCAGGCGCGGATGTCCTCGGCCTTGCCGTGCGCCGCCTTGTTGGGCATCTCGGGATCGCAGATCATCGCCCGCGTCATGCCGCACACATCGCCGTGGTTGCCCGCGATGACGGCTTCGGCGTCCTGAGGCTGATTGATCCGGCCGGTGACGAACACCGGAACCTCGAGCTGGCGCTTGAAACGCGCCGCGTAGGGCACGACGTAGGCGGCCTTGAGCTTCATCGGCGGCGCGATGTGAATTGCGCCGCCGAGGCTGGCCGAGGTGCCGAGCGTCGTGTGGACGTAGTCGATGCTGCGGCCCAGCCGCACGGCCGCCTCGAGGCTCTCATCCTCGGTGAGGCCGTGCTCGTCGATCTCGGTCGCGGAGATGCGCAGCCCGAGCACGAAGTCATCGCTCACCTTGGAGCGGATGTCGGCGATCACCTCGCGCAGGAAGCGCAGCCGCCCGTCCAGATCGCCGCCATAGCCGTCATCGCGCAGGTTGGTGCGCGGGTTCAGGAACTGCGAGGGCAGGTAGCCGTGGCTCGCGACGATCTCGACGCCGTCGAGTCCGCCGGCCTGCATGCGCCGCGCCGCATCCCCGTAACCGCGCACGATGTCGGCGATCATCCGCGGGCGCAGCGCGCGCGGCATCACGCGAAAGCGCTCGTTCGGCACGGCGGAGGGCGCATACGCCACCATCAGGAGGCCGCCGTCGGCCTCGGCGATCTCGCGTCCGGGATGGAAAAGCTGTCCGAACAACACCGCGCCGTGACGATGCACCGCCTCCGAGACGTTGCGGTAGCCGGGGATGGAGCCGTCATCGGTCGCCATCAGCACGTGGTTGGTATAGCGCGCGGTCTCATGCACGCCCGACACCTGCAATACGATCAGGCCGGCGCCGCCGCGCGCGCGCGCCTCCTGGTAAGCCACCAGCTCGGGGTTGACGGTCCCGTCCACGGGGAGCGTCGTGTCGTGGCCGGTCGACATGATGCGGTTCTTGAGCGTCGCTCCGCGAATCTTCAAGGGCTGGAACAGATGTGGAAATTGCGTCATCGCGGATCGAGCGCTCATCGTTGGGAATTGTTCGCCGAATTGTAATCGAAAAACACGATATCCCGGCCGCCTCCGCACGTCCCGCGGCGGCATGCCGGCGATGCCCGGGCCACGGGCGCCGAAATCGCTTAACATCGACGGCGGTCATCGGCATGAATTCAGCAATCTCTCGCCTGCGGCTGCCCGAACGGTGGCTGCGACATTTCGCGCTTTCGCCCACGGACCTTCTGCGCGACGCGACTTACCGCCGGCTCTGGACGTCGATCCTGATTTCCTCGTTCGGCGGGCAGGTCACCTTGCTCGCGCTGCCGTTGACGGCGGCGGTGCTCATGCACGCCTCCCCGACGCAGATGGGTCTGCTCACCGCGGCCGAGATCGTGCCCTTCGTGGTGTTCTCGCTGCCGGCCGGCGTGTGGCTCGACCGCATCAGGAAGCTGCCGGTGTATGTGGTCGGGGAGCTGTCGATCTCCTTCGCGGTCGCGACCGTGCCGGTCGCGTGGTGGTTCGGCTTGCTGTCGATGCGGTGGCTCTATTTCGTCGGCTTCGTCATCGGCGCGGTCAATACCACCGCGGGAAGCGCGGCTCAGATCGTGCTGACCCAGATCGTGCCCCGCGAGCGCCTGGTGGAGGCGCACGCCAAGAATTCGCTCGCGACCTCCGCCGCCGAGGTCACGGGCCCCAGCGCGGCCGGCGCGCTCATCAAGATCACCGGTGCTCCGCTCGCCTTGATCGCCGATGCATGCCTGTTGCTGGTCTCGGCCTCGATCCTGCGCGGCGTGCGCGTCAAGGAGCACGCCGAGTTGAGCCGCGCGGCATTCTGGCCGGCGATGCGCGAAGGCTTGGGCTTCGTGAGGAGACACAAGCTGCTGCTCACCATGGCGACCTGCGTCGGGACCTGGCAGTTGTGCAATCAGGCCGCGATGGTCATTCAGATCCTGTTCGCGACGCGCGAGCTCGAGCTCTCGGAGCGGGGCGTGGGCCTCTGTTACGTCATGCTCGGCGTCGGGACCGTGCTCGCGAGCGCGCTCGGGCACCGCGTGGCGCGGGCGCTCGGGCCGGGACCGACCATGGTCCTGGGTTTTGCCGTTTCCGGCACGGGTTGGCTGATCCTGAGCGTTGCGCCGCTGAATGCGCTCGGCGTGGCGGCCTACGCACTGATGCTGATGATGTTCGGCATCGGCGCGGTATTCATCTTCATCAACTTCCTGTCGCTGCGCCAATCGGTCACGCCCGGACACATGCTTGGCCGCATGACGAGCACCATGCGCTGGCTGATCCTGATTCCGGCGGGCCCCGGAGCGCTGCTCGGCGGCTGGATCGGCGAGCACATCGGCCTGCGCTATGCGCTCAGGTTCGCGGGGGCAACCTCGCTCCTGCTGACGCTCATCGCCTGGGGACGGCCGGTGATCCGCAGCATCACCACATTACCGACTCTTAAGGGGGAGGCGGTCACGCCGTATTCTTCCGATTGATCAATCGGTTAGCGCGGTCCGCGGTTGCAGCAATGCGGCGTCGTCCTACAGACACTGTTAGCTGCGTCAACGGAGGATAGCGGCGTCCCGTTCTACCCTTCAGAGGACGGTAACGGGTCCAAAAATCAGAAGGAGTCAGGCATGAAAGCGTCAGGAAAAGCATTGCTGCTGGGTGTGGTGATCGCCGCGGGCGGGGCAGCCGTGCCCGGGATCGCTTCCGCGGGTGTGGCCATCGACATCGATGTGGCCCCGCCGCCGGTCCGTGTCGAGACCGTGCCAGCGCCGCGCGTCGGTTTCGTGTGGGCTCCGGGCTTCTGGGAATGGCGCGGCGGAGCCCATGTGTGGGTGCCCGGCCGTTATATCCACGAGCGTCGCGGCTACCATTGGGTGGCGGATTCGTGGGCGCAGAGGGGCCGGCACTGGCATCACGAGCCGGGTCACTGGGAGCGCTGATTCGCTCCCCGCGGCATCGCCCGATGCCGCCTGATCCGCGGATCACGGTTTGACGATAGCCCGGGCGGCGGGTGGAATGACGGGCACGCTCCACCACCCGCCGCCCAGGGCCACGAACAGACTGGCCGCGTCCTGCAAGCGTTGCACCTCCGCGCCGGCGCCGCCGAGGCGCGCTTGCGAGTAGCTGCGCTCGGCATCGATCAATTGCAGGATGCTGGTGCGGCCCGCGCCATAGCTGACCCGTTGCAGCTCGAGCGATTCCCCGGCGATTTTCAGCGAGTGGGCGAACGCGGCGACACGGGCGTCGTCGTGCTCGAGGGCCCTCAAGTCGTCCGACACCTGCCCGAACGCCGTGATCACCGTCTCGGTATAGGTTGCCGCCTGCGCCTTGAATTCGTCGCGGGCCGCGCGCGTCTGCGCGCGCAGCGCGCCGCCGGCGAACAGCGGCTGTGTGAGCGTGCCGCCGACGCTCCAGATGCGCTGGAACTCGCGGAACAGGTCGGCCGCGGTCAGCGCGTCGCGGCCGAGCCCGGCGGAGAGCTCGAGCGAGGGATACTCGTTCGCGAGCGCAATGCCGATGCCGGCGCTCGCGGCGTGCAGCTGCGCCTCCGCGGCGAGGATATCCGGGCGCTGATGCACCAACGCGGAAGGAAGGCTCAACGGCACTTCCTTGGGCAACGAGAATTCGGCGAGCTCGAATTCGGGGGCCGGCCAATCGCCCGGCGGCCGTCCGAGGAGCACCGCCAGGGCGTGGCTGCCGACGGCGAGCTGTTGCTCGAGGGAGGGTAGCGAGGTCTCGTCGGCCGCGAGCTGGCTCTCCGCGGTGAGCACGTCGGTGCGCGCTGCCGCGCCGACCTCGAACATGCGTTGGGTGAGCTCAAGGTTCTTGCGGTCGTTCGCGAGGAGGTCCTGGGTGATCGCGATCTGCAGGCGGGCGGAGGCGATGTTGAGCGCCTGGGCGACGACCCCGCCCGTCAGGGTCAGATACGCGGCCGACAACTGCAATCGCTGCACGTCCGCGAGCGCCTGGGACTGCTCGACCGAGCGCAATGTCCCGCCCCCGAAAGCGCTCAGCGAATACGTAGCCTCGAGGCCGAGCGAGTATTGCGTGATCGGCGGCGCGGGTGCCGAGCCCGCGCCGGTGCGCTGGGCCGCGGCGGTGGCGCCGATCCTCGGCAGGAAGCCGGCGCGAGCCACGATGACCGCCTCTCGCGCGCCATCGAGATTCGCCTGGGCGGCGGCCAGGGTCGGGCTCGCCGCGAGGGCCATGCGCAGCGTCGCTTCGAGCGCGGGCGATCGGAACATCTGCCACCACTCGGCCGGGACGTCGCGGCCGGGGACGATGTCGATCGCCTCGGGCGGGGGCGCGCCGCCGCTCCCCGGGTGCAGCGAGCGGTAGGGATCCGGCATGTCGTAGGGTTGCCCCGCGGGCGGCGGCGGCGCCGTGAAGTCGGGACCTACCGCGCACGCGCCTAGGAGGAGACTTGCGGCTCCCGCGATCAAGCTGTTGCGCCGGCGCTCACTCATAGCGCAACGCATCGATGGGATTCAGCTGCGAGGCCTGGCGGGCGGGGTAGTAGCCGAAGAAGACTCCGACGGCGGCCGAGAACACGAACGCAAGCGCGATGACGTCGAGCTTGAGCAGGATGGGCCACCCGGCGGCGGAGGAGATGATCTTGGAGGCAATCACGCCGGCGACGATCCCCGCGGCGCCGCCCATCGCCGAGAGCAGCATCGCCTCGATCAGGAACTGCATCAGCACGTGGGCACGGCGCGCGCCGGTCGCCATGCGGATTCCTATCTCGCGCGTGCGCTCGGTCACCGAGACCAGGAGGATGTTCATGATGCCGATGCCGCCGACCACGAGCGAGATGGAAGCGATCGCGGCGAGCAGCACCTCCATGGCCGCGCTGGTCCGTTCGGCGACCTCGGCGATCTCGGTGAGGTCGCGCACGGCGAAGTCGTCGGTCGCGCCGGCCTTGATGCGATGCTGCGCCTCCAGGGTGCGGGTGATCTGATCGAGCGCCGGCTTCACCTCGGCCGGGCTGCGCGCCTGCACATAAATGGTGTTGACGAACCCCTGCAGGCGCGGCGTCACCCCGAAGGGATTCGGCGGCGGCCCGACCGTGGCGAACAGATTGTTGGAGAGGGTCTGGGCAGAGCTCGGGCTGGCGACGCCGAGCACACGCTCCTGCGCGGTGCTGAACGGGATGAGCACGACGTCATCCTGGTCCTGCCCGCTCGGCGAGTGCCCCTTGGCGGCGAGCACGCCGACGACGACCATGGGCACGTTCTTGACGAGCACGGTCGCTCCCAGGGGGTCGGAGAAGTCGCCGAACAGGTTGCTCATGACGGTCTGCCCGAGCAGGCAAACCGGATCGCCGTTCTCCTCGTCCTCGTCGGTCAAGGCACGCCCGGATTCGACCCGCCAGTTGCGGATCGACAGATAGCTGGCCGACACGCCCTGGATGCTGGTGCTCCAGTTGTTGTGGCCGTTGACCACCTGGGCACTCTGTCGCGCCACGTAGCTCACGTCCGCGACGGCGGGGTCCTGCTCGAGGATGGCGCCCACATCGGCGACGCGCAGCGAGGAGGCGCTGCCGAAGCCGGCCCGGACTCCGTTGGTGCGCGTGCTCCCGGGAAGCACCACCAGCAGGTCCGTGCCCAGGCTCTGGATCTGGGACTCGACCGTCGCGCGCGCGCCTTCGCCCACCGCCACCATGGCGATCAGGGCGGCAACACCGATGAATACGCCCAACATGGTGAGGCCGGCGCGCAGCTTGTTGCGGCCGATCGCGCGCAGCGCCGCGCCCACCGCCATGACGTTGAGGAGCCACGCTTCCTGCAGGAACGCTTCGATGCGTCCCCGTGCGGGAGGCTCGCGCAGCGGCGCCGCGGGCGGCAAGGTGGGCGCCCCGGGCGGCTCGGAGGCGCGCGCGGTCGGGGTGTCGGACACGATCGATCCGTCGCGGATGACGATGATGCGGTCGGCCAGCTCGGCGAGCGCGCGCTCGTGGGTGACCAGCACCACCGTGACGCCGCGCTCGACGTTGAAGGCCCGCAGGGTGGCGAGGATGTCGGCGGCGGTGCCGGAGTCCAAATTTCCGGTGGGCTCATCGGCGAGCACGATGGCGGGGTCGTTCACCAGGGCGCGCGCGATGGCGACGCGCTGCTGCTGGCCGCCCGAGAGTTGGTTGGGCTGATTCTGCTTGCGGTCGCCGAGGCCGAGGAGCTCGAGCATGCTCTCGGCCCGGCGCGGATTGCCGGGAATGTGCGCCGAATAGAACAGCGGCAGCTCGACGTTCTCGACCGCGGTGGTGCGTGTCAGGAGGTTGAAGCTTTGAAATATGAACCCGATTCGCCGTCCGCGGATGCGGGCGAGGGCGGGCTCATCGAGCCGGGCGACATCGATCCCCTCGAGCAGATATTCGCCCGACGTGGGGACATCGAGGCAGCCGAGGATGTTCATGAGCGTGGACTTGCCGGATCCCGACGCGCCCATGATGGCGACGAACTCGCCCCGCCGCACCGTCAAGCTCACGCCGCGCAGCGCATGCACCTCGATATCGCCGAGGCGGTATACCTTGGCGGCGTTGCGGACCACGAGGATGGGCTCATCGCCGTCCGCCTGCGATCTCATCGGGGCAAGCCCATCAGAGGCGCGGGCCGCCGCTCGGGCGGTTCCCCCCGCGCGGCTGTTGCTGCGGAGCTTCGCTCACCAGCGTCGCGGAGCCGGACTCCGGCTTGATGGCGTTGATGACCACCGGGTCGCCGGCCGCGAGCTGCGGTGAATAGACCTCGATCAAGGTGCCGTCATCGAGACCCGTGCGCACCGCGACCTCCTTCAGCGCGCCGTTCACCAGCAGCCAGATTCGCGCGCGCGGGCCGCGATTGCCGCCGCGCGGTCCGGCGCCATCCTCGCGCGGCTCGGCGAAGCTCGGCCGCGAGCCTCGCTCGGGCCGCGCCTCGCGGTCCGCCGCGCCGCCGTCGGGCCGGAACTCGCGGTCCGCCTGCTCGCGCTCGCCGCGGCCGCGCGGCCTGCCCTCCGTGCGCGTCGCCCCCTCGGGCACGAACCGGGTCGCGGGCAGGGGCACGCGCAGCACGTGGGTGTGCTCGGCGGTGATGATGTGCGCGTCCGCGGTCATGCCGGGGAAGAGCGCGAGGTCCTCGTTGCTCACGTCGACCACGACGTCATAGGTCACGACGTTCTGCACCGTGATCGGCCCGCGCCGGATCTGGCGCACGGTGCCCCAGAACGTGCGCTTGGGGTACGTCTGCACGGTGAAATACGCCTTCTGACCGACCGCGACCTCGCCCACGTCGGCTTCGCTCACGTTGGTGTCCACCTGCATCCGGGTCATGTCCTTGCCGATCAGGAACAAGGTGGAGCTCTGCAGGCTGCTGACGACGGTTTGACCCACGTCGATGTAGCGCGTGATCACCATGCCGTCGACCGGCGAGACGATCTTGGTGTAGGCGAGGTTCACGCCGGCGGCCTTGAGCGCCTGCTTCTTGGACTCGATGGCGGCGATGTCCAGATCGATTTGCGCCGCGGCCTGATCGAACGCGCTCTTGTCGGTGTCGATCTGCGCCTGCGAGACGATGCCCTGGTTCAGGAGCTTCGAATCGCGCTCGTAGGTCACCTTGGCGTCGACCAGCGCGGCGCGGTCCTTGACGAGCTGCGCCTCGGAGGTGCTCACGTCCGCCTTGTCCTGATCCACCACCACTTGAAAAGGCAGCGGGTCGATCTGCGCGCAGATCTGGCCGATCTTGACCGGCGTGTTGTAGTCGCAGGTCCAGGACTTGATGTTGCCCGACACGTACGAGCCCACCTGCGCGGTGACCACGGGATTCAAGGATCCGGTCATGCCCACGGAGCGGCGGATGTCGCCCGCGGTCACCCGCGCCGTGACGTAGCGCACGGCGCTCCGGTGGGTCCACCCCCAGAGCGCCGCCGCGAGCGCCGCGACCGCGGCGACGATCGCGAGGACGAGCCAACCTCTTCGCGTCCGCCACACGCGCGGCGCGGAGCTCACGAGGACGGTTTGGTCGATCCGTGCGCGTTCTTGATGCAGGTCTTCATGAACTCGCGGCGTGCGTCGCCGCGCTCGAGCTTCTGGTCGTCCGCCTGCTTCTTGCAGTCGGCCCAGGCCGGATCGTGCTGACGGCCGCCGCCGCTGCCCGGCGCTGCGGAGGCCGGGGGAGTGTCGTCCGCGATCGCAAGACCGGCGGATGCTGCATAGGCGCCGATCGCCATGAGCGCGCCGAGCGCAAGAGTTCGAGCGCCGAATCGGGTATGTTTCAACATGTGAGCTCCTAGCGGAAGGTGTCGACGCTTGGAATCTTAGGGAGCGGTTTCGGCGCTTGAAATCCGGGACAATGCAAAGCTGTGTGAAGAACCGTCAGCCGCTGAAAGTGGGCGTGATCTCCGACACGCATGGGCTGTTGCGGCCCGAGACACGGGCGTTCCTCGCCGGCTGCGACACCATCGTGCACGCGGGCGATGTAGGCGATCCCGTCATCCTCGACGAGCTGTCCGCGATGGCGCCGCTGATCGCCGTGCGCGGCAACAACGACAAGGAGCGATGGGCCGGCCGCCTTCCTACGGCCGAGCTGGTGCGTCTGGGTGACGTGTTCGCCTACGTGATCCACGATCTCGCCGAGCTCGGCATCGAGCCTCGCGCGGCGGGCGTCAAGGTGGTGATCTCCGGGCATTCGCACCGCCCGCGCATCGAGTGGCGCGACGAGGTGCTCTATCTCAATCCCGGAAGCTGCGGGCCGAAGCGGTTCAGCCTGCCCATTTCGGCGGCGGAGCTCGAGATCAGCGACGGCGCGGTGACGCCGCGCACCTTCGAGCTGCTCTAGAGAAAGCGGCGGCCAGCACGGCGCTGCCGCAGCCTCCGAGGACGAGCCAGAACGTACCGATGTATTCGGCGGCGACTTTCCTGAAAAGCGGCATGTCGTGATCCCTCGTGTGGCGCTCTTTTGCGTTCTTCGGCCCGGCGCCAAAAATAGCAGATCGGCGCGCTGAAATTAAACCTTAGCGGATACCGCCGGCACATA
>DATAUO010000096.1:0-2254 GCA_036268215.1 Steroidobacteraceae bacterium
AGAAGTAGCCGGGCCCGCGCACCGACCAGCGCAGCTCCGGCGCGACGTTGACGCGCACGCCGGTGGGCCCCACCTCTCGCAGGAAATTGACGACCTCGCTGTCGAGCACCAGTTCGAGGCGAGTGCCCGGTACCGGCCAGAGCGCGTCCGCCTGGATGCGCGGCACGCGCGAGTACGGCCGCTGGTCCTGATAGCCCCGCGGCAAGGGGAGGCAGTCCGGATACTCGCTCGAGCCTGGGGTGCAGGCGGCCGGGACTTGAATGTCGATGGTCTGAAAGTTCTGCAGCTGCGCGCCGATCCGCCAGATGTCGTCGTAGTAGAGGAGATCGGTGCGCCGCTCGAGGTAAGTCGTGCTGGTCTGATCCGACCCGACGGCGAAATCCGAGAAGTAGTTGCTGTCGCTCACGTCGGCGATGTCGGCGTCGAAGCGCAGTCCGCGCTTGAAGTCGGTCACGTCGGTGAAGTGCAGATAGCCGCGATTGTCGTGCTCGACCTTGTCGTCGGGGAGGAAGGTCGCATCGAGCTGCCCGCGAGAGCCGGGCGTCAGGTACCGGTATTGCCCCGCGAGCTGCACGCCGCGCGCGGACAGCAACCCGGGCGTCATGGTGAAGTCGTAGTTCGGCGCGAGATCGAAATAGTAGGGCACCTCGAGCTCGTACCCGCTGCTGTGCGAGTGCCCGAAGCTCGGAAACAGGAAGCCGCTCTTGCGCTCATCGCCGATCGGGAAGGAGAGATACGGCGTGTAGAAGATAGGCACGCCCTTGAAGCGCATGGTGACGTCGCGCCCGGTGCCTTCCTCGGCCTTGGTGTCCAGGCTGATCTTGGACGCCTGCAGCGACCAGTCCTCGATGCCGACGGGGCAGCTCGTGTAGCGCACGCTGGTGAGATCCACCCTGCCCTCGGGCGTCACGTCGATGTCCTTGGCGAAGCCGCGGCCGTTCCTGTCCATGAGCTGGAAGTTGGCCTGATCGAAATTGGCGGCGCCCGTCGTGTCGTAGCTGCCTGCGTCGCTCTTGATGCGCAGCTTGGGGTCCTCGAAATCGACGCCGCCCTTGACCGAGACGCGCCCGGTCTTCTCGTCGTAGGTGACCTGATCGGAGGTCACGGTGCGCGCATCCTGACGCACCTTGACGTGTCCGTTCACCACGGCATGGCCGCTCGCGTCGAGGTCCGCTTCGTCGGTGTCGATGTGGATGCGGTGATCGTCGCTTGCGATGTCGCTCGCCGGCGGCGGCTGATACTTGGGCGGCGCAGGGCACAAATCCGTCGCTCGGAGCGCGGGGCTCGCGGCGAGGCAGACGAGGATGAGCGTGGCTCGAGCGCGGAACGCCATGGGCAAAATGCATCGCCTTAGTCGGTATACTACGGCCGCCGTCGGATTTGCGGTAAGCGAATGGTCAAGCATGGGTCTAGTGGATGCAAGCGATTTGCGCCTTTCGGACCTGACGCGATGGGTGCTCGATGAGCTCGGATTCGCGGACGGCCGAATCGAGACCGCCTCCGCCGACGCGAGCTTCCGGCGCTACTTCCGCGTCACTCGCGGCGAGCACAGCTACATCGTCATGGATGCGCCGCCCGGGAAGGAGGACCTCGAGCCGTTCCTGCGCGTCGGCCGGATCCTGCTCGACATCGGCGTGAACGTTCCGGTGGTGCTCGCCAAGGATCTGCGGCGCGGCTTCCTGCTGCTGTCGGATCTCGGCAGCCGCCAGTATCTGGATGAGCTCGCAGCCGACGGGGCCGCCGAGCGGCTGTACGCGGATGCGCTCGAATCGCTGTATCTCATGCAAGCGGCCGAGCCGGCCGTCGAGGGGAGAGTGCCCGCGTATGGTCGCGATCTCCTGATGCGCGAGATGGAGCTCATGCCGGATTGGTTCTTGCGCCGGCACCTCGCGCTGCAGGTGTCCGATCGCGAGGCGGCCCTGTTGCGGCGCTCGTTCGACATGCTGGCAGGGTGCGCGCTCGAGCAGCCCGCCGCGCTCGTGCACCGCGACTATCACTCGCGCAATCTGCTGGTGCGCGAGCAGCGCAATCCGGGCATCCTCGATTTTCAGGACGCGGTGTGGGGCGCGATCACCTACGACCTCGTCTCCCTGCTCAAGGACTGCTACATCGCCTGGCCGCGCACGCGCGTGCGGGCATGGGCGCTCGCGCACCGTGCCCGGCTGCGCGCCGCCGGCCGCCCGGCCGGCAGGTCGGACGACGAATTCCTGCGCTGGTTCGATCTCATGGGGTTGCAGCGGCACATCAAGGTGCT
>DATAUO010000097.1:0-16495 GCA_036268215.1 Steroidobacteraceae bacterium
ACGCAGTACCAGTTCACGCTGGAGAGCGCGGACTCCGATGCGCTCGCGACCTGGGCACCCAAGCTCGTGAGCGAGCTGCGCCGGCAGCCCGAGCTCGCAGACGTGGTCAGCAATCAGGAGGACGACGGCCTCGCTGCGTACCTCACGATCGACCGCGACAGCGCGGCACGGCTCGGCATCAGCGTCGGGACGGTCGACAACGCGCTCTACGATGCCTTCGGCCAGCGCATCGTATCGACCATATTCACCCAGTCGAACCAATACCGGGTGATCCTAGAGGCCGACCCCAAGTCCTACACCTCGGTGGATTCGCTCGCTTCGATCTACGTTCCGTCGGCCTCCGGCGGCCAGGTGCCGCTCAACGCCATCGCGAAGGTCGACGTCGAGACGCGCCCGCTGCTCATCAATCATCTGGCGCAGTTTCCGGCCACCACGATCTCGTTCAATCTCGCACCCGGCGCCGCGCTCGGCGCCGCGGTCAAATCCATCGAGCGCACCGAGCAGGATCTCGGCGTGCCGGCGAGCATCCGCACCACCTTCATGGGCGCGGCGCTCGCGTTCCGCAGCAATCTCAGCAACGAGCTGCTGCTCCTGGTCGCCGCGGTGCTGGTCATGTACATCGTGCTCGGCGTGCTGTACGAGAGCTTCATCCACCCGATCACGATCCTCTCGACATTGCCCTCGGCGGGCATCGGCGCCCTGCTCGCGCTCATGCTCGCGGGCGACGACCTGACCATCATCGCGCTGATCGGAATCATCCTATTGATCGGCATCGTCAAGAAGAACGCCATCCTGATGATCGATTTCGCCGTAGTCGCCCAGCGCGACGAGGGGTTGTCCCCGCGCGATGCGATCTACAAGGCATGCCTGCTGCGCTTCCGCCCCATCCTCATGACCACCGTGGCGGCCATCTTCGGCGCCTTGCCGCTGATGTTCGGGACCGGCGTCGGCTCGGAGCTGCGCCATCCGCTCGGCGTCAGCATCGTCGGCGGGTTGCTGGTGAGCCAGGTTCTCACGCTGTTCACGACGCCGGTGATCTACCTGGCCTTCGACCGCATTGCGGCCCGCATCGGGGGACCGTTCTCGCAGTCCGATGAGCCCGACGAGCCGAAGCGGCTCGCGGACGAACCGGCATGATCATCTCGGCGCCGTTCATCCGCCGGCCCGTGGCCACGACCCTCCTGACCGCAGGCGTCGCGCTCTGCGGCATCATCGCGTTCATGCTGCTGCCGGTCGCGCCGCTGCCGCGCATCGACGTCCCGGCCATCTTCGTCTCGGCTCAGCTGCCGGGCGCAAGCCCCGAGGTCATGGCCGCCACGGTCGCGACGCCGCTGGAGCGGCATCTCGGCGCCATCGCCGACGTCGACGACATGACCTCGAGCTCGAGCGTCGGCACCTCGAACATTCAGCTGACCTTCGGCGTCGACCGCGACATCGACGGCGCGGCGCGCGACGTGCAGGCCGCGATCGTCGGGGCGCACGCCGATCTGCCTTCCGCGCTCACGCGCAACCCTTCGTACCGCAAGCTCAACAGCTCGCTGTTCCCGGTCATGGCCATCGCCATGACCTCGGACGTGCTCACGCAGGGGCAGATCTACGATGCCGCCGATGCGGTCATCTCCCAACGGCTCTCGCAGCTCCAGGGCGTCGGCGGCGTCAACGTCAACGGCAGCGCGCTGCCCGCGGTCCGGGTCGAGATCAACCCGCTGGCCTTGTCCAAATACGGGATTGGCCTGCAGGACGTGCGCGCCGCGATCTCGAACGCGAACGCCAATGCGCCGAAGGGCGCCATCGAGTCGGACTCGCTGCACTATCAGATCTACACCAACGACAACGCGCGTGACGCCGGCCCCTACCGCGATCTCATCATCGCCAACCGCCACGGCGCCGCCGTGCGCCTCGGCGACGTGGCCCAGGTGCTGGACATGCAGGACGGTGCGACGGAGAACATACGCACCTACGGCTTGTACAACGGTAAACCGGCCGTATTCGTCACCGTGTACCAGCAGCCGGGCGCGAACATCATCGAGATGATCGACTCGGTCAAGGCGGAGCTGCCGCTGCTCAAGGCCTCGATCGACCCCAAGATCGACCTGGTCGTCACGTTCGACCGCTCCATCACCATCCGCGCCTCGCTGCGGCAGGTCGAGCAGACGCTGGTTCTGGCCGTGATCATGGTCGTCTTGGTCGTATATATGTTCCTGGGCAGCTACCGCGCGGCGGCCATTCCCGCCCTGGTCGTGCCGGTGTCCCTGATCGGCACCTTCGGCGCGATGTATTTGCTCGGCTACACGCTCGACAACTTCTCTTTGATGGCGCTCACCGTGGCCACCGGCTTCGTCGTGGACGACGCCATCGTGGTCATGGAGAACACGGCGCGCCACATCGAGGGCGGCATGAGCCGCATCGAGGCGGCGCTGCTCGGCGCGCGCGAGGTCGGCTTCACCGTCGTCTCGATGAGCCTGTCGCTGGTGGCCGTGTTCATCCCGTTCATGTTCGCGGGCGGCATCGTCGGCAAGATCTTCCGCGAGTTCACCGTGACTTTGTCGGTCTCCATCCTGATCTCGCTGGTGATTTCGCTCACCACCACGCCGATGATGTGCTCGCTGCTGCTGCGGCCGGAGCATGCCGGCTCGCGCAAGCCGTCGCGCCTGGCCGCGGCATTCGAGCGCGGCTTCAAGCGCACTCGGGCGAACTACGAGAACTCGCTGCACTGGGCCTTGAATCATCGCCGCATCATGATGACGATTTTCTGGGCGACCATCTTGCTGAACGGCTTTCTCTATTTCTACATCCCCAAGGGCTTCTTTCCGGAGCAGGACACCGGCCAGCTGCAGGGGGGCATCCGCGGCGACGCAACGGTCTCGTTCCAGCTCATGAAGCAGAAGCTGCAGGAGGTCGCCGCGATCATCCAGGCGGATCCCGCGGTGGCGACCATCACCGGCTCGGTCGGCGCCGGCGGGTTCGGTCCGTCGGGCTCGAGCTCGAGCGCCAACGTCACCATCGCCCTGAAGCCGCTCAAGGTGAGGAAGATCTCCGCGGATCGGATCATCGGGCGTCTGCGGCCCAAGCTGGCCAGGGTGTCCGGCGTGCAGACCTTCCTACGGGCGGTCCAGGACATCGGCGGCGGAGGCCGCTCCGCGAACTCCGAGTATCAATACACGCTGCTCGGCGACGACCTCAATGAGGTGCGCGTGTGGGCGCAGAAGCTCAGGCAGGCGATGCAAAGCATGACCGAGTTGACCGATGTCGACAGCGACCTGCAGCCCGGCGGCCTCGAAGCCGACCTCATCGTCGATCGCGACAGCGCCTCGCGTCTCGGCCTGTCGGAGATCCAGATCGACAACGCATTGGGCGATGCGTTCGCCCAGGCGCAGGTCTCCAATATCCTGAATCCCTACAGCCCGCAGCAGTATCACGTGGTCATGGAGGTGGCGCCCGAGTGGTGGCAGAACCCGGACGTGCTCAAGGAGCTCTACATCAGCACCTCCGGCGGGGCGGTCAGCGGTACGCAGGCGACCCAGGCGGTGGCCGGCACGGCCGTCATCAAGCCGCTGGCCTCCTCCGCGGTCGCTTCCACCAACGCCTCGATCGCCGCCGATACCGCGCGCAACGCGGCGCTCAATTCGCTGGCGAACTCCGGCCGTGGCAACACCTCGACCGGCGCCGCCGTGAGCACGTCCGCGGAGACGGTCGTCCCCTTCTCGGCGTTCAGCCACTTCTCGACGAGCACGACTCCGGTGAGCGTCAACCACACGGGCACGTCCGTCTCGACCTCGATTGCCTTCAATCTTCCCGAGGGCGGCAACCTGCAAAAGGCTCTCAAGGCCATCGACCAGAAAATGGCCGAGATCCACGTGCCCGTGACCATTCAGGGCGGAAGCTACGGCACGGCGCGGCTCTTCCAGCAAAGCAACAGCAACACGCCGCTGATGCTGGTTGCAGCGCTCGCCGCCATCTACGTGGTGCTCGGGGTGCTCTACGAGAGCTACAGCCAGCCGATCACCATCCTGTCGACGCTGCCGTCGGCCGGGCTCGGCGCGCTGCTCGCGCTCCTCGGCACGGGCAGCGAATTCAGCCTCATCGCCCTTCTGGGCATCCTCCTGCTCATCGGCATCGTCAAGAAGAACGCCATCATGATGGTCGATTTCGCGCTCGAGTCCGAGCGCAATCTCGGCATGGATCCGCGCGCCGCGATCGCCCACGCTTGCTCCTTGAGGTTCCGTCCCATCATGATGACGACCTGCGCAGCCATCGCCGGTGCATTGCCGCTGGCGCTCACCACGGGCGACGGCACCGAGATGCGCCGCCCGCTGGGCATCGCGATCGTCGGCGGGCTGGTGGTGAGCCAGCTGCTCACCATCTACACGACGCCCGTGGTGTATCTGTACATACATCGTTACTGGAAGCACTTGAAGCAGGGTAAATACAGTCCGCCGCCGCAGCGTCCGGTTCACGAGCCGATGGGCGGCCCCGGCTTGGGCATCGCGGGAGCCAGCACATGAGCGAGGTCAGCCTGCGCGGGACGGTGACGATCGCCATCGTGTCGCTGCTCTCCGCGTGTGCGGTGGGACCGAACTACCACCGGCCCAAGGTCGATGCCGCCGCGAGCTACAAGGAGGCGGGCGACTGGAAGCCGAGCGAGCCCAACGATGTGCTCGACCGCGGCAATTGGTGGGAGGTCTTCAGGGATGACGATCTCAACAAGCTCGAGTCGAAGGTGGACATCAGCAACCAGACCGTCAGGGCCGCCGCGGATGCGTTCGATCAGTCGCGCGCGCTGCTCTCCGAGGCGCGCGCCGGCTTCTGGCCCACGATCGGCGCGAGCGTCTCGAAGGTGTTCTCGGGCGGGGGCTCCGGAGCGGCGGTGATCACCGGTGCCGGCGGCACCGGCACCGGCGGCACCGGCACCACCGGCACCGGCACCACCGGCACGGGCGGCGGCGGCACCGGAAGCAGCCTCGGACTCCTGCACAAATCCGGCATCACCGACACGGCCGGCCTGTCCGGAAGCTGGGATCTCGACATCTGGGGCAAGATCCGCCGCACCACCGAGGGCGCACGCGCCACCGCGCAGGCGAGCGCCGCAGCGCTCGCGGCCGCGCGGCTGTCCGCCCAGGCCCAGCTCGCGACGGACTACTTCGAGCTGCGCGCACAGGACCAGCTGCAAAAGCTGCTGGATGACACGGTCGAGGCCGAGACGCAGTCGCTGCACATCACCGAGAGCCGCTACAAGTTCGGCGTCGCGGCGCGCGCCGACGTGGTCAGTGCCGAGACCCAGCTGCTCGCGAGCCAGGCCCAGCAGGTCAACGCCAAGATCCAGCGCGGAGTACTGGAGCACGCGGTGGCGGTGCTCATCGGGCAGCAGCCCGCCTCGTTCGCGCTGGCAGCCTCGACCATGCGCACCGACGTGCCGACGGTGCCCGCGGGGGTGCCCTCGGCCCTGCTCGAGCGCCGTCCCGACGTGGCCGAGTCCGAGCGCAACGTCGCCTCGGCCAACGCCCAGATCGGCGTCGCCGAAGCCGCTTACTTTCCGGACCTCACGCTGACCGGCTCCGACGACTACAGCAGCAACACCTTCCGGCACCTGATCAGCCTCCCGAACCGGGTGTGGTCCTGGGGTCCGTCGCTCGCGGAGACGCTGATCGACGGCGGCTTGCGGCACGCGCAGGTCTCGGCCGCGCGCGCCCAGCACGACGTCACGGTCGACAACTATCGTCAGACCGTGCTCACCGCGTTCCAGCAGGTCGAAGACGACATCGTCACGCTGCGCGTGCTCGAGCAGCAAGCGGTGATCGAGGACAAGACCGTTGCCGCGGCCCGCGAGGCCGAGAAACTCACCCTGAATCAGTACAAGGCCGGCACCGTTCCCTACAGCAGCGTCATCGCCGCGCAGACCACGCGGCTGAGCGCCGAGCAAACGGCCCTGAGCGTGCTGTCGCAACGCTTGCAGACCAGCGTCGCGCTGGTCGAGGCGCTCGGCGGCGGATGGAAGGCGCAGGATTTGCCGTTGCCTTGAGGGCAGACCGCGGCGGAATCACCGAAGGGCGCAAATCACCGAAGCGCTCTCAGCTCGAATCTGCACGCGCAAACCATCATGCCGAAGCGGGCGATGAGGTTCGCGCACTAGGAGCCCTTGGTCTTCTTGATGCGATATTGATTTCCCGGCTGACGAATCTCGATCAAGCCGCGCTTCGCCAGGAGCTCGGCGGCCTGCCGGCTGGCCTCGAGGTCCCCGATGTCGTGCCATCGCTTCGGGTACCGCGCGGCCCATTCCAGCATCGCCAGCATCTCCGTGTCGAGCTCCCGCTCCTGCGGCGTCAAGTGCTTTCGGGCGGGGCGCGCGGCGCGCCGCGGCGGAGCACCACCGGTCGTTTTTTCGCTCATGCGCTCGATTCACCCTCTGATCACGCTCGCCGGCGCGTCACGCGCGGCGATACCGGGACAGCTTACAGGGAAGCCGTTTGCCGCGTCGAGCCGACGAGTCCCCGAGACCCGCGCATCGTGATGCCGGACGGAAGCGAAGGTCACACACACAAGGCCGCCCAATGGCGGCCCTTCGAGGCGCAAACCCGTGCGCGCTAGAAAAGGCCGTGCGGGGACGGGAAATCGAAGAAGTCGAACAGGTCGTCGAGCGCCGGTGAATTCACCGGGGCATACGAGCCCTCCGGTTGCACCGGGTTCGGGAAATTGTCGCGGCTGCGGCGCGTCACCGGCGGCAGCTTCCAGTTGCGCTCGATGAATTTGAGTATGGAGACGTGGTCCGCGTACTTGTGAGAGATGTATCCCGCCGCGCGCAGCGGCAGGTACTTCGGGTTCGCGACGACGATCAGCGGAATGCGCGTGCCGTCACCGAAGAAGTCGAGCGGCTGCACGTAGCCGGAGTCGTAGTAGCCGCCGCCCTCGTCCTCCGTGATGAGAATGACGGTGTCCTTGGTATAAGCCGGCGACGCCGCCACCTGGTCGACGATCTTCTTCACGAACCCCTCGAACAGGTCGAGCTTCGAGGAGGACGGATGACCGTCCACGAATCCGCTCGGCTTGACGAAGGTGACCGCGGGCAGCGTGCCGTTGGCGATATCCGCGTAGAGGCTCACGGTATCTTGGATGTGCGCCGCCACCTGTGCCGGGCTCGACATGATGGAGGTGTCGTACTGAAACGGGTTGCAGATGTTGCAATACTCGTCCGAGCCCGGACCCTTGGCGCCCCAATTGAGGCCGTACGGGTCATTGACGTAGTTGCTCCACTGGTCGCCGTAGTACTTCCACGAGACCTTCGCGTCGTTGAGGTCGTCGCCGATACTGCGTCTCGAGGAGGGCGGCACGGTGAACGGGGTGTTGGACGGGTTATGGTCCGTGTAGGCGTTGTTGCCGTTGCCGAAGTAGCCCGGGTTGTAGTTGTTCAGGAGGTAATAGTGGCCGGGCTCGCATCGCGGGTCGATGTGCAGCGACTTCAGATAGTCGAGGATCGGCCCCACCCCGGGTTGCGTTCGATCGGAGCAGTTGGAGTAGGAACCGCCGCCGTAGATGATGGGCAGCCCGTTGGGCTGGGTCTTGCTCCAGTCCGTCAACGGATATCCGGCGTTGTAGTCCTCGCCGTAGCCGTCCTGTGCATACCAGTTGTTGGTGCCCGGAGCGGGGTTCGGATTCTCGATCGTGTCGATCGTGCCCGGCCCCCCGTAGCCGGCGGGACTGGTCGTGACGCCGACGTTGTGCGGCGGAACCTGAGGTTGGCCGTTGCCGTCGCTGAAGTAGATCGTATCGCCGTGACCCAGCATGATGTGGTTGACGCCGGTGCCGCCGTTCACGGACTGGTGGAAGTTGTCGCTCATCGCATAGGTGTCGGCGAGGCTCTTGAAGTACGGCACATCGCCCTGCTGAACGTTGTAAAAGCCGAGGGCGCTCGAGCCTTCCCCCGTGGTGGTCGGGACGGAGTCATACAGCGCGTAGTCGCTGGCGGTCCACTGCGCGGCGGTCGGCGGGTTGGCGGCGGAGAAGCCCGCGGGATATGCGAAGAGCTCGCTGAAGGAAAGGCCATGGTAACCCTCGGCGTACTCCGTTTGGGTCGACCCATTGGTACCGGCACCGACGGTCGTCTCAACCCAGGAGAACAGATTTCCGTTGCAACCGGAGGGATTGTCCCAGGAGGCGTGCTCGAGGCTGCAGTTGAGCTGCTGCCACATCTGGTAGAAGCGATGGACCGGGCTGGCGCTGTAGTCCGTGTACGTGAGGCTGTAGCCGGGCGTCGCCGAATTCGTGCCATTGGTGAGCTGGAAGGGACCGGCTGGCAGACCGGCGAAGTTGACGACGCGCAGGTCGGGTGTGTAGCTGTATTGGCGGGTGCCGCCGGAGGCCAGCGATTGGTAATAGGTCAGGCCGTTGGCGTCGGGAGCGTCCGGCAGGCCGTTCTCGGTCAGCGCGGCGCACGCCGCAGGATCGAGGTAGTTGGTGGTGGTCTTCCCGTTTGCGGCGGTGGTGCCGCAGGCGACCGTCGTATACGCCGCCGAGCTCGGTGTGAAGTATCCCTGCGCCCCGGAGGGGCCGCCGACTTCCGGTGCAGGAAGCTTATTGCCCGGAAATTCCTGCTTCGGAGGGCTCAAGAGAAAGCCGTCCTGCCCGCCCCTGTCGGCGGCCGAGAGCTGCTGAGCCCGGTGGAAGCTCGGTCCCGGAATCGCGTTCTTGTTGGCATCGAGCTTGATGATGCCCTCGCTCAGAAGATTGTGGACCGTCTGGCCGCGCTTGGGGACATAGGTGGCGAACACATGGTCGAAGCTGCGGTTTTCCCCGATGATCACGATGACGTGCTTGATCGGCGTCGCGGTCTCGCCGCTTCGATCGGCGCCGTAATTCCAGAGGCCGCCGAATGGCGGCGCTTGCGATGCGGCCAGCACCACCGGACCCGCCGACATCTGCAGAATGGCGAGCGACGCCGCCGCCATGCGAAACCCATGTCGCGTGGGCGACACCCAGCTATCGTTCTTCATGCAACCTCCTCGGATGTGTAAGGCAATCGCACCAAGCGAGCGCCACACATCGTGCGGAGGTCTTATTTCAGGTCCTTGATCGTTGTGTGAACCCCGCGCGGCTCGCGTGCTTCGGCGCGTAGTCATCCTCCGCGTTCACGCGTAGGCATCCTCCGACACGATCGACGCCGGCTCTATCGTGGCGGCGCGCCGGCCGGCTCGACGCGAATCGTCCCCATCATGCCGCCGTCCTCGTGCTCGAGGAGGTGACAGTGATACACGAAGGTTCCGATGGTATTGGGATCGCGAAAATCCATTCGCAATCGCACGCTCGGATATTGCAGCATCTGGTCCTTGAAATACGGCACGTTGACCGTGTCCCGCAGGAAGGGCTCGTTGACGGAGATTCCCGACCAGTCGACCAGCATGAAATGCAATTGATGGATGTGGAAGGCGTGCAGCTCGGTCGAGCGGTTCTCGACGATCCAATCCTCCACGTCGCCCTGGCGGGCGACGATGTCGGGGGCGGCGGCCGTCGGATCGAACGGCGCGGGCACCTTGCCTTCCTCGGTGATGTAGAAATCGGTCGCGCTGTTCGGATTCTTTGGATCCCTGAGTTTTTCCGAGAAGTAGAAGCGTCGGGTCCTGACCGGCTTCGCCTCGCCGAGCCAAGGAAGCGCGGGCGGCGGCAATGGTCTCGAGAACGCCGGCAGCTTCGATTGCGGCTCCGGCGCATCGGATGCCGCGACGATGGTGGCGAGCGCCCGGTTCGGATCGTTCTCGCCGCCCTGGCCCGTGTCGACGGTCCGGGTGACGAAGAGCGCGGGGGACCCGGCGGACGGTCCCTCCATGATGAATTCCACGCGGGCGCCGGGCGGCACTCCGATGTGATCCACCCAGGTCACGGGCGCGGACCGGCCCAGCGGCGCGTTCATCGGCACGCCGTCGATCGCCACCAGCCCGAGCCGTTGCGGCGCGTGGCCGAATATCACCGCGAGGTTCAGGTACGTGACCGCGCAAGCATTGACCACGCGCCAGAGCTGGCGCTCGCCCGGTCGCATGCGGATGATCGCCGGCGGATAGTCCGGGTACGGGACCGGAACGAAGTTGACGGAGAGGTCCTTGGCGGGCTTGCCAAAGCCGGTTGCGTTGTTGGCGGCGTCGCCATCCCGGTCGATGAGCATTCTCGGTACCACGGGCTCGGATTTCGAGGGCGGCGCAGCGGGATTCACGAGATCCTGGTCTCGGATCACGAGGAGGCGCTCGGGCAATCCCGCGACCTCGGGCGTCGCCCTCTCCAAGCCCTCGACGATCATGGGACCCGACGCTCCGCCAAGGACCTGGCGGGTGGTAAACCCGTGAATGTGGGGGTGATACCAGTAGAGTCCGGGCGGCTCGTCCGCGGGAACCCTGAAGCGATATTCAAAAGGCGCGTCGCCGGGCTGCACGGAGGTCCGCAGCACTTCGTCCTGATGGCACACGGGCGGCACGGTGAGGCCGTGAAAGTGAAGATTGGTCGACACCGGCGTCATCGCGCCGCTCGTACAGGGGTCGGGCACGCGCGTTCCCGGAGAGTGCGTCCCGTGAGAGTGCGCGCCCGGCAAGGAAGGCGCCGCATTCGATCCCGACGCGGACGCAGCCGCGGACGCGGACGCGGACGGAGAGGATGGTTCGGCATCGGTGAGATCGTTGGTCAAGTGAAGAACCAACAGGTCGCCGGGATTCAGCCGCAGCGCCGGAGACTCGCTTCCGTCGGGAAGCAGATAGCAATAGCGCACCGAGCCGTCGCGCTCACGGTGGTTGTGAATGCTGAGATCGACCTTCAGAACTCCATGATCGCTGCGCAGCTCGCGCGGTTCGGTCACTTCGGCGCCCGGTGCCGGGCGGCTGCACGGATCGTGCTCGGGACTTCGCGCGGATGCGGTCCGCGCGAATGCGCAGGACACCAGCGTGATCAGGCAAATGCGCGGGAGAAGCAACCGGACCGCAGCCTAGCGCGACCTGGCGCCGTGATCCGCGAGCGCCCCCACCAGGATCCCCGCCAAGAGTATTCGTCCTTTCACGAGCGCCCCCCAATGAAAGACCTGCACAGTCTAGCGCACGATCATGACAGGCTGATGAGTCGGCAACGAGCCTCGCCGGCACCGACGTGCGCTCGGCAAGAGCGCCCGCAAAGCCCGCAATTGGCCATTGCGGCCGTCACGAGGACCTGCAGGTACTTCTGAAGCGACCTGCCCGGGCGTAAAATGCAGTCGAGCCTGCCGACGATCACCGGGAATGATGGGAGTCGTCGAGGTACCAGGAGCCGGGCACCATGGAATGCTCATTTGATCGCAAATCGCCGATGCCGCGCGCAAGCAAGCACGGAGTCCGACGGATCGTATTCGCCGCAATTGCGGCAGCGCTTGGATGGCCTGCGGCGGCGGGCGCACAGATTCCCGACAGCCCCGCCGTGACCGTGACGGCCCCGGCCGCTCCGACGGATCAGGAGCTGGCGGGGGAAAGCCTGAGCCAATTCATAATGCACCATGCCACCGTGCACTACGTGAATACCGGCACGACGGGCAACTTGGCGCGTTGGCGCGGAGGCAGGCAGAGCATATGCCCGCAGACCGCCGGGCTCACCCCGGAATACGACGCCTTCGTGACAGCGCGACTTCGCGCGCTTGCCGCTTATGTGGGCGCGCCCGTGCAATCGGACCCGCAATGCAAAGCCAACGTGCAGATGATTTTCACGAGCACCCCCGAGGAGAAAATGGATGCGGTCAGGAAATGGGCGATCGTTGCCTTTCGCAACCGATATACGGGAGGCACGAAGGAGCTGATAGCGTTCAGAAGCGACCATGCGATCCAGGGCTGGTACATGACGACGAGCGGCGGCGCCGTGGTCCTGAATACCGACGTGGCATCCGTGGGGCTCGAGGTTTGGCCCGTTTGGCCGCAAATCACCCCGCATTACGCCGCAATGGGCACTTTGGGAACGCATTTGGGCGGCGGCAGCGGCAGTGGGATCGGCATCGGCATCGTCATCCTCATCGTCGACACGACCAGGGCCGGCAGCCACGCCATCGGGACGCTTGCCGACTATCTGGCGATGTTGACCTTGTCGGTGGCGCAATCGCCGGACCACTGCGATCCGCTGCCGAGCATTCTGGATTTGATGTCATCGAGCTGCGGTACGCGTGAACCGCCCAAGGCGATGACGGCCGGCGATCTGGCCTTTTTGAAGGCCCTCTACTACCGCAACACGGGATTGGGCCCTTCGCTGTCGAGAGCCGATATCGAAGGCAATATGGAGCGGCAATTCAAGCTTCAATAGAGGCCCGGCTCGGCCCTTGCGGCGCATCCGCGTCCAAGTCACCTTCCCGAGCCTGTCACGCCATCCCGTCCACGCTCACCGGCGCGTGCTTGCGCAGGAGCGCGGCCTGCGCATCCCATTTCTCCTTTTCGTCCATCCCATCCACGACGAACTGAACCTCGCCCGCCGCGTACGTCGCGATGGGCACTCCGTCGCGATACAGCAGCCGGTTGCCGGCGAGCGAGGCGAGCCGCGCGCCCGGCGTGACGATGCCGAGCAGGTTCAAGGGATCGGCGCCGGAGACGGAAATCAGCTTGCCGTCTTGCGGCTTGCGGCGCACGTCGCGCAAAAGGCCGATCGCCTCGGGCGTCGCGTATTGCTCGCCGGAGAACCCGGCGACGAAGCGGCCGCCGCGAATGTCGCCCCGCGCCTCGAGACGGCGGCAGCAGAACAGGATGTCGCGCCATGGCGGCAGCCACGACGCCTCTCGCTGCAGCAGTTTCCAGAAAATGATCCCCCACCGCTTGAGCAGGGTGCGCACGATCTGCTCGACGGCCTCGTCCGAGTGCCGCTCGGTCGCCGCCCCGAGCGGCCTGCGCACCAGCGCCCAGCGGCCGGCATCCGCCATGCCGAACAGGGCGAGCCGCCGCTTTTGCCGGCCCGAGAACGAGGCGGGGCGGCCCCCGCGGCGGCCGCTCGGCATGAGCAGCACGCGCAGACCGGCGAAGCTGTCCGAGTTCACCATGCCGAGCGCGACCAGCTCGGCAAGCGCCTCCTCGACCTCGACCGGCAGCATGCCGACGTGCTCCGCGATCTCGTCGAAGAACGACGCGCCATGCTCTTTGATGAAATCAGCCACCGCGCGCGCCTTCGACGTGAGATGCGCCGAGCCCGACTGCCGCACACCCGCCGACCAGTTCGCAACGTTGCGGCGGGCCAGCAGGGTGATCGGCGTGGAGCGCACGGGCGATGCGCCCCGGCCGCGTTCGCCGTCGTCGCCCTGCGGCGCATCCCGGGGCCCGAGCCGCGTCCACACGACGCGCCCCGCGCGGCAGTGCTCGTCCAGCCATTGCGGCTCGTACTCGCTGATGCGCGCGGGCAGGATCTCGCTCTCCCAGGCCGCCGCCGGCGCCTCGAACCCTTCCAGCTGCGTCAGCACCGCCGCGAGCGCGTCCGATCCCTGCATCCGCGACTCCGGCAGCACCCGCTGCCACTCGCTCAAGAACCGCACGAGCTCGCGCGCCTGTACGGGCTCGATCTCGGCGCGCAGCCGCTTGACCGTGTACCGGTGGATGCGCGCCAGCAAGCGCCTTTCGCACCACTGCTCCTCGAGGGCGCCCGGATCGAACCTTCCGCGCATCGCGAAACCTTCGCGCTCGAGCGCGGCGCAGGCGATCGCGATCGCCGACGGCGTGACGTGGAGGGCCGCCGCGAGCTCGGCCACGGTGACCGGTCCCGAGCCTTCGAGGCGGCCGCGCACGATCTCCACCAGCGACTCCTCGGTCGGCGGCAGCGGCTCGAACAAGGCGCGCCGCTCCGCCGCGATCCAGATCGCTTGCGGATGCCGTGAGGTCGCCGCGGCCCCTGCCTGCATCACCCGCCCATGCCGGACGAGCTCCTCGATCAGTGCCGGCCATGCGGGATTACGCCGCACCTCCTCATCCGTCATGAACGTGAGCCACAGCAGCGCGTCGTGCAGCTCGTCGGCGCTCGCCGAATCGGGCCATGCCTCCGCGCGCACGCGCGCGATCGCCTCGGGATCCAGCTTGCCGATGTCCGCCGCGGAGGCGGGATCGATCCAGCGGCGGCTCATCACCGCCTGGGTGCGGCGCTCCTCGAGCGGAGCATCGTCCAGGAATGCGTACGGCCGCGCGTTGAGCGATTCCAGCGCGAGCGGCGACGGCTCGGTCAGGTCGCACGCGACGGCGCGGATCGCGCCGCTCTCGAGGCCGCGCAGGACGTCCTCGAAGCGATGGATGTCCATCGCCTCCTCCAGGCAGTCGCGGATGGTCTGCTGCACCAGCGGATGATCGGGAATCTCGATCTCGCCGGGGAGGTTCTCGGCGCACGCCACCTGGTCCGGGAACACCGACGCGAGCAGGTCCTCGGCGTTCATGCGCGCGATCTGCGGCGGAATCTTCTTGCCGCCGCGGAACCGCGGCAGCGCCAGGGAGATGCCCGCGTCCCAGCGCCAGCGCACCTCGAACATGGGTGCGGCGCACAGGGCCTGCACCAGGACATCGCGCACCGTGTTCGGGCTCAGGTAGCGCGCCACGGACGCGAGCTCGAAGCTGTGCGCATGGGTCAGGGACAGCACGATGTTGTCCTCGGTGGCCGCCGCCTGCAGCTCGAAGTTGAACGTGCGGCAGAAGCGCTTGCGCAATGAGAGGCCCCAGGCGCGATTGACGCGGCTGCCGAAGGTGGAGTGAATCACGAGCTGCATGCCGCCCGACTCGTCGAAGAAGCGCTCGAACACCACGGTGTCGAGCGAGGGCAGGCACCCGAGGGCCGCCCGCCCGGCGGCGAGATACTCGATCAGCTGGCGCGCGGCCGTCGCGTCGATTCCGGCAGCCTGGATCGCCCACTCCATGGCGGATTGCATCCCCGTATCGGGCGCCGTCGGCGGCGGGGATTCCTCGACCTGGGTCAACCTGCGCTCGATCTCCTTACGCAGATCGGACACGGCCGCGGACAGCTCGCCGGACCTTCCGGGGGCCTCGCCCAGCCAGAACGGGATCGACGGCGGCTGGCCGTGCGCATCCTCCACGCGCACCGTGCCGCGCTCCACGCGCTGGATCCGATAGGAGTTGTTGCCGAGCTGGAAGATGTCGCCCTGCAGGCTCTCGACGGCGAAATCCTCGTTCACGCTGCCGATGAGGGTGCCCTCGGGCTCGAGCAGCACCCGATAGTCGGCATTGTCGGGAATGGCGCCGCCGGAGGTGATGGCAGTCAGCCGCGCGCCCTTGCGCGGGCGCAGCATCTTGTTGATGGCATCGTGATGCAGGAGCGCCGCGCGGCGGCCGCGCCGGGTGCTGAAGCCCTCGGCGAGCATGCGTACGCAATCGTCGAAGTCGCGGCGCTCGAGGTTGCGATAGGGATAGGCGCCGCGCATCAGCTCGAACAGCTCGTCCTCCGGCCATTCCCGCGCCGCCACCTCCGCGGTGATCTGCTGCGCGAGCACGTCGATGGAATTCCCGGGCACCGTGAGGTGATCGAGGTCGCCGCGCCGTACCGCGTAGAGCAGCGCCGTGCACTCCACCAGCTCGTCGCGCGACAGCGGGAACAATCGCCCCTTGGACGTCCCGCCGACCGAGTGGCCGGCCCGCCCCACGCGCTGGAGGAACGCGTTGATGGTGCGCGTCGATCCGATCTGACAGGCCAGATCGACGTCGCCGATGTCGATGCCCAGCTCGAGCGACGCGGTCGCCACCAACACCTTGAGCTCGCCGCGCTTCAGCCGCTGCTCCGCATCGAAGCGCCGGTCCTTGGAGAGGCTCCCGTGATGCGCGGCGACATTCTCCTCGCCGATGCGCTCGGACAGATGACGCGCGATCCGCTCGACCAGACGGCGCGTGTTGACGAACACCAGCGTGGTGCGGTGCTCGCGGACCAGCTCGGCGAGCCGGTCGTACACCTGCGTCCAAGCTTCGCCGGACATGACCGCCTCGAGCGGCATGGGGGGCAGCTCGAGGGCGAGGTCGCGGCGGCGCAAGTGACCGCTGTCGACGATCGCGCAGGATTCGGCGGCCGCCGCTTTGCCGGTGAGGAAGCGCGCCACCTCCTCGATGGGCTTCTGCGTCGCGGAAAGCCCGATGCGCACCAACGGCCGCGCGGCGAGGGCCTGCAGCCGCTCGAGCGACAGCGCCAGATGCGCTCCGCGCTTGTTGCCCGCGATGGCATGAATCTCATCGACGATGACGGTGCGGCAGGTCGACAGCATCGTGCGTCCCGACTCCGAGCCCAGGAGGATGTACAAGGACTCGGGCGTGGTCACCACGATTTGCGGCGCCCTGCGCCGCATCCCCGCGCGTTCCGACTGCGAGGTGTCGCCCGTGCGCACCGCGGCGCGGATCTCCACGTCCGGAAGTCCGAGCGCCGCCAGCTCCCCGCGGATGCCTTCCAGAGGCGCCTCCAGGTTGCGCTGGATGTCGTTCGACAGGGCCTTCAGCGGCGACACATACAGAATGCGGGTCTCGTCCGCCAAGGGCGCCTGCAGCCCCTCCTTCACCAGGAC